>NZ_JBEPSF010000013.1:0-160475 GCF_040548725.1 Stenotrophomonas sp. 2619 | reverse complement strand
GGTCGGGCGCTGGGCCCCCATGCCCTTGGAGGCGAAATAAAGGAGGAGGTGGCGGCCGCAGGCCGACGCCGGGGGACATTCGCCGGAAAGGGCATGGGGGCCCGGCGCCCGACCCGCCGACGGCTGCGCCTGAAATGCGTCAAGGCATGTTTTCTGCTTGCCCCGCAGAGGGGCCAAGCACCTCCTTCTTGTATCCGCCCGTCAGCCGAGTTCGTGGGAGTGCTTCAACGTCGGCAGCGCGCCATGACCACCCACGAAATGCCGCACGATCGGCGCGTGTTCGCCCCGGTGCAGCGCCCGTACCTTCAGCTGGTGGTCGCGGTCTTCGGCGGTCACGCGTTCATGCTGGCGCAGGTGTTCCACCCAGGAACTGGTCACGAAATATTCCAGGTGGATGCCCGGCGTGGCCACGTCCTCGGCCACGCCCCACAGCACCGCGCCGTCGCGGCGCCGGGTGCGGCCCAGTTCCCCCATCAACGCATGGAAAGCCGCACGGTCGGCATCGGCGATGCGGTACTCCACCGTGACCAGTACCGGCCCCCGATCATGCGACACCGGCACCGCCAGCTCGGGCGCCGGCCAGTAGCCGGCCGGCCGCAGGTCCAGCTCCTCGCTGCCGGCGATGCGCACGCGCCACACCAGCAGCCCGGCGATCACCGCGCCAACCGAGGCGATCGTCAACGCCAGCGGGATCGAGGTGCGCTGGGCGATGCTGCCCCAGCTCAGGCCACCGGCGGCCATGCCCAGCGAAAACACCATGATGTACAGCGACAGCGCACGTGCCCGCACCCACGGCGGCACCGCGGTCTGCGCGGCGATCTGCAGCGAGGACAGCACCGTGATCCAGGCAAAGCCGTTGACGAGCATCGCCAGCGGCAACAGCGCCATGTGCCGCAGCCAGGCCAGCCCGAACAGGCTGAGCGCGCAGGCCAGCGTGGCCAGCAGTACCAGCAGGTCGCGGTCCATGCGCGCACGCAGCGTCGGCAGCACCAGCGCGCCGGTGACCGCGCCGATGCCGATACAGCCCAGCAGGATGCCGTACAGGCCCGCGCCGCCGTGCATTTCCCCGCGCACCACCAGCGGCAGCAGCGCGGTCACCGCACTGGCGAAGAAGAAGAACCCGGCCGACTTCACCAACACCGCCTGCAGGCGGCCGGCGCGCAGTGCATAACGCAGGCCCGCACGCAGGCCCGCACCGAAGCCTTCTGGCGGCAGCGTGGACGCCGTTGCGTCCGGCGCCCAGCGGGTCAGCACGATCAGCATTGCGGCAAAGCTCAACGCGTTCAGGCCGAACGCCCAGCTCGGCCCCAACTGCGCCACGATCAACCCGCCAATGGCCGGGCCCAGCGAGCGCGCGATGTTGATCCCGATCGAATTCAACGCCACCGCCGAGGCCAGCATCGGCCGTGGCACCAGCTCGGAAACGATCGCCGCTTGCGCCGGCATCGCCATCGCCGCGCCGCAGCCCATCGCGAAGGTCAGCGCCACCAACAGCCCGGGGGTCAGCATCGACAACCCCGTCAACGTGGCCAGCGTGGCAGCCACCAGCAGCATCCAGCCCTGGGTGAACAGCAGATAGCGGCGCCGGTCGACGATATCGGCCAGGGTGCCGGCCACCAGTGCAAGCAGCACCACCGGCACGGTAGTGGCCGACTGCACCAGCGCCACCATCAACGGCGACTCGGTGCGCTCGGCCATGACCCAGGCGGCGGCCACGTCATTGATCCAGGTGCCGACGTTGCTGCCCAGAATCGCCAGCCACATCGCGCGGAACAGGCCGATCTTGAGCGGCGACCATGCGCCGGGTGCGGCGCCTTCAGTGTTGCTTACCATTGCCACGCTCCTACCATCGATGCAAACAAAGTGTCGCGGCCACCGGCCGCGCGCAGGCCGGGACCGGCCTCGAACCAGGCCAACTGCGCCTGCCATTGCCACTGCGGGCTTGCCCGCCACGTGGTTTCCCACTTGAACTGCTGCCCGATGCGGCGCGGCGTTCCGGCACTGCCGGGCAACGCGGCCAGCGGGGCGGGCGTGGTGTAGATCGCATCGGCGCGGCGCTGCTTCCACGCCAACTGCCAGCCGAGTTCGGTGGTGACCGCCGGATGCGGGGTCAGGGTCAGGGTCGGCTGCACATCCATCAGGTTGGCCGGTGCCAGCAGGCTGGCCTCGCTGAAGTACGCCGCCTTGGGATACAGCGCATTGAACGTCTGCAACCGGCCATTGCCGGGCGTACGGTCACCACTGGCGATGTCCACTTTCACGCCCAGCCGCGGTTGCCACGCGCGTTGCGACCAGCGCACGCCGGTATCGCTGGCCAGCGTCCATGCCCGGATGGCGAGGTCGCCGTGCGCCCCGGACAACGTGCCGCGCTGCCCCACCAGTTCGACGTTGGCATCCCAGCGTGGCTGCCGGGCGAACCAGCGCGCCCCCACCGTGGTGCGCCGCTCGTCGCCCTGGGTACCGGCAAAGCGGGCATCGTCGCGACCATAGCCCAGCAGGTACAGGTCCAGGCCAGTGCCCGCGCTGCGCCCCCGCAGCGTTGCATACCCGCCCAGCAGGTACTGGCCGGGGTCGCTGCGGTCATCGAACGCACCCGGCCGGTTGTCGACCGGGCGCAGCGCCATCAGGTCCAGCTGCCAGCGCGACGTGCGCCAGCGGCCGCGCACGCCGTCGAACGCCAGGCGGATGTTCGGCCCGTCGCGCACCGACAGCAGCCGCGAACTGCCATAGCCGGCTTCCTGTCGGCCCAGCTGCCAGCCAAGGTGTTCGCCCTGCCAATGCACGTAGGCCTGCTGCACATCCAGCGCACCCCGATCGGTGCCACCGGCACCGCCGTTGCGGCCCTGCTCGGCATGCACGCCCAGTTGCGCCACGGCCTGCCATCCACCACGGTCTGCGCGGATCGACGCCAGCGCCCGCAGCAGCCCGTAACCGTCCTCTTTGCCACCCTGCACGCCGAAGCGGGTCGGATCGTAATACATGCTGCGCAGACGCAGCGACGCATCCATCTGCAGCGTGCCACCGCTGTCCAGCGCCATGCACTGGCCGGGGCCGTCCGCCTCGCAGGCCAGCGCCGGCGAGGTGGCGGCCAGCCCCAGGGTCAGAAGGCGAAGCACGAACATCCCAATGCACCCCAGAACGCGTTCGGCGCATCGGTCGGCACGGCGTGTGCCGCGGCATGGCCGTGCGCGCCATGGGTGCGGCAGCCGCCTGCCCCGTGGGCATGCGCGTGCGCGGTCAGTCCGGTGGCGGCGCCGCCCACGTGGTAGCCGCCAAAGCGGTTGACCGGCGACCAATCGGGCATGGCCGGCGGCAGGACCGGGGCCAGCGGCGCGAAGTCGCCTTCGCCGTATACCACCTGCCCCCCCACCACGGTCAGCAGACTGGTGATGTCGGCAATGGCGGCATCGTCCACCGCGAAGAAGTCCGACGACAGCACGCAGAAGTCGCCCAGCTGCCCTACCGCCAGGGTGCCCTTGTTGGCTTCGTCCCCCGAGAACCACGCGCTGCCCTGCGTCCACAGCCGCAGCGCTTCCTCGCGCTCCAGCAGGTTTTCCTCGCCATACAGCGCCAACCCGCCCACGGTGCGCCCGGTGACCAGCCACGACAGCGCCACCCAGGGGTTGTAGCTCGCCACGCGGGTGGCGTCGGTGCCTGCGCCCACCGGCACACCGGCCTGCAGCATCCGCCGCACCGGCGGGGTGTGGCGTGCGGCTTCGCTGCCATAACGCTGCACGAACGCCTCGCCCTGGTAGGCCATACGGTGCTGGATGGCCAGGCCGCCGCCGAGCGCGCGGATGCGGTCGATGTTGCGCGGGGTGATGGTCTCGGCGTGATCGATGAACCAGTGCAGGCCGCCGAACGGAATCTCGCGGTTGACCTGCTCGTACACATCCAGGATGCGATCGATGCTTTCGTCGTAGGTGGCATGGATGCGGAACGGCCACCGCTTCTCGACCAGCAGCCGCACCACTTCTTCCAGCTCCGGCTCCATGCCGGGCGGCAGTTCCGGACGCGGCTCGTTGAACAGTTCGAAGTCGGCCGCGGAGAACACCAGCATCTCGCCGGCACCGTTGTGACGCAGCAGGTCATCGCCCTGGCGCGGGGCGACGATCTCGCTCCAGTGTTGGAAGTCCTGCTTCTCCTTGCCCTTGTTCTGAGTGAACAGGTTGTAGGCGATGCGCACGGTGAGCTGCCCGTCGCGGTGCAGCTGCTCGATGACCTGATAGTCCTCCGGATAGTTCTGGAAGCCGCCCCCGGCGTCGATCACCGAGGTGATGCCCAAGCGGTTCAATTCGTGCATGAAATGCCGGGTGGAGTTGGCCTGGTACTCCATCGGCAGACGCGGGCCTTTGGCCAGCGTGGCGTACAGGATCAGCGCGTTGGGCTTGGCCAACAGCAGGCCGGTTGGATTGCCCAGGCTGTCACGCGCGATCTGGCCGCCCGGCGGGTCCGGCGTGTTGCGGTCATAGCCACAGGCACGCAGCGCGGCGCCGTTGAGCAGCGCCCGGTCGTACAGGTGCAGCAGGAACACCGGCGTGTCCGGGGCGATGGCGTTGAGCTCGGCCAGGGTGGGCAGCCGCTTTTCCACGAACTGTTCGGCGGTGAATCCGCCCACCACGCGCACCCATTGCGGGGCCGGCGTATTGTCCACCTGCGCCTTCAGCATGGCCATCGCATCGCTCAGCGAGCGCAGCCCGTCCCAGCGCAGTTCCAGGTTGTAGTTGAGGCCACCGCGGATCAGATGGGTATGGCTGTCGTTCAAGCCAGGCACCACGCGACGGCCGCCGGCATCGATGACGGTGCCCACGTCCAGCCCGGCGCGTACCTGCGCTTCGGTACCGACGGCGGCGATGCGCCCGTCCACCACTGCCAGCGCATCGGCCTGCGGGCAGGCCGGGTCGAGGGTGGTGATGCGGGCATTGCGGATGAGCAGCGTAGACATGCGTTTCTCCGGGGATGAGGCAAAGGCGCGGGCGCCTGCAGCAAGCGCCAGGCCTGCGCCGACGCCTAGCAGCAGGTCGCGGCGAGCGGGATGGTGCGGATCGGCGGTCATGGCCACGCTGCCCCTGCCAGTGACGGCTGTAGTGCAAACGCGCCAGGACCGGCCAGGGCGATGGCCAGCAGCGTCAGCGTCCAGAACACGGAGTACTCGGCACCGCCGCGCATCCAGAACCAGCCATGGCGCAGCGTCAGCAGCGCGGTGGACAGCAGGAACACCGCCGCGATCACCGCGCCGGGCCGAGTCTGCCAACCGATCAGCACCGCCAGCCCGCACAGCACCTGCACCGCCGCCAGCAGCAGCGGCATCGGTCGCGGCGCCGGCAGGCCGAAGCCGCGCAGTTCGTCGGCGAACCCGGCCAGGCCGGGCCCACCGAACCAGCCGAACAGCTTGCCCAGCGCATGCGGCAGCAGAAACCCGCCCGCCGCCATGCGCAGCAGCAACAGCGCCAGGTCCAGGCCGGTGGCGCCGGCCATGCTCAGTGGCCGCCTTCCTGCGCGCCGAACATCGTCCTGGCGTACTGAATGCCGATGCCATAGCCGCCGGCATGGTCACGCGCGATGCCGGTGGTGAGGTCGTAGGTCGCGCTGCGTGCCCAATCGCGCTGCAGTTCCAGCAGGTACTGCACCGCGGTGATCGGCACCGCGCCGGCCTGCACCATGCGGGTCACGGCGCGCTCGTGCGCTTCCACGCTGACGTCGCCGCAGGCGTCGGTCACCACGTAGACCTCGAAGCCCTGGTCGATCGCCGACAACGCCGGGCCGACGATGCACACGCTGGTCCACAGGCCGGCGAGCACCAGGCGACGCTTGCCGATGCGGTTGATCTCGTCGATCACCGGCTGGTCTTCCCAGGTGTTCATCGAGGTACGGTCGAACACCGTCTGGCCCGGGAAGATCGCTGGCAGCTCCGGGAACATCGGGCCGGAGAACGACTTCTCGGCAACCGTGGTCAGCACCACCGGCACCTTGAAGCCGGCCGCGCCCTTGGCGATCAACGCGGCATTGTTGCGCAGCGCGGAGATGTCGATGGTGTGGGTGGCAAATGCCATCTGCGACTGGAAGTCGATCAGCACCAGGGCGTGGTCGGTGGGCGACAGCAGCGAGGTGCCGGCGACGGCGGTGGCCTTGTTCATGGGCGTTCCTTGGGATCGAGGGGATTCAGGCGCCCGGGCGCAGGCTGCGCCGGGCGAAATGACGGGGGGTACAGCCGGTCACGGCGCGGAAGCTGCGCACGAAATGGCTCTGGTCGAAGAAGCACAGGCTGCTGGCGATCTGGCTGACCTTCAGTCCGCCGGCGTGCAGCAGGTGCTGGGCGTGTTCGATGCGGCGCTGGCGCAGGTACGCGGTCGGGCTCATCCCGGTCCCGGCACGAAACAGCCGTGCCAGGTGGAAACGGCTGACGCAGGCCGCGGCGGCCATCTGTTCAACCAGCACCGGTTGCTGCAGGTTGGCGTCGATATAGGCCAGGGCACGCCGCAGCGCCGCCACCTGGGTCGGCGGCAAGGTGCAAGGTGTGGGTGGCGTCGGGCGGGACGAAGCAGCCATCAGCGGGCTCCACGACGGGGTGTGCCATGGTCGCCGCGGCACGCGCGTTGCCCTACCCTCCATCGGTGGGAGCGCTGATTACTCTTTCGGGTGATCGCGCCCGTCGCCACCGCCGGGCGACCGCCGCAGCACGCGCCGACCGAAACGCCGTGCATCCAGCGAATAGGCGCCGGGCCCCAGCAGCAGCAATGCCACCGGCAGCGGCAGCCACGCCCAGTGCGATGCGGCGTGCACGCCCATCATCAGCAGCAGCGCGACCGCTGCCAGCGGGGTCCACACGCCCACCAGCAGCAGGCATGCCGCAGCCAGTGGCGCCAGCTGCAGCCAGCCTGTCGGCGCCGTCGGGAGCGTAAGCACGGCCGCGCACAGGCCGAGCCGCAGCAGCACCAAGCCAACGCCGGGCGCACGGTCGGGGAACATCACGAACAGTCGTTGCATGCGGGCGGTCCAGAACGGGCCCGGCAGGGGTACCGCACTGCAGGGCGCGGCGCCTGCCCCGAAAGAGTAAGCAGCTGCTCCCCCCATCCCTGCGAGAATGCAGCATGTCCGCCGCCGTCTTCGTCCCCGTCCCTGCCTGCACGCACCGCCGCGTGGCCGCCGGCTGGCTGCTGCTGGGCTTGCTGCTGGCCGCATGGCCGGCGCTGGCGGCACCGCTGTCGGCGTACGAACACACCGCCTGGGTGGTGGGCCAGGGCGCGCCCGGGGATGTGTGGGATATCGCCCAGCCCGCCGACGGCAGCCTCCTGCTGGCCACCGGCACCGGGCTGTACCGGTTCGATGGACGTCAGTTCGAGCGCCCCGCGCCGCCCAACGGCAGCACGTTCCCGTCCTCTAACATGACTACCCTCGCGCTGGATCCCGACGGCACGCTGTGGATTGCCTACTACAACGCCGGGATCAGCCGGCTCGACCGTCACGGTCTCACCCACTACGCGCAGGCACAGGGTCTACCGCCCGGGCTGGTGCCGCGCATCGAGCGCGACGGCAGCGGGCGGTTGTGGGCCGCGGCCGATGGTGGGCTGCGCTGGTTCGACGGTGAACGCTGGCAGGTGCCCACCGCTGCCATGGGCATCGGCAATGTACCGGCCCAGTGGCTGCTGCGCGATCGGACCGGGACGCTGTGGGTGATCGCCGCGGGGCGATTGTGGCGACTACTAGCGAATGGCGCGCGCTTTGAACCGCTGGCGCTGCCGGTTGCACCGTTTTCATCGCTGGCCCTGCGCGACAACGGGCAGGTGTGGCTGGCCGATCGCCGACGCGGCGTCATGCCAGTCGCGGATGCGCGCGGCCTGCTGCCCGTCACAGAACGCGAGGCACTGCGTCGGCCCACATTGCTGGCCAAGCGGATCCGGTTCGCCGCCGATGGCAGCCTGTGGGGCAGTCTGGTCGACAGTGGCGGTATCTTCCGCCTGGATGTCACCGCATCGGCAGCCGCCCCGGTCGAGCGCTTCGATGCAGCCCAAGGACTGGCGTCGACCACGGCGGTGCCGGTGCTGGCCGATCGCGAAGGCACGCTGTGGGTCGGCACGAACCTGGGCCTCAACCGGTTCCGCGCCCATCAGGTCCGCAGCCTGGCGCTCTCGGGCCCCGCCGATCCGCTGCGCACGCTGTACCACGCACCCGACGGACAGGTGTTCGCCTATGGCGCAGACCTGCGCCCCATGGCGTTGCGCCGTACGCTGCTGCAGGCGCCGTCGGCCGACCTGCACCGCGCCGCGCTCGCCAGCGACCAGCCGCTGTGGGTGGTCGATTGGGAGGCGCTGCTGCTGATACGCGATGGCCAGCCGCACGAACTGCATCCGCCAGGACTTCCCGCGCCGCGCGAACTGCGCGCGGTGCTGCCGCTGGGTCGCGACGAAGCGTGGTTCTGCTTTGGCGACCAGCGCGTGATGCACTACCTTCGCGGCCGCTGGGACAGCGATCCGGCGCTGCCCGGACACGCCTGCACCACGTTGGCGGCCGGCCCGGGCGGGGCCGTGTTGATGGGCTATCCCGACGGCGAGCTGCGCGTACGTCGCCAGCATGCGTGGCGGCATTACACCCGTGCCGATGGCCTGCAGGTGGGGCCGATCACCGCCACTGCCATGATCGGCACGCGGATCTGGGTGGCGGGTGAGAACGGGCTGGCCCTGCTCGGCGACGACGACCGCTTCCATGCTGCCCAGACCGACACCCCCGGCCTGCTGGAGGGCATCACCGGCATCGTCCGCGACCACACGGCTTACTACTGGTTCAACGGAAGCCGCGGCCTGCTGCGGATCGACGCATCGACCCTGGAGCAGGCGGTACTGCACGGCAGGCCGGTGGAACCACGGCTGTTCGACCGTGGCGACGGCATGCCCGGCATCGCCGTGCAGACCACCCCGATGCCCAGCGCGATGCTGGCGGCCGATGGCCTGCTCTGGTTGTCCACCAACCAGGGGCTGGCGTGGATCGACACCGGCGTGGCGCAGCGCGCCGGTGCCGCCCTGCAGCCGCGTATCGGCGACGTGTCCCATGGGCAGACGCAGCAGCCACTGCGCGACGGGATGGTGTTGCCCGCGGGCACCGCCCAGCTGCAGATCGACTACCTGGCACTGGCGTTGAGCCGGCCCGAACGGACCCGCTACCGCTACCGGTTGATCGGGCTGGATGATCATTGGCAGGACGCGGGCACGTTGACCCGCGCGTTCTATACCAACCTTTCCCCGGGTCGCTATCGTTTCGAGGTAATCGCAGCCAACCAGGACATGGTGTGGAGCCCCGTGGCCGCGACCCGCAGTTTCCGCATCGCGCCGATGTGGTACCAGACGCTGTGGTTCAACGCCGCCTGCGTGGTGGTGCTGCTGGCCCTGATCCTGCTGGCCATGCGCCTGCGCAGCCGCCGGCTGACCCAGCTGGTGCGTGCGCGGCTGCAGGAGCGTCATGCCGAACGCGAGCGTATCGCGCGTGAACTGCACGACACCTTGTTGCAGGGCACCCAGGGCTTGATCCTGCGCCTGCATGCGGTGAGCCAGGCCAGCCACACCCCACCGCCGGTAAGAGCCGCGTTGGAAGACGCCATGCAGCAGGCGGAAAGCGCACTGGCAGAAGGTCGTGACCGGGTCAGCGCGCTGCGCGACGACAGCGACGGCTACCAGGACCTCGGTGCGGCACTGGTGCAGGTGTACGGCGAACGCGCCAACGATGCCAGCAGCCCGGCGCTGCGTCTCAACGTGGAAGGCGCGCCGCTCCCGTTACGGCGCGCAGCGGCCGAAGAGGTGTACCTGATCGGTCGCGAGGCGCTGTTGAATGCCCTGCAGCATGCCCACGCCGGCGCCATCGAGATCGAACTGGGTTACGGCCTGCGTGGGTTGCGCCTGCATGTGCGCGACGATGGACGCGGCCTGCCCGAGTCTATGGCCGAAGGCCACTGGGGACTGGTGGGCATGCGCGAACGCGCCGAACGCCTGGGGGCCCGCCTGCGTTTGTGGTCGCGCCCGGGGCTGGGCACCGAAGTGGAACTGTTCCTGCCACGCCATCGCATCTACCGCCGTTCGCCGCGCCGCTGGCGTTGGCCGCGTTTCACTGGAGAATCCGCATGACCCTGTCGCCCGCCCCCATCGGCGTGCTGGTTGTTGATGACCACCCCCTGCTGCGCGACGGCCTGGCCGCGCTGCTTGGCATGCAGCCCGACATGCGGCTGGTGGGCGAAGCGGCCGATGGCGAGGAAGCGGTTGCCCAGTACCTGGCCCTGCGCCCGGACGTGGTGCTGATGGACCTGCAGCTGCCGCGCGTGGACGGCGTGGACGCCATCACCCGGATCCGCCACCACGACCCGCGCGCACGAATCATCGTGCTCACCACCTACCGAGGTGACGTGCGGGCGGTGCGCGCCCTGCAGGCCGGGGCCAGCGCCTACCTGCTCAAGGACATGCTGCGCCACGAGCTGATCGACACCATCCGCACCGTGCACGGCGGCCGCCGGGCCGGCATTCCCGCACCGCTGGCGGCCAGCATCGCCGCGCACGTGGTCGAAGACAGCCTGTCTCCGCGCGAAACCGAAGTGCTGGGCCACGTGGCCGCCGGGCGCTCAAACAAGGCGATCGGCGAGCAGATGCGGATCTCCGAGCAGACGGTGAAGGCGCACATGAAGAACCTCATGGAGAAGCTGGGCGCGCGCGACCGCACCCACGCGGTGACCCAGGCACTCAAGCGCGGCATCATCAGCCTGGACGATGCCCAGGCCGATGGCGACGGCTGACCGCCGCGCCGCTCAGCGGCGCCGCACCACCAGGCTCAGCGCCGCCGCTCCGGTGGCCAGCAGCGCCACGCCGGTCCAGCCCCAGTGCGCCAGCGCCAGGCTACCGAGCGCACCGCCGCTGGCCATGCCCAGGAACACGCCGGTGAACAGCAGCGCGTTGAGCCGGCTGCGCGCCTCCGGCACCAGGCCGTAAACCAGCGTCTGGTGCGACACCAGCGCCGACTGGAAGCCGAAATCGAACACCACCGCGCTGACTGCCAGCAGCGGCAGGATCGCAGCACGCGGCAACCACGCCTCCAGCAACAGCATCGCAAAGCCCGCCAACGCCACCAGGATCGCGATCCGCGCCACCGCATGGCTGCCGAGCCGGTCGGCCCAGCGACCGGCCAGCGGCGCGGCCAGCGCACCGGCGGCGCCGGCGATGCCGAACGCACCGGCCACCGCGCTGCCCACCTGGTAGCGGCTGTGCAGCATCAGCGCCAGGGTCGACCAGAACGCGCTGAACCCCACCGCCAGCAACCCCTGCGCGAACACCGCCCGACGCAGCGCCGGCTGCCCGCGCCACAAGGCCACCAGCGAGCCCAGCAGCGCCGGGTAGCCCAGCGTGGTGGTGGGCGCGAACCGCGGCAACGCGCGCGCCAGGGCAATGGCGATGAGCACCACCGAAACCGCCGCCAGGGCGAACATGCTGCGCCACCCCAGCCATTGCGCGACCAGCCCGCTGGCCACGCGTGAGAGCAGAATGCCCAGCAGCAACCCGGTCATCACCTTGCCCACCACGCTGCCGCGTTCGGCCGCCGGTGCCAGACTGGCCGCGGCGGGTACGACGTCCTGGGCCAACGTCGCGGTCACGCCGATCAGCAGGCTGGCCAGCAGCAGGGTCGGCAGGCTGCCGGCGAGCGCGGCCCCGGCCAGCATCAGCGCCAGCAACACGGCCTTGGCCAGGATCAGCCGGCGCCGGTCGAAGCGGTCACCCAGCGGGGCCAGCAGCAGGATCCCCAGCGCGTAGCCCAACTGGGTCAGCGTGGGCACCATGCCGGTGGCGGCGGGAGCAGCGCCCAGGTCGGGTCCGATCACCCCCAGCATCGGCTGGCTGTAGTAGATCGAGGCGACCGAGAAGCCGGCCCCGGCCGCCATGGCCAGGATCAGGCGCGGCGCCACGGCGTGCGTGGCTGGCGCCGCGGCGGGGATATGCACAGTGGACATAAGGAGTTCCAGGCGGGAAGACGATGGCGCCAGCATCGGCCTTGAAGATCCGCGCGTGTAGTAGGCTGGCGCACATATCGCCTATACGCCCACCGCATGAACACTCCAGCCAACGCTGCCGGTGCCGACCGTATCGACCTGCTGCGTACCTTCGTCCGCATCGTTGAAAGTGGCAGCCTCTCGGCGGCCGCGGTGCAACTGGGCACGACCCAGCCCACCGTGAGCCGCCGCCTGCAGGCGCTGGAGCGGCTGTTCGGCCTGCAGCTGCTCAAACGCTCCACCCACCGCATGACGCTCACCGACGACGGCCAACGCTGCTTCGCGCATGCGCAATCGCTGGTCGCCGACTGGGACGCGATCCAGGCCGACCTGCGTGGCGAAGTGGACGTGCCGCGCGGGCGCCTGCGCGTGGTGGTGCCGCACGCCTTCGGGCAGGCCCAGTTGCTGGAGCCGATGCTGCAGTTCCTGGCGCGCTACCCGCAGGTCACCCTGGAGTGGATGCTGGAAGACCGCCATCCCGACTTCATCGCCGAGGGCATCGACTGCGCGATCCGGGTGGGGGCAGTGGACGCCCCACACCTGGTTGCCGTGCCACTGGCCGAAGTGCCGCGCATTGCGGTGGCCGCGCCGGTCCTGGTCGGCGCGGCCGACGTGCACGATCCGGCGTTGCCGGGTTCGCTGCCCTGGATCGCGCTGACCACCTACTACCGCGAGCGCGTCACCCTGCTGGCGGGCGACGGCGGCCCGGCGCTGCAGGTCGACATCCAGCCGCGGCTGCTCACCGACAACCTGTTCGTGGTGCGCCAGGCCGCGCTGGCCGGGTTGGGCGCGGCGGTGGTGTCGACGTGGCTGGTCAGTGATGACCTGCGCGCCGGCCGACTGCTGCGCCTGCTCCCCGACCGCGAAGCACCGCCGCTGCCTGTGCACCTTGTGTACCCGTCCGCCCGGCAGATTCCGAGCCGGCTGCGGGCCTTCATCGATGCGATGAAAGCCTGCCTGCCGCATACCCACGGCATGCGTATTCCGCCCCGACCGCCGCGGTGAGGCATGGCCGGCGGCCGCCATCGGCGTGGCCTGAAATTGCAAAGCCTTGATAACATAGCCTCTGCTATATTGCGGCCGTGGACATTCAACGCCGCCCCGACACCGCTCCTGCCTGGCCTTCCTCGGACGGCCACAGCCCCAGCCTGGGCGAGATGAACGCGAGTGTCGCCGTGCCACACGGCGGGCACTGGTGGTTCCGGCTGCTGGCGTTCCTGGGCCCGGGTTACATGGTGTCGGTGGGCTACATGGACCCGGGCAACTGGGCCACCGACATCGCCGGCGGCGCCCAGTTCGGCTACCTGCTGCTGTCGGTGATCCTGTTGTCCAACCTGATGGCCATCGTGCTGCAGGGGCTGTCGGCGCGGCTCGGCATCGCCACCGGGCGCGACCTGGCCCAGGCCTGCCGCGACCACTACTCGCGCCCGGTCACCCTGGGCCTGTGGCTGCTCTGCGAAATCGCGATCATCGCCTGCGACCTGGCCGAAGTGATCGGCACGGCCATCGCGCTCAAGTTGTTGTTCGGCATCCCGCTGCTGGCCGGGGCAATCATCACCGCCATCGACGTGGTCCTGGTGCTGTGGCTGATGAACCGTGGCTTCCGTGCGCTGGAAGCGTTCGTGATCGCGCTGCTGCTGGTGATTTTCGCCTGCTTCGCCATCCAGATCGCGTTCGCCGCACCGCCGCTGCAGGCCGTGCTGGGCGGCTTCATTCCGCGTGCGGAGGTGGTCACCAATCCGCACGCCCTGTACCTGGCCATCGGGATCATCGGCGCCACGGTGATGCCGCACAACCTGTACCTGCATTCGTCCATCGTGCAGACCCGCGCCTATCCGCGCACCGACCCCGGCCGCCGCAGCGCGCTGCGCTGGGCAGTCACCGACAGCACCATCGCCTTGATGCTGGCGTTGTTCATCAATGCTTCGATCCTGATCCTGGCCGCAGCGGTCTTCCACGCGCACGGGCGCACCGACGTGCAGGAGATCGAGCAGGCCTACGAACTGTTGGCGCCCATGCTCGGCGTGGGGCTGGCCTCGACCCTGTTCGCGGTCGCCCTGCTCGCCTCCGGCATCAACTCCACGGTGACCGCCACGCTGGCCGGGCAGATCGTGATGGAGGGCTTCCTGCGCCTGCGCATCGCACCCTGGGCACGCCGCCTGATCACCCGCGGCATCGCGATCGTGCCGGTGGTGATCGTCACCGCAATCTACGGCGAACAGGGCACCGCGCGGCTGCTGGTGCTCAGCCAGGTGTTGCTGTCGATGCAGTTGCCGTTCGCGGTGATTCCGCTGGTGCGGTTCGTCTCGGACAAGGCAAAGATGGGCGCGCTGGTGGCGCCGCGCTGGCTGATCGCACTGGCGTGGGTGATCGCGGCGATCATCCTGGTGCTCAACGTGAAGCTGCTGGTGGACACGGTAGCGGGCTGAGTCACGGAACGCGGCGCGCCCATTCAGTTCCATTTGTCATGACTGGATGAAGTAACGCCATTGGGCACCGCGCGGCCGCCATGGACTACTGGCCCGCCCACCCGATGTGATTGCCCCATGCTTCGCTTCAGTGCTTTGACCAGCGCCATCGCGCTGGTGTTCGCCGCACCCGCCTTCGCCGATACCGCACCCGCGCCCGACAGCACCACGCTGCAGACCGTGGTGGTGACCGGTTCCAACATCAAACGCACCGACACCGCCGGCCCCAACCCGGTGCAGGTGGTGACCCGCGAGCAGATCGAACAGACCGGAAAATCCACCTTGACCGATGTACTGCGGTCGCTGTCGGCCAATGCCGGCAACAGCTACGACGAGCAGTACACCGGCAGCTTCGCCGCCGGCTCGGCCTCGATCGGCCTGCGCGGGCTCAGCCCGAAGAACACGCTGGTGCTGGTCAACGGCTACCGGGTGGCCAACTTCGGCTTCGCCTTGAATACCCAGGACACCTTCGTCGACCTCAATGCACTGCCGATCAGTGCGGTGGAGCGCATCGAAGTCCTCAAGGACGGCGCCTCGGCGGTGTACGGGTCGGACGCGATCGCCGGGGTGGTCAACATCATCCTGCGCCGCAACTTCGAGGGCGTGGGGATCGGCGGCGCCTTCGGCACGGCCACCCAGGGCGGGCTGGACGAGAAGAAGGCCAATCTGCTGGCCGGCATCGGCAACCTGGAACGCGACGGCTGGAACGTGCTGTTCGGGCTGGACCTGCTCAAGCGCGACCGGCTCGACGCCGACGAGCGCGCCTACACCCGCAGCGGCGACTTCCGTGACCGGGCCGGCGGGCGCCTGGCCGGCTGGTCCACCGCCGGCGGCAACTGGCTGGCCAATCCGCGCCAGCCGGTGCCGTTCGCGCCCTGCCCGACCGGCAGCGAACTGCGCCCCTACAGCGATTTCGGCAGCACCCTGCCCGGCAATGCGTGCGCGTTCAACGCGCAGCCGTTCAAGACCCTGCAACCCGGCGCCGAACGCCTGCAGGCATCGTTGAGCGCGACCAAAACCTTCGGTGATCGACTGGAGTTGTTCGCCGACGTGCTGTACAGCCACAACCAGGCCGACCAGATTTTCAGCGCGCCGCTGACCGTTGGCCCCGGCCTGCGCGCCTACAACCCGGCCACCGGCACGCTGGTCGACATTCCCGCGGTACTGCCGGTGGGCCACCCCAACAACAGCACCGGCGCGCCCCTGCCATTCGAGTACAGCTTCTTCGATATCGGCCCGCGCCTGAAGGACAACACCCAGGTGTTCTACCGGGTCCTGGCCGGTGCGCGCGGCACGACCGAACGCTGGGACTGGGAGGTGGCCGCAGAGACCTCGCAGAGCGAGCAGCGCGAGTATGTGGACAACTTCATCGATCGCTATGCCTTCGAGCAGATCCTGCGCGACGGCAGCTACAACTTCCTGGACCCGGCCAGTACGCCGGGCGCGCTGGAGGCGCTGCGGCTGCAGACCAAGCGCCCCGGCTGGTACCAGCTGGATGCAGCCAGCATCAAGGCGTCCACCTCTTTCCTGGACTTGCCGGCCGGCCCGATCGGGTTCGCGTGGGGCGCCGAGGTGCGTCGCGAATCCCTGGATGCGCGCACCAGCGCGCAGGTGCTGTCCGGAACCGAGCTGCGCCCGGCGATCAACATCGTGGATGGCGAACGCCGGGTCAGCGCGGCCTATGCGGAGTTCAGCGTTCCGTTGCACCGCACGCTGGAGCTGCAGGTGGCCGGGCGTGGCGATCACTACGACGACTTCGGCAATGCGTTCTCGCCCAAGGTGGCGCTGCGCTGGCAGCCGCTGGATGCGCTACTGCTGCGCGGGTCGTTCTCGCGCGGGTTCCGCGCGCCGTCGCTGCCGGAGATCGCCCAGGGCCAGACCATCAGTTACGGGTCGGTGGTGGATCCGTTCGATCCGCTGGCGCCCGGCGGCAGCCGCGGCGTAACCAACCTGCGCACCGGCAACCCCAACCTGGAGGCGGAGCGCTCGAAGAACTACAACGTCGGCGTGGTGTGGGCCCCCGATGCCGATACCAGCGTGGGCGTGGACGTGTACCGGATCGAGCAGGACAACCTGATCAAGCCGGACAATGCGCAGTTCATCGTCAACAACCCGGACCTGTTCCCGGGCCGCGTACAGCGCGACGCACAGGGACGCATCCAGATCATCACCAACCAGTACGCCAACCAGGGCGAGCTCGAAACGTCGGGTATCGACCTGGACATCAGTCGCACGTTCCGCACCGAGGGCTGGGGCACGGTGACGCTGGCCGGCAGCTGGAGCCATCTGCTGACCTTCAAGCAACCGCTGGTCGCCGGCCAGGCGCCGGTCGAGGGCGCCGGCAACAACCGGTTGGGCGCCCTGCCGCGTACACGCGGAACCACGTCCCTCGCCTGGGCGTTGGGTGATTGGCAAAGCACGCTGAGCCTGCAGTACATCGCCGGGTACGACCAGCGGGTGGCCACCCAGACCAGCAATCCGGGCCTCAACGACCGGATCAAGGCATACCACCAACTGGATCTGTACGTGGCCTACACCGGGCTGCCGAAGACCACGCTGTCGTTGTCGGTGCAGAACCTGACCGACAAGGACCCGCCGTTCGATCCGGCCGGCGGCTCCAACGGGTTCGACATCACCCAGTACAACCTGCGCGGCACCTTCGTGTCGCTGGGCGCGAAGTACCGGTTCTGAGCGCATGCCCTCAAGAATCACCCGATCCGGCCGCTCTGTCGGCAGACGTGACACCCAGGGCCGGCAGCGCGCCGGTCCTGGGTGCATCCTCCGCCAGCGATTTACAGACAAAGGAATGCCTTATGAAACACATCTGCACCGCGATCGTTCTCATCGCCGTCCTGGCTGCGCCCGCGCAGGCAACCGGTCAGAAGGAGGTGGATACCCGCCGGCTGACGCTGGTCGAAGAGAACCACGCCGAGGTCACCCGGGGGGAACAGCGCTACACCATCGACAGTTACATCATCCCGTTCCAACAGCCCTACTACGTCCTTGTGCGCAGCGCCTCCAGCCAGCCGATCAAGAAACAGGAGGCGGCGTCGATTGCGGTGGAGTACATCGCCCCACGGGGCTGCACCACGCCGATTTCCCGCCGGGAAGACCTGGATGACGCCAACGCCGATGAGACCCAGTGGCTGATCGGGATTGAATGCTGATCGACCGCTTGCTGCCGTAACCCACGCCGCGGCGCTGCGCTCAGCCTGCGCGCGTGGCCACCCGCATCAGGGCGCGGAACCGGCTGCACTGCAGGTGGCTGGTGGCGCGGCAGGCGGCCGCGTGGCGCAGGCCGTCACGCATGGCGGTCATGCGCTGGATGCTGGCGTCCAGTTCATCGGCCTTGGCAGCCAGCCGTACGCGATCGATGGCGGCGCCACCCTCGACGGCCAGCATCGCCCCGATATCGGCCAGCGACAGACCGGCCGCGCGTCCCAGCGCAATCAGCGCCAGGCGCTCAAGCACGCTCGCGGCGAACACCCGGCGCAGGCCCTGGCGGCCGATCGGCTGGATCAGCCCCTTCTGCTCGTAGTAGCGCAATGCGGACGCCGCCAGGCCAGTGCGACGGGCCACTTCGGCAATGTCCAGTTCCTGCATCCGCTTGACCTCAAGTGCACTTGAAGTGGCAGAGTGCGGCCATCCCTACCCGGCTGGCAAGGCCAGAACGCCCCTTATGACCGACACCACGCAACACGCCCTCTGGAATGGGCCCGCCGGGGATGCCTGGGTACAGGCCCAGCCCGTGCTGGATGACATGTTCGCGCCATTCGCCGAGTACCTGGCCCAAGGCGTTCCGCCCGGTTCGCCATGGAAGGTCTTGGACGTCGGTTGCGGCACCGGCGCGGTCAGCCTGGCCATCGCAGCACGGCTGGGCGCTGGCGGCCACTGCACCGGGCTGGACATCTCCGCGGCCATGATCGCGATGGCGCGCAAGCGTGCACGCAGCACCGCGCACCCGGTGGAGTTCATCGCGGCCGATGCGCAGCGTCACGCATTCGCCCCGGCCGCGGTCGACCACGTGGTGTCACGCTTTGGCGTGATGTTCTTCGACGACCCGGTGCAGGCCTTCACCGGCCTGCGCGTGGCCACCCGCAGCGGCGGCACGCTGCACGCACTGGCGTGGCGTGCCCCGGACGAAAATGCGTTCATGACCACCGCCGAACGGGCCGCCGCGCCCTTGCTGGCGCTGCCCCCGCGCTCGGCCGATGGGCCCGGGCAGTTCGCCTTCGCCGATCGCCAGCGCGTCCTCGACATCCTGGCCGACAGTGGCTGGCGCGATATCGAGGTGACGGCGGTGGACCAGGTCTGCAGCATCCGCACCGCCGACCTGCAGCGGTACGTGTCGTTGCTGGGGCCGGTGGGCGGCATGCTGCGCGACCCGCGGATCGACGCGGCGCTGCGTGCCCAGGTGCTGCAGGTGGTGGTGGAAGCCTTCGCGCCGTTCGTGCAGGGCGATCGCGTTGCATTCGGTGCGGCATGCTGGGCGCTGCGCGCGGTGGCACCCTGACCGCACACGCCGTGTCTGCGCTCCTGCCGCCCGCGTTCAGCGCGGCGGCAGGCGCATCAACCATCCTGTGGCCAGCATCGCCAGCAGGGCCATCAGTGCGGCGGCGATGAACGCATGGCCAGCGCCCTGTGCATACGCCGCGCGCGCCAGCACGCCGAGTGCATCCGACGCGGTCGACAGCTCGCCGACCACCACCCGTTCCAGCAGCGCCGGCGACACCGGGCTGCCGGCGGCGGTCAATGCGGCGTCGGCAGCCGCCCGCACATGGCTGGACAGCACCGCGCCCAACGTCGCAAACCCGATCAGGATGCCGGAGAAGCGTGCGGTGGTACTGATGCCAGACGCCATGCCGGCGCGGTCCGGGGGAATCACGCTCATGATTGCCTTCTGCGTTTCGCCGTTGAGCAGGCCGCCGCCACTGCCCAGCACCGCCATCGCCAGCAGCAGCCCCGGGCCGCTGTGCTTCCACAGCGACAGCGCGATGCCCAGGTTGCCAAGCACCGCCACGCCCAGGCCCAGCACGAGGATGTTTCCCGAGTGCCAGTGCGCGCCCAGGCGCCGACCGAGGAACGGCAGCAGCAGCATCGCCAGCGCGAACGGCAGCATGTGCAGGCCGGCCTGCAGCACGCTGTCGCCGCGGACGTTCTGCAGCAGCAACGGCAGCAGCGAGGCCATCACCTGCACTGCGGCCGCATAGGCGAACATCGCGATCACCGCGCCCACCAGCGCCGGTATCCGGAACAGGCGCAGGTCCAGCATCGGCTGAGCACGGCGCCGTTCCACGCCGATGAAGGTGGCGCCCAGCACCACGCCGGCTACCAGCCAGGGCAGCACAGCGGTGCTGGTCCAGCCTTCCACCGGGCCGCGGATCAATGCCCACGTCCACGACAGCATGCTGCCGGCAAACAGCACTACACCGGCCACGTCGATGCGACGGCGCACAGGGTCGCGCGACTCGGGCACGTAGCGCCCGCTCAGCGCCGCGAGCAACAGGCACAGCGGCAGATTGATGTGGAACGCCCACCGCCAGCCCAGCCAGGTGGCGATGGCGCCGCCGATCAGCGGGGCCAGCACCATGGTCAGGCCCATGATCGCGCCCCATATCGCCCAGGCCCGGGCACGGCGCGCAGGGTCCTGGTGGGCATGGCCGATCAGCGACAGCGCCGGGGCCAGCATGAACGCGGCCGCCGCGCCCTGCCCGGCCCGCGCGAGATACAGCGTGCCGGCCTGCGCGGCCAGC
The DNA here is from genome assembly GCF_040548725.1 of Stenotrophomonas sp. 2619. NCBI lineage: Bacteria > Pseudomonadati > Pseudomonadota > Gammaproteobacteria > Lysobacterales > Lysobacteraceae > Stenotrophomonas > Stenotrophomonas sp. 2619. Next base: position 140,238 of record NZ_JBEPSF010000013.1, on the reverse strand, counting down.
CCGCAGGCCACCGAGGTGAGCGCGAACAGCACCAGGCCGATCAGGTACAGGCGCCGCCGGCCGATCCGGTCGGCCAGGGTGCCGGCCGGCAACAGCAGCGAGGCAAAGCACAGCACGTAGGCGCTGACCACCCACTCGATGTCGGCGAACGACGCCGACAGGTCGCGTGCAATGGTGGGCAGCACCACGCCGACCACGTTGGTGTCCAGCACCGTCAGTGCGCAGCCGGCCGATGCCAGCAGCAGCACGGCGTCGGTGCGCGGCGCGGGCGTGGCCACGGCAGTGCTCATCCCCGGCGGCTCACGCGCCGGGCACCGTCAGTTTCGCGCGCAGCCGGGCGTCCATCTCCGCATCGGTGAGCGCATAACCCAGCACATCCTGCAACGTGCCATCGGCGCCCAGCAGGAACCACGACGCGGTATGTTCGAACGTTGCCGCATCGCCCTCGCCCACCTGCCGGTAGCTGACCCGCAGGCTTTCAGCGATGGCGCGGGTACCGGCCTCGTCGCCGCTCAGGCCGATGAACGCTGGATCGAAGGCGGCCAGGTACTCGCGCAGGTGGGCGGGCGTATCCCGTTTGGGATCGACGGTCACGAAGACCACCTGCAGGTCCTCGCCCAGCGGGCCAAGCCGGCGTTTGAGCTGCACCGCCTTGACCAGGCTCAGCGGGCACACTTCCGGGCAGTGGGTAAAGCCGAAGAACAGCAGCGTGGGCTTGCCGCGCAGACCGTGGATCGACACGGTGCGCCCGTCACTGGTCTGCAATGCCACCGCGTCCAATGCGGCCTGGCCCATGATCGGCGCGTCGGCGGTGCCGCAGCCCGCCAACAGCATCCCGCCGAGCAGGGCCGCCAGCACGCCACGCATCACCGTTCCGCTCCGTGCTGGCCGGCCTGCCCACCCATGCCATCACGCACCACGAAATCCACCGGGAGCGCGTCGCCGTGGGCGAACTGCAGGCGTACCCGCACGTGCTGGCCCTCCTGCAGCGGGCGCTTGGGCATCATCAGCATCAGGTGGTAACTGCCGGGTCGCAGCGAGGTGATCCTGCCTGCCGGCAGCGCCAGCCCATCGGGCAGTGCCTGCATGCGCATGACCTCGCCGTCCATGCGCATCGCGTGGATCTGCACCTGGCCGAAGCCGGCCGCGCTGGCCGCCACCAGGCGGTTGGCGGCGCCCCCGTTGTGCAGCTCCACGTAGCCGGCAGCCACACCCGCAGCGGGCGGCGGCAACCGCACCCAGGCTTCGCTGGCGACCACGGCGGCGGGGGTGGATGGTGGGGCGGCGGCCGTTGCCGGCGGCGACGCCACCAGCCACATCACGGCCGCCAGGCCTAGGCAGGACAGGCGGTGCACGATGAGCGCGCTCATACCTGCATCGGCATCATGTTCTGGGTGGCGTTGTGCATGACCCACAACGACCCGGCGACAACAATGGCGATCAGGAACGCCGTGCACAGGAAGATGCCGGTGTTCTCGCGCTGGCTGCGGCCCGCGCCGATGTGCAGGAACAGCACCAGCTGCGCCACCAACTGCACCACGCACAGCACCACGATGGCGGTCAGGCGCAGCGGCTGCGGCACCCACCCGCCCATCACCACGCCGAACGAGGCACCGGTGAGCACCAGGCACAGCAGCAGGCCGACGATGTAGCCCTTGAGGGTGGCGTGGCCGCCACCGTGATCGGTTTCAGAAGCGCTCGGGCTCATACGAACTCCCGCAGGTAGACGAAGGTAAAGACACAGATCCAGATCAGGTCCAGGAAGTGCCAGAACAGGCTCAGGCAGGCCAGGCGGCGGCGAACGATGCCGTCCAGGCCGAACTTCAGCACCTGGTGGATCATGATCGCCAGCCACAGCAGGCCGAAGGTGACGTGCAGGCCATGGGTGGCCACCAGGGTGAAGTACGCCGACAGGTAGGCGCTCACGTCCGGGGTGGCGCCTTCATGGATCAGTTCGGCGAACTCGTACAGCTCCATGCCGATGAACACCGCGCCGAGCAGCCCGGTGGTGGCCAGCCAGCCCACCACCTGGTTGCGCTTGTTGGCCTGCAGACCCAGCATCGCCAGGCCGAAGGTGAAGCTGCTCAGCAGCAGCACCACCGTTTCAGACAGCACGAAGCCCAGCTTGAACAGCTCCTTGCCCGACGGACCGTCGGCGGTGCCGTTGAGCAGCACCCCGAAGGTGGCAAACAGCACCGCGAAGATCAGGCAGTCGCCCATCAGGTACATCCAGAACCCGACGACGGTCTTGCTGCCGTCGTCGTGGTGCTCGTGGGCGTGGTCATGGTGACCGGCCGCGAGCTGCCCGTGCTGCGAAGCAGCGGTCAGGGTATCGCCGCTCATGCCTTGGCTCCTTCCATCTGCGCGAAATGCGCGTCTTCGATGCGCTTCACCTCGGCGGCGGGCACGTAATAGTCCACGTCACGGTCGTAGGAGCGCAGCACGAAGGTGGCGATCACACCGACCAGGCCAATCGCCGCCAGCACCCACATGTGCCAGACCAGGGCAAAGCACAGCACCAGGCTGAACACCGAGATCACCACCCCGGCGCCGGTGTTGCGCGGCATGTGGATGTCTTCGTAATGGTCCGGGCGCTGCCACGCCGTACCGCGCTGCTTGTCGTCCCAATGCTGCTCCAGCGAGGTGATGACCGGCGTCCTGGCGAAGTTGTAGAACGGCGGCGGCGAGGACGTGGCCCATTCCAGGCTGCGCGCGTTCCACGGGTCGCCGGTCAGGTCCAGGTTGGCCTTGCGGTCGCGCACGCTCACGTAGAACTGGATGAACATCGCTGCGATGCCGGCGGCAATCACCAGCGCGCCGATGGCTGCCACGATCAACCACGGCTGCCAGCCTTCCACGGCGTAGTGGTTCATGCGCCGGGTCATGCCCTTGAAGCCGAGCACGTAGAGCGGCATGAAGGCCAGGTAGAAGCCCACCAGCCAGCACCAGAACGAGATCTTGCCCCAGCGCTCGTTGAGGGTGAAGCCGAACGCCTTCGGGAACCAGAAGGTGATCCCGGCCAGGCAGCCGAACACCACGCCGCCGATGATCACGTTATGGAAGTGGGCGATCAGGAACAGGCTGTTGTGCAGCACGAAGTCCGCACCCGGGATGGCCAGCATCACGCCGGTCATGCCACCCAGCGCGAAGGTGACCATGAAGCCGATCGTCCACATCGTCGAGGAGTGGTAGCGGATGCGGCCGCGGTACATGGTGAACAGCCAGTTGAACAGCTTCACCCCGGTGGGGATGGAGATGATCGAGGTCATGATGCCGAAGAAGGCATTCACGTTGGCGCCCGAGCCCATGGTGAAGAAGTGGTGCAGCCAGACGAAGAACGACAGCACGCCGATCGAACAGGTCGCGTACACCATCGAGCGGTAGCCGAACAGCGGCTTGCCCGAGAACGTGGCGATGATCTCCGAGAACGCGCCGAAGCACGGCAGGATCAGCACGTAGACTTCCGGGTGGCCCCAGATCCAGATCAGGTTGACGTACATCATGGCGTTGCCGCCGGCATCATTGGTGAAGAAGTGCATGCCGAAGTAGCGGTCCATGGTCAGCAGCGCCAGGGTCGCGGTCAGCACCGGGAAGATCGCCACGATCAGGATGTTGGTGATCAGCGCGGTCCAGGTGAACACCGGCATCTTCATCAGGTCCATGCCCGGCGCACGCATCTTGAGGATGGTGACGATGAAGTTCAGGCCGGTCAGCGTGGTGCCGATACCGGAGACCTGCAGCGACCAGATGTAGTAGTCCACGCCGACCGTGGGGCTGTACTCGATCCCCGACAGCGGCGGATAGGCCACCCAGCCGGTCGCGGCGAAGTCGCCCACGAACATCGACAGCATCACCAGCACCGCGCCCACCGCCGAGAGCCAGAAGCTGAGCGAATTGACGAACGGGAAGGCGACGTCGCGCGCGCCGATCTGCAACGGCACCACCAGGTTCATCAGGCCCACGATGAGCGGGGTTGCCACGAAGAAGATCATGATCACGCCATGCGCGGTGAAGATCTGGTCGTAGTGTTCCGGCGGCAGGTAGCCGGCCGCGTCATTGGCCGCGATCGCCTGCTGGGCGCGCATCATCAGCGCATCGGCAAAGCCGCGCACCAGCATGACCAGCGCGAGCAGGATGTACATCACGCCGATCTTCTTGTGGTCCACCGAGGTGATCCACTCGGTCCAGATGTAGCCCCATTTCTTGTAGTAGGTGATCGCCGCGACGATCGCCGCGCCGAGCAGCAGCGAGCCCGCCAGCGCCGACATGATGATCGGGTCGTGGTAGGGAATTGCTTCGAGGTTCAACTTTCCAAGCACAATCAGTTCTCCGCGGTACGGCTGGCAGGCGCGGCCAGGCTCAACGTCTGGGGGGTGGCCCCGGGCTCTTCGCCCGGCAGGCAGATTTCGTCATCGGCCATGCCGTGGTACCGGGCGACGATGCTGTCGAACAGGCCGGTATCCACGCCGCTGAAGCGTTGCAGTGGTGCGCCGTGGGTAGGCACTTCCAGCGCCGCCAGGCGCGTGGCGCCGAGGTGGTCGTTGCTGCTGCGGGCCTGGTCCAGCCAGAGCTTGAAGTCGGCATCGGTCACGACCCGGGCCGGGAACTTCATGTCCGAGAAGCCCGAGCCGCTGTAGGCCGACGACATCCCGGCGTAGGTGCCCGGGGTATGGCCGATCAGGTGCAGGCGCGTCTGCATGGCGGGCATGGTGTAGACCATGCTGCCCAGCTGCGGCACGAAGAAGGCGTTCATCATCGACTCGGAGGTGAGTTTGAAGGCCACCGGCGTATCCACCGGCATCACCAGCTCATTGATCGTGGCCACGTTATGGTCGGGGTAGATGAACAACCACTTCCAGTTCAACGACACCACTTCCACGCGCAGCGGCGCCTTGTCCGATGCGATTGGCTTGTAGGGGTCCAGCGCGTGCGTGCTCTTCCAGATCAGCACGGCCAGCACCACGATGATCAGACACGGAATGGTCCAGATCACCACCTCGATGGCGGTGGAATGCGACCAGTCCGGGGCGTAGGTGGCTTTGGTGTTGGAGGCGCGGTAGCGCCAGGCGAAGTACAGCGTGAGAATGATCACCGGGATCACCACCAGCAGCATCAGACCGGTGCACACCAGGATCAGCTGCATCTCCTGTTCGGCGATGCTGCCCATGGGATTGAACAATTCCAGGTTCTTGCACCCGGTGAGCAACGGCAGCAGCGCTGCCAGTCCGAACCAGCGTCCGGCGCGGGCTGCACCGGCCATGGCGGCGCGGCGAGCGGTGTGTGTAGCGGGGTTCATGCGGGTCGGCCCTTCCAACGCAGTGCCGGGCCGGGCGGCCCGGATCATGAAAAGTGGCGAACACCCCCCTGCATGACCGATATGCATGGGGGGTGCCCGCCGCAGCCGCGTACGTTAGGCAACGACATGATCCATACATGATGCGACACACTGTCGCAGGGCCGCGCGCACCCGGGCGTAAGATGCGCCGATGCAGTGGAACACTCTCATCGCCGACGGCCACGGGCCGGTCTACCTGCGCATCGTGCACGCCTTGGAGCGCGCGGTCTGGTCCGGCGCGCTGCGGCCCGGCCAGCGCCTGCCGGCGCAGCGCGTGCTGGCCAACGACCTGGGCGTGGACCTGACCACGGTCACCCGTGCGTTCACCGAGGCACGCAAGCGCGGCCTGATCGACGCACGCGGCCCGCAGGGTACGTTCGTCGCCCCGCCGCAGGTGGAGCTGGCGCAGCTGGTGGATCTGAGCATGAACCTGCCGCCCAGCCCCGGTGGCGGACAGGTGGCCGACATGCTTCAGCGTGGCCTGGCCACCGTGCTCAGCCGCAGCGACGCCAGCAACCTGATGACCTACCACGTCGGCGGTGGCAGCCGCGCCGACCACCTGGCCGCGCAGCAATGGCTCAAGCCAATCCTGGGCAGGCTGGACAGCGACCGGCTGGTGGTCACCGAAGGCGCGCAGGCCGCGCTGTCGGCACTGCTGCTGGCACTCACCACTGCCGGCGATGTCATCCTGTGCGAACCGCTGGTGTATCCCGGCCTGCTGCACGCGGCGCGGGTGCTGCAACGCACGTTGCGGGTAGTGGAGTGCGACGAGCACGGCATGCTGCCCAGCGCATTGCGCCGCCACGCGCGTGCCAGCGGTGCGCGCGTGGTCTACCTCAACCCCACGGCGCAGAACCCGACCGCGCGCACCATGCCCGAAGCGCGCCGGATGGCCCTGGCCGACGTGCTGCGCAGCCTGGACCTGCGCCTGATCGAAGACGACCCGTACTGGCTGCTGGTCGACGATGCCCCTGCCCCGCTCGCCCTGCTGGCGCCGCAGCACACCTGCTACATCTCCACCCTGTCCAAGTGCCTCAGCCCGGGCCTGCACACCGGCTTCGTGCACCTGCCCGACGGTGTGGCACGGCAGGACGTGCTTGATGCGCTGCGCGCGGTCAACCTGATGGCGCCGCCGCTGATGAACGCGCTGGTGACCCAGCTGATCCTGGACGGGTCGGCGGCCACCCTGCTGAAACTGGTACAGGAAGAAGCCGCCGAGCGTCGCTATCTGGCGCAGTCCACGTTGTCGCCCCGCTTCCTGCAGCACTGTGCCGGCGTGCATGCGTGGTGCCGGTTGCCCGCCCAGTGGACCGATGCCAGCCTGACCCATGCGGCGCGGCTGCAGGGGCTGGGGATCGCCCCGTCGTCGGCGTTCACCCCGCAGGGCGTGGCGATCAATGACGCGGTGCGGATCTCACTGGGCGCGGCGTCGAGCCGGCAGGAACTGCACCGGGCCTTGCGGCAGCTGGATCAGCTGATGCACGTGGCCGCCGACGACGCGGGCGGCTGGACGGTGTGAGCCGGCCACGCAGCGTGCCGGCTCCCCGCCCCGCCCTGCCCTCAGCGCGGCAGCGACCGCAGCATCGCCGCCTGGTCGGTCACAAAGGCCGGCGGCGGCAGGTCCAGCACCGCGTCGCGGACCGCCCGGCCCGCCAGGAAATCGGCGATGGTGCCGGCAATGGCCGGTTGCCCGAGCCACATTTCGTTGTCGTGGCTGGCGCCGCGCACCAGCAGCCACGTGTTGTTGGCGAAGCCCGGCCGCAGCGCTTCGGCGTTGGCCGGCGGGGTCCGCCCGTCCAGCGTGCCACTGATGAACAGCACCGGCACCGCGCTCCGCAGCGGAGCCCGGAACGCGCCCCCCAGATCAACCAGCCCCAGCCCGTCGCCCAGCATCGGGAACGGGAAGTTCAACGCATCGCCGAACAGGCTGGTACGCGCCTGTGCCTCGGCCAAGGCACGCCGCTGCGCACTCTGGCCGGAGGCCACGTCCATCGCCAGCGACATCGCGCCGAACTGGCCAAACTCACCGCGCAGCAGCAGCACGATGTCGGCCAGCGGACCGTAATCGCCGCGCTCGGCCTGGCGCAGCGCAAACGGCAGCCACTGCTGGGTGGTGCGGCGGCCGAGCATGGCCGCCATCGCCAGCTGCAGGTCATAGGCACCGATGGTGACCTGTTTGTCCGGGTGGAGCAGGCTCCTGCCCTGGGCGGGCTGCTGGCGCAACGTGGCCAGTACCCGCGTGGCCGAGCGGGTCAGATCCTCGAAACCCGCATCGGCCGCTGACGCACCCAACTGCGCCAGCAGCGCATCCGCCGCCAACGGCAGCTTCAGGGTATCGTCCGGGCCTTCGCTGCCCATCAACACCACCCGCTCCAGCCGGTCGCCGTGCAGGCGCACCGTGGCCAGTGCCAGGTGGGTGCCGTAGCTCATCCCCCACAGGCTGATCTTCGGCACGCCCAGGGCGCGCCGCAGGTCGTCGATGTCGCCGGCGCTTTCCACCGTGGTGTACGCGCCCAGATCGACCCCGGCCTGTTTCCAGAACGCAACACAACGCGCTGCGGTGTCACGCAATGCGGCCAGCGCGGTATCGCGCTGCAGCGGTTGCGCGTCATCGAACTGCTGCACATGCGGGCATGTCGGCGGTGGCTCGGACGCGCCGACGCCGCGTTGATCCAGCAGCAGCACGTCGGTATCGCGCCGGACCTGGTCGAACACCGGCCAGCGTGGCCCCCGCGCAGTCCCGATACCCGAGCCGCCCGGCCCACCGGCGAGATACACAACGGGTGCCGCGCGGCCGTCGCCCGCCGTCGCCCGCAGCCGGACCACGCGCAGACGCATGCGCGGCCCGTCCGGCGCCGCGTGGCGGCGCGGCACATCGAGGTAAGCCGCTTCCGCTGCGATCGTGCCGTGCGCCTGGGTCTGGTAGGCATAGGGTTCGAACACCAGCGGCGCCGCCGTGTCAGCGGCCAGCACCGGGTCAACGGCGGCGAAGGTCAGGCACAGGGTTGCCAGCCGCGTGGCCATGCCGTGCAGGCAGGAACGGGGACGATCAGCGTGCAGCATCGAAGCATGGGTCATGGCGGGCTCCAGGAAAGATGAAACAGCGGACCGCGCACCGGGGGGGCGCGGCACATCAACACACCCCCAGCATCTGCCGCCCTCGGGCGGAGAAGGCGTTCGCGTCCGCCCAACGGCTCCACGCGGGGGACCAATGTCTCCACGCAGCCGATACGATGGCCGCATGCAGATCCTCCGAACCCTCACCACCCTGGTTGTACTGGTCGCCGCGGTCACCGCCTGGCTGGTGGCGGCAGCACCGCCTGCCGGCCTGCGCTATCTGGAACCGACGGCGATGGCACCGGCGGCGTCGGCGGATGTGCCCTCCACGCCGCCCGACGGCCTGCCCTGGCGCGCGGTGGATCAACGCGAACTGGCACGCTGGCGCGGCCCCTACTGGCTGCGCTGGGAGGTACCTGCCACCGCAGCGGAACAACCGGCCGACCGCACGCTGCGGCTGTCCGTGCGCGCGGCCAGCCAGCCGTACTGGAACGGCCGGCCGCTGCCGGCCAATGGCGCGGTCGGGGCTACCGCCAACGAGGAGCGACCCGGGCAGGTCGACGTCCTGCGCGCGTTGCCCGCTGCGCCTGCCGCTGGCACCGACACGCTGGTGGTGCTCGCCTCCAGCCAGCATCACCGGCTGCCGCTGCGCAGCGCGGGCGCCTTCATTGCGATCGGACCGGCCGCCTCGCTGTATCGGCACCCGGTGGCGCCCTGGCTGATCGCCGCGCTTGCCACCGGCGCGCTCGCGGCCGCCTGCCTGTACCTGCTGGTGGCGCAGCGCGGACGGCCACAGGTGCCCGGCGCGCGGGTCCTGCTCGCGTTGGGTGCGGTGGGCCTGGCGCTGCCGGTGCTGGAGGGCTGGCGGCCACTGCTCGGGTACGCCTACCCGTGGCATGGCCCGCGCCTGCTGGCGCTGCTGGCGCTGCATCTCGCGGCGGCGGTCCTGCTGCCGGCCTACCTTGCACGCCGCTTCGGCGTGGCGGTGCCGACAGCCCTGCGCATCGCCTACCTGGCAGCGCTGGTGGCCGTGGTGGCGTTCGTGCCGGGCTTCGATGGACGCGGTTCGGCGCTGCTGTTGCTGAGCCTGCTCAGTGCCGTCGCACTGCTGCTGCGCGCCCGCCGCGAGCCGGACGAGCGTTGGCCGATCCTGACCCTGGTGCTGGCCGGTGCGCTGGCGATTCCGCTGTTGCGCGGCGCCTTCCTGGACGGGCCGTACTTCCTGTTCCTGGCGGTGCTGATGGGGTTCCTGCTGGTGCGGCACGCCGCACAGCTGCGCGTACTGGACGCACACAACGCGCTGCTGCGCGAAGAGCGCGCGCGCCTGTCATTGCAGTTGCTGCAACGGGGCATCCAGCCGCATTGGTTGATGAACACCCTGACCTGCCTGCAGGAACTGATCGAGCAGGCACCGATGCGCGCCAGCGCCCTGGTCGAAGCACTGGCCGAACAGTTCGATCGCCTGCGCGCCAGCAGCAGCCAGCAACGGGTCGCGCTGGAGGACGAACTGGCGCTGTGTCGCAACCACCTGGACATCGTGGGCATGGCGATGGAACGGCACATCGCATTCGACGTCGACGCCCACCAACACGGCCTGTGGCTGCCACCGGGGGTGCTGCACGCCCAGGTGGAAAACGCGCTCACCCATGCCGGCGCGGTGGCCTGCGCACAGCAGCCGTTCCGGCTGCGCGTGCAGCGCCAGGACGAGCGCTGGATCGTGGAGCTGCGCAGCGCGCGCGGCACGGCACCGCATCGCGGCCAGGGCACCGGCACGCGCTACATCGAAGCCAGCCTGGCGGCGGCGTGGCCAGACCGCTGGCGCTTCGTGCAGGGTGCCGACGGTGCGGAGTGGTACGGCCGGATGGAGCTGCCATGCGCATCCTGATTGTCGAAGACGAACTGCTGGTACGCCAGCGCCTGCTGCGCCTGTGCACCGAGTTGGCCGGCAGCCGGGCGCGGTTCGATGCGGTGGCCGACCTGGAGGCCGCCGGTGACCGCCTGCAGCGCGCGGTCTACGACGGTCTGCTGCTGGACCTGAACCTGGGCGGGGAGGACGGCTTCGAGCTGCTGCGCCGTGCCGTCGCCGGGCGTTACCACTGCGTGGTGGTGTCGGCCCATCGCGAGCGTGCGTTGCAGGCGTTCGAGCATGGCGTGCTGGATTTCGTGCCCAAGCCGTTCTCTCGCGAACGCCTGGGCCTCGCGCTGGAGCGCCTGCTCGACGTCAGCCGCGCGCGCGCCGGCAGCGCCCGTTACCTCGGCATCTGGCGGGCACAGGGCACTGCCGTGGTCGAACTGGCCGACGTGCAGTGGATCCGCGCCGACGGCGACTACAGCCAGCTGCGCATGCGCGACGGCCGCAGCGAACTGCACGACAAATCGCTGGCCAGCCTGGGCGCGGTACTACCGCCGGATTTCGTGCGCTGCCACCGCTCCTACGTGGTCAACCTGCGCCATGTGCGCAGCCTGCACGCCGGTTCGGGCAGCCGCTACTGGCTGGTACTCAACGACGGCACGGAGCTGGCCGTGGGCCGGGCGCATGTGGCCGCACTGCGCGGCGAACTCGCGCTGGGCTGACCCCGCCCCGGCACAGGCTCAGAGACCGCCGGTGGCGGCCTTGGCCTTCTTCCACGCCGCTTCGAATTCGGTGGCGGTGATGCCGTCGTCCGAATCCAGGTCGAACCACGACAGCGGCTGGTCGGCCAACAGGAAGCGTTCGTCGCTCTGGCCGTGCTTGTCGGCCCAGGTGGTCACGCTGCGGTACACCTCGACCTGGCGCACGATCACATCGCCCACGGCCTCGATGTAGACGTTGCCCTGGCCGAGATCGGACTCTGCCCAATGCTTGAAGTACTGCTTTTTGTTCGTGCTCATCGGGAGGTTCCGGGTCTGGCGCAACGTGGGGGGTGGGGAATATACCTCAGCGCCGCCGCGACGTCGCTCGCGGCTGCAGCGCATCCAGCGCCCCGGCGTTGCGCCGCGCCCAGTCGTAGATCAGCTCAATCGGCTCCACCAGCTGCAGGCCCAGCGGGGTCAGCGCGTAGTCCACCGACGGCGGCACGGTGGGATATTCGGTACGCAGCACAAGCCCGGCGGCCTCCATCTGGCGCAGGGTCTGGCTGAACATTTTTTTGGAGATGTCCGGCAGGCTGCGGTGCAGCGCATTGCTGCGCGCGGTGCCGTCGTGGCGCACCGCCAGCGTGTGCAGCACCATCGAGGTCCACTTGGTGCTGAACAGCTCCAGCACCCGCCGCGGGGCGCAGTCTTCACGCCATTGATCTTCCTCGCTGCCGGTTTTCATTGCCTGGTTACCATTTGGTGCCTTCTTTCGAGGCGTGCGCACCTATCCTACTGTGTGCGCCTGATAGTGGATGGAAAGGCGGCAGCATGAACAACAAGGCACTCGTCGTGGGCGCAACCGGCATCGTCGGCAGCGCATTGATACGGGCACTGCAGAGTGCCGGCTGGGAGGTGCACGGCCTGGCCCGAGCGCCCGGCACCCTGCCCCCGGGTGTCGGCGCGGTGGCGGCCGATCTGCGCGACGCGCAGGCCACGCGTGACGCACTGGCGGGGCTGGCGCCCACCCACGTGTTCATCACCACCTGGTCGCGGCAGGCCAATGAAGCGGAGAACATCCGGGTCAACGCTGCGATGGTGCGGCACCTGCTCGATGCACTGCGTCCGGCCGCTTCGGTCCGGCACGTGGCGCTGGTGACCGGCCTGAAGCACTACCTGGGACCGTTCGAGGCCTACGCGCAGGGTGCGCTGCCGCAGACCCCGTTCCGCGAGGAGCAGCCGCGCCTGGAGGTGGACAATTTCTATTACGCGCAGGAAGACGAAGTGTTCGCCGCCGCCGCGCGCGATGGCTTCCACTGGAGCGTGCACCGCCCACATACGGTGATCGGTGCGGCGGTCGGCAATGCCATGAACATGGGCACGACCCTGGCGGTGTACGCCTCGCTGTGCAAGCGCAGTGGACGTCCGTTCTACTTCCCGGGGTCGCCGGCACAATGGGACGGCCTGACCGACATGACCGATGCCGGCCTGCTGGCAAGGCACCTGCTCTGGGCCACGCAGACCCCGGCCGCCTTCAACCAGGCGTTCAACGTGGTCAACGGCGATGTGTTCCGCTGGCGCTGGATGTGGGCACGCATCGCGGCGTGGTTCGATCTCGATCCCGCACCATTTACCGGCGATGTGCGGCCGCTGGAGCAGCAGATGGCCAACGATGCCGCCGCGTGGTCGGCGCTGGCCGCAGAACACGGCCTGGTCGAGCCCGATATCCAGCGGCTGATTTCACCGTGGCATACCGATGCCGACCTGGGGCGCCCGCTGGAGGTGATCACCGACATGTCCAGGAGCCGCCGGCTGGGCTTCCTGGACTACCAGCCCAGCGACGATGCGTTCTTCGCGCTGTTCGCGCAGCTGCGCGAACGGCGGTTGATCCCCTGAGCAAGGGCGGCACGCGCATGCAACGCGGCGTGCCGGGCCCGGGTTACCTTCGACACTGTGGGCGTGTGGCGGCGACCCGCTAGGCTGCGGCATCCGCCCGCCGGGCCCTTCGTGATGCCGCACACCGTGACCCTGCCCTGGAAAGTGTCTTCGTTGTTGCTCGCGGCGCTGCCGCTCAATGCGGTTGCGGCAGACCAGTGGATCGTGGCGACCGATCTGTGGGGCAACACGAATTACCAGACGCTGCAGCTGGACGTGCAGGGAACGCAGCTCACCGGCACCCTCGACGGCGACCGCGTCAGTGGCACGCTGCGCGACCGCGACGTGCGCTTCACCGCCACCGGCAGTGACGGGCAGGTCTACCACTTCAACGGCCGCATCGACGATGCACGCATGCAGGGCCAGAGTGACCAGCCGGACACCAACAATCGCGCGGTGCGTGCCCAGCACGCGTTCAGTGCCTGGCGGGTGCCCGCGCGCACCGGCACGTCCGCGCAACGGCACGTGTTCACCCCGGTCGACTACGCCAATACCTTCAGCGCCGACCGTGCCCCGGTGCTGGTCATCCACCCCGGCGATTGGGTGCGGACCAAGACCCTCGATTCCGGCGGCGTGGACGAGCACGGCGTCACCCGTGCCCTGTTCGGCAACCCGCAGGTGGGGCCGTTCTTCGTGGTCGGCGCCGAACCCGGCGACACCCTGGCCATCACCCTCACCTCGCTCAAACTCAACCGCGACTACGCCGACAGCCTGGACGGCGTGGTCGGCCGGCTGAAGACGCCACGGATAGCCGCCGAAACCACCGGGCTGGGCAAGCCGGTGCGCTGGGAGCTGGACCGGGTACGCGGCATGGCGCGGCCGAAGGATGCCAGCGGCGCGCTGAGGCAGTTCGAGGTGCCGGTGAAACCGATGCTCGGCGGGCTGGCAGTAGCCCCCGGCTTCGGCTACCCGCCGTTCTCCACCGGCGACACCGCCGACTTCGGCGGCAACATGGATTTCAACGCGGTGGTCGAAGGCAACACTGTGTACTTGCCCGTGCAGCAACCCGGTGCGCTGCTGTATCTCGGCGATGGCCATGCCCTGCAGGGCGATGGCGAAACCACCCAGTGGGCGCTGGAGACTTCGCTGGACGTCGAGGTGCGGGTGGCGCTGGTGAAGCGGCAGTCGATCGCCACGCCCCGTGTCGAGTCGCCGACCCAGATCATGACCCTCGGCCAGGCCGGCTCCAGCGACGACGCGCTGCGCGTGGCCACCTCCGGCATGCTGCAGTGGCTGCGCCAGGGCTACGGGCTGAGCCTGTCCGAAGCGACCCAGGTGCTGGGCGTGGCGGTGCAGTACCACGTCGCCAACCTGGCCGGGCGCAGCGTGGGTGTCGCCGCGAAACTGGACAAAGCCGTGCTGCGCACCCTGCCCGCTCCGGGTGCGACACCGCCGGACTAGACGACCGGTCTAATCGGATGTACAGTGCACCCCATGAGCACTGCGACCGCCCCTGAACCCCTCGATGTCCGCGACAGGATCCTGGCCACCGGCCAGCGGATCATGGGCGGAAAGGGCTTTTCAGCGGTCGGCCTGAATGAGGTCCTCACCGCCGCCGGTGTGCCCAAGGGATCGTTCTACCACTACTTCGGCTCCAAGGAAGCGTTCGGCGAGGCCCTGCTGGAGGACTACTTCGCCGCCTACCTGGCCGAGATGGACGCCACCTTCCGCCAGCCCGGCCTGAGCAAGGCGCAGCAGCTGGATGCGTACTTCCGCGCCTGGCGGGACGCCCAGTCGTTCGAGGACTGCCAGGGCAAGTGCCTGGCGGTGAAACTCGGCGCCGAAGTGGCCGACCTGTCGGCCAGCATGCGTGCCGCGCTGCAGCGCGGTACGGCCGGCATCGTCGAACGCCTGGCACGGGCGATCGAGGCCGGCGTCGCCGACGGCTCACTCCGCGTCCACGGCGATCCCACTACGGTGGCCCAGAGCCTGTACCAGCTGTGGCTGGGCGCCAGCATCATGGTCAAAATCACCCGTACCCTGCAGCCCTTCGATACGGCGCTGAGCGCGACCCGGCAAGCCCTTCACCCTTCGGCCTGACCGGCCGGAACACCCCGGAGGCACGTCATGACGATGTGCCTTTTCATTCGCCCACATCGTAGCCGACTGGTCTACTCACCCCGTCCCACCCACCCGGAGCCACCGCATGAAGATCCTCATCGTTCTCACCTCCCACGACCAGCTGGGCGACACCGGCCGCACCACCGGCTTCTGGCTGGAAGAGCTCGCCGCGCCCTACTACGCCTTCACCGATGCCGGCGCCCAGATCGTGCTGGCCTCGCCCAAGGGCGGCCAGCCGCCGCTGGACCCCAAGAGCAACGAGCCCGACTTCCAGACCGACCTCACCCGTCGCTTCGAGGCCGACCCGGCCGCCACCGCGCAGCTGGCCACCACCGTGCGCCTGGACAGCGTCAACCAGAGCGACTTCGACGCCGTGTTCTATCCCGGCGGCCACGGCCCGCTGTGGGACCTGGCCAACGACCGCCACTCGATCGCACTGATCGAATCGTTCATCGCCGCCAACAAGCCGGTCGCGCTGGTCTGCCATGCCCCGGGCGTGCTGCGCGACGTCAAGGCCGCCGACGGTTCGCCGCTCGTGGCGGGCAGGAAGGTCACCGGTTTCACCAACAGTGAGGAAGCCGGCGTCGGGCTCACCGACGTGGTGCCGTTCCTGGTTGAAGACATGCTGCAGGCGGCCGGCGGGCAGTACTCCAAGGGGCCCGACTGGGGCTCGTACGTGGTCAGCGATGGCCTGCTGATCACCGGGCAGAACCCGGCATCGTCGGCAGAAACGGCCGCCGTGCTGGTGAAGCACCTGGGTGCGTCGGGCAACGCCTGAGGCCTGACCGCATCGAGGCCGGCGCGCGATGACGCGCCGGCCTCACGCCATTCCAGCGCCCATGCCATCCATGGGCACCGGCGCTCCTACGCGGCGGCGCGGCACCTGCGTTGGCTCACCCGCGCCGCACGGCGACCGCGGCAGTGGAGCGACGCAGCGTGTACTGC
The DNA here is from genome assembly GCF_040548725.1 of Stenotrophomonas sp. 2619. Lineage (NCBI taxonomy): Bacteria > Pseudomonadati > Pseudomonadota > Gammaproteobacteria > Lysobacterales > Lysobacteraceae > Stenotrophomonas > Stenotrophomonas sp. 2619. Next base: position 124,352 of record NZ_JBEPSF010000013.1, on the reverse strand, counting down.
ACAAGGCGCCACAGCACCAGCCGACTCACTGTCGAGATCAGCATTGGCACGCATGCCACCAGCGTGGGCAGGATCGAACCGAACACGGGCGTCATGCCGATGACGAAGCCGAACAGGTACTCCGCGCGGTACGCAGGAAACAGCACACTGGCGACCAACACCCCCAGCATCACCTGGGTTGCAGCGGGTTCGCCATGGGTCACAAACGCCACCGAGAGTGCGATGCCAGCGGCGAGCGCGCCCACGAAGCCGGCAACCGCAGGCCACGAGGCGCGTGCGTGCGTGCGGGTGCGCCGGGTCACCTCCCATCCCGCCAGTACGCCGAGCAACGGCAGCACCAACAATCCCCATGCGTTGGAGATGGCGGGCAGGCTCGCGTCATTGAGCAGGTGGTGGCGCTGGATGCCGCCGTGGCTGTACTCCCAGCCCAGATGAATCAACGCGGCCGCCATGCCGGCGATCACAGCGCCGGGCAGTATCCAGCGCGAGTGCGGAATCGCCATCCTCACATCCTTTGATCGAGATCCAGGGTCCAGTGACGACAGCTTAGGGAGCGTGCGCTTTCCCGGCCATGTGCCGGGCGGCATCGTGACCAACGGCGACCCGACGGGTACCTACCCGTCGGGTCGCCCATGCAAGGCCGCCACGATTGATGCGATGCGCGCGCCGTGCCCTTCCATCCGCATCAACCGCCAGCGGGCGCTGCCACCGGAGTGATGCGCCAGATCGTATTGGCCAGGTCATCGGCCACGATCACCGCGCCGCGTGGATCCAGCGACACCCCGACCGGACGGCCGCGGGTGCGGCCGTCATCGCCGCGGAAACCACTGGCGAAATCGATCGGCGCACCGGCCGGGCGTCCGTCACGGAACGGCACGAACACCACCTTGTAACCGACCGGCGGATTGCGGTTCCAGCTGCCATGCTCACCGACGAACACACCGTCGGCAAACGCAGGCCCCATCGCCGCCGACGAGAACGTCACGCCCAGCGCGGCCACGTGCGAGCCCAGCGCATAATCCGGGGCGATGGCCGTGGCCACCTTCTGCGGGTTCTGCGGCATCACCCGCACATCCACGTTCTTGCCCCAGTAGCTGTAGGGCCAGCCGTAGAACGCGCCTTCGCGCACCGAGGTGAGGTAGTCCGGCACCAGGTTCGGGCCGATCTCATCGCGTTCGTTGACCACCGCCCACAGCACGCCCGTACCCGGCTGCACGGTCAGCGCGGTGGGATTGCGCAGGCCCGTGGCGTACACCTTGTGCGCGCCGGTCTGTGCATCCACCTGCCATACCTGTGCCCGGTCGATCTCCACGGCCATGCCACGTTCGGTGATGTTGCTGTTGGAGCCGATACCCACGTACAGGTGGCGCCCGTCGGCACTGGCCGCCAGCGATTTGGTCCAGTGGTGGTTGATCGCCGCCGGCAGGTCGGTGACCTTGCTCGGTGCGCCACTGGCCTTGGTCTGGCCCGGCTGGTAGGCAAAGCGCACCAGCGCGTCCTGGTTGGCCACATACAGCGCGTCGCCGATCAACGCCAGGCCGTACGGCGCATTGAGGTGGTCGGCAAACACGGTCTTGAGTTCGTACACGCCGTCGCCATCGGCATCGCGCAGCAGGGTAAGGCGGTTGCCGCTCTTCACGGCGGTATTGCCCTTGGACTTGATCCTGCCGGCAATCACGTCCTTGGGTTTCAGGTTCGGGGCGCTGCCGCCACGACCTTCGGCCACCAGGATGTCGCCATTGGGCAGCACCAGCGTCTGTCGCGGAATGGCCAGCGCGGTGGCGATGGCCGAAATGCGGTAGCCCGCTGGCACCGTCGGCGTGCGATCGCCCCAGCTGGCCGGCTTGGCGATGGTCATGTCCGGCATCAGCGTGCGATTGGGCGCGGGCAGTTCCGGGGTGGCGCCGTACTGTTCAAGCTCGGGCGCCTTGTTGCTGCACGCGGCCAGCGCGAGGGTCAGCACCGATACGGTGAGCATGGCGGTGGGTTGACGCTTCATCGTGCACCTCCCACGCGCAGGCTGGAGAACCCGACCCAGGTGGCCAGCAGGGCCAGTACCGTGACGATCACCGACAACACCAATGCCACCGGCATGATCGCCCAGGCATCACGGGCGTGATGCAGCGAGTTGAAGAAACCCACCGCCCACGTAAGCACCAGCAGTCCGGTGTAGGCGCGCGCACGGCTGCCGCGGGCCAGGCCGACCAGCGCGCACAGCAGCGCGAGGGTGGTGATCACCATGGCGCCCACCAGCAGCCAGGCCGCGAAGTTGCTCCACTGGATCTCGTAACTGCTCCAGTAAGCGTAATCGGACAGCAGCGCGCCCAGGAACAACGGCAGCACGCCGCCGAGCACCGCGGCATGGAAAGGATGGAGGGCCCATGGGCGGGCCAGCGAGGCAGTCGAGTTCACGGCGGTCTCCAGGTGGACGAATGTCCGGACTCCACCGATGCTGCCAGCCCACGGTGATACGCCATGTGATGCACGGGGACCGCGCGGCGCGGATCGCGGGTGCCGCGCCGAAGGGATCAGGTGCGGGCGTCGGCCAGGGGCTGGTAGGAATCCTCGAAATCCAGGTAGTCCTCGTGCAGCCCGTCAACCCGCCGCCCGGTTGGCCCGTCGGGCCCGGTTTCCATCAGTTGCCAGCCGGGCAGGCGCGGGTCGTCGCTCATGCCGCCCTCATCGAGCACCATCACGAAGTGATTGCCCAGCGCCTTGGCATACGCGCGCAGCAGCGCATGCAGTGCCGTCGGGTCCACCGCGGCTCGCAGCGTCTGCAGGGTACCCTCCAGTTCGGGCTGCTCGTCGATGGCGTCGGACAGGACGTGCTCCACGTCGTCGGCCAATACGTGCACGTCGTGCAGCACGCGGAACCGGGCGAACTGCGCGATGTTCTCGGAAAGCTCGCTGCTCACCCAGTCGCGCGGCGCGGTGCATCCCGCTGCCTGCATCGCCGCGGTGAGCTGGGCACGGCGTTCGGTGTTGTCGTCGGTAGCACGCATGGCAGTGGCGTCCTTGGCATGAAGCGTGGGAGTGGACCGCCTATCCTAGCCAAGCGCTGCCGCAAATGCCTACCTCGCATGCCCGGCTCAGCGTGCGGCCGGGAAACCTGCTTCGGCCAGGGCCGCCACGAACACCCCTTCGCCCAGGGTGCTGTCCACCCGCACCGCGCGCGCCGTCGGGTCGGTCTCGATGCGCGCGTTGGGATCTACCTCCGTCAGTGCCTTGGTCACGGAACGGGCACAGCCGCCGCAGGTCATGGTGGGAACAGTGAAACGGAACATGCAGGACGCCTCGTGGGGAAAGTGTCCGCTTACTGTCCGGCTTGACAGCATGGCAAGGTCAAGCGCTGCCGTGCACGCGGCAAGGCACGGTTCACTTTGCCGCGCGACGTCGCGATGCCAGCGGACCATCGGTGCCGAAACGCGGTGCCCGGTGCGGTGCCACCGTGTCCGGCACGGTGGCAGCGGCGTCGGTCTGCTCGGCGAGGTCGGCGATGATCGGGCAATCCGGGCGATCGTTGCCGTGGCAGTGCTCGGCCAGATGTTCCAGGGTCTGCGCCATCGCCTCCAGTTCGGCAATCCGGGTGCGCAGGCCCGCCACGTGCGCCAATGCCACGGCCTTGACGTCCGCACTGGCCCGGCCGCGGTCGTTCCACAAGGTCAGCAGCTCGGCGATCTGTTCAACCGGAAATCCGAGGTCGCGCGCGCGCCGGATGAAGCGCAGGCTGTGCGCATCCTGCGTACTGTAGGTCCGGTAGCCCGCGGCGCTGCGTTCGGCCTGCGGAATCAGGCCGATCTGTTCGTAGTACCGGATCATCTTCGCCGACACGCCGGAAAAGGCGGCCGCCTGACCAATATTCAACATGTTCTGCTCCTGGGAAACCTGCTGCCACGCCGCACCGCTGTGCCCATCGTCGCGCCGATGCCGGCGTGGAGGTGAGGCGTCACACGGTACCCCCAGTCTGGGGATTCCCACCGTGGGAAGGTCAAGCCTAGGGCGTTTGGCCGGCCTGCAACCGTTCACGCAGGATCGCGTCGGCCGACGGGACCCCGCGCAGCTGCTGCTCGATCACCGTGGCCACGGCGCCGAACATCTTCTTCTGGACCAGATAGCAGACCAGGAAGAACGGCAGCATCAACAGCATCGGTGCCGCCGCCGGCCGCACCAGGACCACCGGAATGATCGACAGCGACATGCCCAGGGCCGACCAGTTGAAGCGCCCTTCCACCCTCACCTCGCGCCGCCTGGGGTCGGCGACCACCCGACCGCGCATGATCGGGTAGAAGCGTTGGGCGAAGCTCTCGCGGAAGGCATAGCTGCCGTCGGGCAGCTGGCGGAACACCAGGTGGAGGTACGTTCCGCGCGGCACATCGTGTTCCAGGCTGCCCAGTGACAGTCGGGTGCGCCAGTCGGCCGGGGCAGCGATGCGTTGGTTGAAAATGCGGATGCCCCAGCTGAAATAGCGGGCGTTCCAGAAGAACTGCAGCACCAGGTCGATCAGCAGCAAGACACACAGGGCAAAGACCATCGAAACTCCACGGGCGGCCAGTGGCCAGCACCCCACGCAGTTGCGGCGGGGGGCGGGCGTCCAGTGAAACGGCGCAGCGCATCCCCGCGCCGCGGTGGCAAGCATACGCCAGATGCCCGGCGGCCGATCAGCAGGCCCCTACTCCGGGCCAGCGCGTTACGCCACGCCCCCGCGCAGGGTAATGCGTCGCTCCCACCACCAGAACATCACCAGCAGCACCGCGCCCATGGCCAGGAACACCAGGCCGCTAAGCACATGCACCTCGACGCTGGTCTCCAGCGCCTTCATCACCTTCAGTGCGACGTAACGCTGGTAGTCGACCAGATCGCGCTGGGGGTGATCGACAAAATAGCGGCCCAGGCTGCCGCGTACGTTGATCCATGAACCGCCGTGATCGGAACTGTCAAAGGCGTACACGCCGAACGCCATCTGCGCGACACCGGCCAGCATGCACAACAGGCCCATTACCAACAGTATCCAGCGCATTGTCGTTCCTCGACGAAAGGGCCAGCCGGTGGCCGTCCAGCACAGGGGAGGCAGGCCCGGTTGTCGGCGCTGCCTGGCACCCAGCGTAATGCGTCGTCCCGCCGTGCGCACGCCCTGCCCGGGCCCGCCGGCCCCGACCCGGCCGCCGTTGGTCCCTTGCTCCCCCCTTTCGTCCCGCGCCCCATGACGACGGGCGGTAGCGGGCACACACTCGCTGCCATCGCTACCGGCCCACCGCCAAGGAATACTCCGATGAAACGACGTGCCTGCCTCAAGGCCAGCCTGGCCCTGCCCCTGCTGCCGCTGGTCCTGAAAGCGACGGCCGCCGCGCCCCTGCCCGGCCCCCGGGTGCGGCCGGGCACCGCCGGGTGGCCGGCCCGTGCCGACTGGGCCCGGCTGTCGCAGGCAGTCGGCGGGCGGCTGTCGGTGCCGCAGTCGCCGTTCCTGGGCGATGCCGCCAGCCGCGCTGACGCGCTGGCGCAGATCCACAACCCCTTTTACATCGGGGACCAACCGGGCCTGACCCAGACCAGCGGTTACTTCGGCGCATGGCGTTCGGTGCCCAGCGCGCAGATGGTGGCCGCCACCAGCAGCGCCGACGTCGCCGCGGCAGTGAGCTTTGCCCGCACCCATCGGCTGCGGCTGGTGGTCAAGGGCGGCGGCCACAGCTACCACGGCACCTCGTGCGCGCCCGACTCGCTGCTGGTCTGGACCCGGGCGATGAACCAGGTGCAGCTGCACGATGCTTTCGTGCCGCAGGGCGCGCGCCCGGGCACGGCGGCGCAGCCGGCGGTGAGCGTGGGTGCCGGGGCGATGTGGATCGACGCCTACACCGCCGTAACCACCCACGGGGGGCGTTACGTGCAGGGCGGTGGCTGCACCTCGGTGGGCGTGACCGGGCTGGTCACCGGCGGTGGCTTCGGCAGTTTCTCCAAGACCTTCGGCAGCGCCGCGGCGGGCCTGCTGGAGGCCGAGGTGGTGACCGCTGACGGGCGGGTGCGGGTGGTCAACGCGGACAACGACCCGGACCTGTTCTGGGCACTGAAGGGGGGCTGTGCCGCCAGCTTCGGCATCGTCACCCGGATGACCCTGAAGACCCACGCCCTGCCCGATACGTTTGGCGGCGTCTCCTTCAAGGTGCAGGCCAGCACCGAGGACCAGTGGCGTGCGCTGGCGGCCCAGGTACTGCGCTTCTATCGGGACAGCCTGTGCAACGCCCACTGGGGCGAGCAGATCACCTTCGCCGGTGAGCGCACCCTGTCGGTCTCGATGGTGTTCCAGGGCCTCAGTCGCGAGGCGGCGGCCGCCACCTGGCAACCGTTGCTGGACTGGATCGCCGCCGATGCGGGATACACCCTGCGTGAACCGTTGCAGGCCCTGGCGATGCCGGCGCGCGACTTCTGGGACGCGGACTTCTTCCGCCAGCACGCGCCGGCGATCATTGCCGAGGACACCCGTGCCGATGCGCCGGCCCACCACATGCTGTGGAAAGGCGACCAGGGGCAGGTCGGCTGGTTCCTGCACGGGTACGCCTCGGCGTGGATGCCGTCGGCGCTGTTGGGGGACGACCAGGTGGTGGCCACCGCAACGGCGCTCTGTGCGGCGGCCGCGCACATGGACGTGGGCCTGCACTGCAACAAGGGTCTTTTCGGCGCGCCCGCCGAGGCGATCGCAGCCAGCGCCGACACCGCCACCCACCCTGCCGTGCTGGACGCCTTCGCCCTGGCGTTGATCGGCAATGCCGGCGGCCCGGTCTATCCCGGCTGTGGCGGCAGCGTGGACGAACCCGGCGCGCGCCGCGGCGCGCTGCGGGTGCGGCGTGCCTACGAGGCCCTGTCGGTGCTGGTGCCCAAGGCCCCCACGTACGTGTCCGAGTGTGACTACTTCCAGGCCGATTGGCAGCAGGCGTTCTGGGGCCCGCACTACCCGCGCCTGCTGGCCACCAAGCAGCGCTACGACCCGGACGGGCTGTTCGTGATCCATCACGGCGTGGGCAGCGAGGCCTGGAGCGCGGACGGCTTCGCGCCGCGCCCCGGCTGACACGCCGAGGCCGCCGCCGGGAGGGCGCGCGGGTGCCCCCTTGCACGTGCAGCCCGCGCCGACCTGGCGTAGCCTGCGCGCAGCCCGCCACTGGAGATGTCCCGTGCTGCCGAACCCGACCGCTTCCGCCCTGCCCGCCCTGTTGTCGCTCGCCATCGGCGCAGCGTTTGCGCTCGCCACGCCGTCCACGCACGCGCAGGCCACCGCCGCCGCGCCGATGCCGCCGGCAATGGTGGCCGGCCCGCCGATGCCGGTGTCGTTCAACGGCCTGCTCGACGCACAGACCATGGCAGCGATCAACGCCGATCCGGAGCTGCGTACGATGCTCGGCATCAGTGGCGACGGCCAGGCCGACACGTCCGACCAGCTCACCGATGTCTCGCTCGCGCGGCGCGAGGTCAACCGCCGGTTCCTGGCCGACAACCTGGCGGCGATCACGCAGTGGCAGGGCGCCCCACTGGATGCGCAGCAGCAGTTGAGCCGTGGCCTGGCGCGCTGGTTCTACCAGACCCAGATCGACCTGATGGCCGTGCCGTGGTCAGCGGCGTGGCTGCCGGTGGGGGGCAGCACCTATGCGGTGGACCAGTTGTTCAGCCTACCGGTGAACCTGCCGCAGTTCATGGACAACCAGCACGCCGTCACCGATGAGACCAGCGCGGCGCACTACATTGCCCGGTTGCAGTCGATGGGGCCCAAGCTGGACCAGGTCCGCGCCAACGTGGACATGCAGGCCGCGCAGGGCGTGGTGCCGCCGGACGTGGCGCTGCAGGGTGCCGCCGACCAGTTCCGCACGCTGCTGGCACCCGCGCCCGGCGACAGCCTGTGGGTGACGTCGCTGCAACGCAAACTGGATAAGGTGCCGGCGATTCCCGCCGCACGACGCGAAGCGCTGACAGCGCAGGCCACGCGCGCGGTGCAGCAGTCGGTCAATCCCGGCTACCAGCGCCTGCTGGCCGATGTGCAGGGCCTGCAGGCGCGCCACCTGGGCAACAAGGGCGTGTGGGCGCTGCCGCAGGGCAAGGCTTACTACGATGCCGCGTTGCGCTGGTACACCAGCACTGACCTGGACGCCGACGCGATCCACGCGGTCGGGCTGGACGAAGTGGCGCGGGTGGAGAAGCTGATGGATGCGCGATTGGCGCAGCTGGGCCTGCGCGAAGGCAGCGTCGCCGCCCGCGTGCAGCAGCTGCGCCAGGACCCGCGCTACCTGTATGCCGACACGGACGCCGGGCGCAGGGAACTGCTGGGCGACATCGAACAGCGCCTGCGTGACCTCGACCCGATCCTGCCGACCTGGTTCGGCCACCTGCCCCCGCAGAAGCTGGTGGTGCAACCGGTGCCGGCGCACATGCAGAAGACCTCGCCCGGCGGCTACTACTATCCCCCGGCAATGGACGGCTCGCGGCCGGGCACGTTCTTCATCAACCTGGGCGACATCGAGTCCAACACGCGCTGGAGCATCCCCACCCTCACCTACCATGAGGGCTCGCCCGGCCATCACTTCCAGATCTCGATCGGGCAGACCCTGACCGACCTGCCGTTACTGCGCCGCAGCCTCAATCCCAGCGCCTTCAGCGAAGGCTGGGCGCTGTACGCCGAGCAGCTGATGGCCGAGGCCGGCGTGTACAAGGACGACCCGGCCGGCGACCTGGGCCGGCTGCAGGCCGAGATGTTCCGCTCGGTGCGACTGGTGGTGGATACCGGCCTGCACCGCAAACGCTGGACGCCCGAGCAGGCCGCCACCTACATGCAGGAAAAGACCGGCATGAAGCCCAGCGACGTGCGCGTGGAGATCAACCGCTATCTGGTCCAGCCTGGCCAGGCGTCGTCGTACAAGATGGGCCAGTTGCAGCTGCTGGCCCTGCGCGAACGGGCGCGCAGGGAACTGGGCACGCGCTTCGACATCCGCGCGTTCCACGACCTGGTACTGGGCAACGGCGCGATGCCGATGACGGTGGTGGCGCAGGCAGTGGATGGCTGGATCGCCGCGGGCGGTGGCGACCCGCGGCGCACGCCCTGAGACGCCCACGCGCGGGTTCTGCGTAGAAATACCTAGGCCGCTACGGTGTAACTCCGCTTGTCCGGCAGGGCGGCGGTACGCACAGTGAGGACAGGGTCGGCGTGACCGGCCCGGCCCCTCGCCGTCGTCCCGGAGCTTCCCATGACGCACGCACGCCCTGCCCTGCTGCTTGCCCTGGCGCTTGCCGCAGCCTTGCCGCTTCCTGTCAGTGCGCAGACCCCTGCGCCGGTGCCGGCCTCGACCCGCACCGTCGACGCCGACGCGGTGGCCGCGTTGGACCGGATGGGCAAGGCGCTGCGTGCCCTGCCGCACTTCCGCATGCACGCCACCACCAGCACCGAGTACGTGCTCGACGACGGGCAGAAACTGGCGCTGGCCGGCACCGTGGACTACAAGGTCCTCGGACCGGACCGCTTCTTCGTGGACATCCAGAGCGAGCAGCAGCACCGCCAGCTGTTCTATGACGGCAAGCGCCTGACCATCTTCGCGCCGCGCTTGAAGTACTACGCCACCCTGGACGACCTCAACCGCAGCAGCCAGGCGCTGCTGGCCGAGTCGGCCAGCCGCTACGGACTGGAGTTCCCGCTGGCCGACCTGTTCCTGTGGGGCACGCCGGCCTTCCCCACCGATGGCTTCCAGTCCGCACTGCGCGTGGACAGCGCCCGCATCGATGGCGAGGCCACGCAGCACTACGCGTTCCGCCAGCCGGGCGTGGACTGGCAGGTGTGGATCTCCGACGCCAGCGCCTTGCCACGGCAAGTGGTGATCACCAGTCACTCCGATCCGGCGTTGCCTAGCTACCAGGCCACCCTGCAGTGGGATACCCGGCGCCCGGTCAGCGCCAGTGAGCTGGCGTTTGCTCCCGATGGCGCCACCCGCATCGTGTTCGTGCCGGTCGCACTGGCCGCGCAGGACACCCCGGCAGAAGGGAACTGAGCATGGACACGATCACTTCCCTGCGGAACGCCATCGGCACCGCCCTGCTCGTTCTGGCCGGCGCCTCGCTGCTGGCACCGGCGCAGGCGCGGCCCGGCCTGCGCGGGTTCGCGCATGCCTCCATTGGCCATGCCGGTGGCTTTGGCGGCGGCGGCATGGCGCATCCAGGCGGTGGGGGCGGCTTCGCACCGCACCCGCCCGGCCCGGCCCCGCAACCGGGTCCACGGCCCGGGCCACGGCCCGAACCGGGTCCCGGCCCGCATCCTGGACCGGGCCCTGGACCTGGCCCGCATCCGGGACCTGGACCCGGGCCCGGCCCAGGGCCAGGCCCGCATCCGCCCGGGCCACCGCCCGGACCTGGCCCGCATCCCTATCCGCCCCCGCCTCCGCCGCCGTACTGGGACCACCCGTTCTGGGATGCCGCCGCGTTCACCGCCGGCGTCGCGGTCACCTCGGCGGTGATCGGGTCCATCGCCTACACGCTGCCGCCGAGCTGCACCACGGTGGTCGTCAACGGCATCGGCTACCAGCAGTGCGACAACGCGTGGTACCAGCCCCGCTATGTCGGCACCACGGTGCAGTACGTTGTCGTGGACGCGCCGCGATGAGGCACCTGCGCACGGTTGCCCGTGGCACCGCGCTGGGCCTGCTGTGGCCGGCGATGGCGATCGCCCAGTCGGCCGGCGGCGGCTCGACCGACGACATCGCCCGCAAGCTGGCCGATCCCGGCGCGGCCCTGGTGTCGGTGCCGTTCCAGTACAACTACCTGGGCTCGGCAGGCCCCGGCGGCGATTTCCACAACCAGCAGTTGAAGATCCAGCCGGTGATTCCGTTCGTCGGCGAGAGCGGCAAGTTCATCCTGCGGCCGATCCTGCCGTTGAGCTGGAACCAGTTTCCCGAGCGCAAGCACGGCAGCGGCGACCTGTTCGTGCAGGGCTACTACATCCCCAAAACCGCCGCCGAGGCGCACGGCACCGAGATCGGCTTCGGCGCCGCCGCGCTGCTGGACACCGCCTCCCACGACAGCCTGGGCACTGGCAAGTATTCGCTCGGGCCGGCCTTCATCCTGGTCCACAAGACACGTGCGTGGACGGTGGGTGCGCTGGCCAACCACGTGTGGTCGGTGGGGGGCGATGGGGATCGGGAGGATGTCAGCAGCACCAGCGTGCAGCCCTTCGTAACCCGCAACCTGCCCAATGGCTGGTCGCTCAGCTTTACCTCGGAGACCAGCTACAACTGGAAAGCGGCCAGCGGCGATGCCTGGACCGTGCCCCTCGGCGCGACCGTCTCCAAGGTGATGCACCTGGGCCACACCCCGGTGAGCGTGGGCCTGGGCGGGTTCTACAACGTGGACCGGCCGCAGTACGCCAACCGCTGGACCGGACGCCTCATTGTCACCCTCGTGTTTCCCGAATAGCCCGCACGCGCCGAACCGCGCCAAGGAGCCACCGATCATGCGACTGCTGCGCCTGGCCACGCTGGTGGCGCTCGGTGCCACCGGGCTGGCCACGCTGGCCTGTCGCCCGGCCGCGTCGCTGCAGGCCAGCACAACCGGCCCGGGCAGCACCGGTGCCAACGACGATCCAGCATCGCCGGACATTCGTGCGATCGCGCGCGAGGCGTACGTCTATGGGGTGCCGATGCTGGCCCAATACCAGGCATTGCATGCGCTCAGCCTCGACACCGGCACCGCGCAGTACGCCGGGCCGTTCAATCATCTTGGCCACCTGGCACGCGTGCCCGGGCCGGGCGATACAGCGCCCGGCGCCGACATGCCCGCCTCATTCGCGACACTGGACCTGCGCGCCGAGCCGGTCGTGATCAGCGTGCCCGCGGTGGAGCCCCAGCGCTACATGATGCTGCAGGTGATGGACCTGTACGCCTACAACGTGGCGTACATCGGCAGCCGCAGCACCGGCAACAGCGGCGGCCACTTCCTGGTGGCCGGTCCTGACTGGCAGGGCCCGGTGCCCGCGGGCATTCGCCAGGTGATCCGGATCGAGACCGCGCTTGCGCGCGTGATTGGCTACACGCAGCTGCTGGGTGCGGCCGATCTGCCGCGGGTCCAGCGTATCCAGGCCGGCTATGCGCTGCAGCCGCTGTCGCGTTTCCTCGGCACACCGGCACCGGCCGCACCGCCGCCGGTGGACTGGCCCGCGCCGCTGGGCAGCGAGGCGATGCGCACGTCGCCGGCCTTCTTCGCGCAGTTGGCGTTCCTGCTGCAGTTCGCGCCCCCGCCCCCCGGCGAAGGTGCGTTGCGCGCGCGGCTGGCGCAGATCGGCGTCGCGCCCGGGCGGCCGCTGGCGGTGGCCACCTTGCCGCGGGCTACGCTGCAGGCGCTGCAGGGCGGGATGGCCGATGGCCAGCGCGAGATCGACCAGCGCCGCGCCGCGCTGGCCGGGCGCAGCGACACGCTGTTCGGCAGCCGCGAGACGCTCAACGGCGACTACGTGGCGCACGCCACCGGCAGCCAGTCGGGGCTGGGCACGCCCTCGCGCGAGGAAGCGCTGTTGCCCCGCTTCGATACCGATGCCGATGGCGTGCCTCTGGACGGCAGTGCGCAGGACTACGTGCTGCACTTCGGCAAGGATGCACTGCCCCCGGTGCACGGGTGCTGGTCACTGACGGTCTACGCGTTGCCGGGGCAGGCGTTGGTGAGCAATCCGATTCATCGCTACCAGGTGGACGCGTCGATGCTGCCGCGGTTGCAGCGCGACGCCGACGGCGGGCTCACGCTTTACCTGCAGCACCATGCGCCTGGCAAGGACAGGCAGGCCAACTGGCTGCCGATCCCGCGCGGTCCGTTCGTGGCCGCGGTGCGCTACTACTGGCCTGCGCCGGCGCTGCTCGACAACCACTGGACGTTCCCTCCGCTTGAACGCGCGCCGCAGCGGCGCATGACAGGAGCTTTGCCATGAAACGTATTCCTATGGCCGCGCTGGCCGCGGCGTTTGTGCTGTGTGTGGCTTGCACCAGCACTCCCCCTCGCAATGCTGACGGGTCGGCCACGGCGGCGACGCAGGAGGCGCGCAACAAGGCACGCGCGGCGACGGCGGAGGTGCTGGGTCGGCTGTATGCGGCGCAGCCGTCGGCGCGTGAGGCGATTGCAGGCTCGGCGGGATATGCGGTGTTCCGGAGTTTCGGGGTGAAGGTGCTGGTGGCCGGGGGTGGGAGTGGTCATGGGGTGGCGATCGAGACGGCGAGCGGCCGCGAGACGTTCATGCGGATGGTGGAGATCCAGGCGGGGCTGGGTTTCGGTGCGAAGACGTTCGATCTGGTGTGGGTGTTCAAGACGCCGGCGGCCTATGCGGATTTCATTACGCACGGGATCGAGATCGGGGGTCAGGCGACGTTGGCGGCGAAGGTGGACAAGGCCGGCGGTGGGCTGACGGGTGCGGTGCAGGTGTCGGACGGGGTGTGGGTGTACCAGATGACGGAGAGTGGGTTGGCGGCGGAGCTGACGGTGAAGGGGACGCGCTATTACCCCGATAAGTCGCTGGACTGATCTTTAAGGAAGGTGGCGTCATGCATAGTCATCCGTGGGCCTGGATTTTGAGTCTTTTCGCGGTGCCGTTGCTGGCGGCGCTGGTGGTGAGTCTGGTGGTGCGTCACCGCGGGTTGGGGGCGAATGCGGTGCTGACGTGGTTCGTTCTGGTGTGCTGGTTTGGGGCGTTGGGGGTGATTCTGGTGCAGGTTTTGTAGTGTTTTTTTAGCTGAAGGCTGAAGGCTGAAGGCTAAAGGCTAGAGCCGGAGCCGGAGCCGGAGCAAAAGCCTGTGGTCTGCCTGTAGGTCAGCTGGGCGGGGGTGGGTGGGTGCGCGGGACACGCCGTGAATCCATCCCTGGAGGCTCGTGAGCGCCATCCATGGCGCCCAACGGTCCCGCGAACCCACCCACCCCCACCCCCGATACTGGGCTGGTGGCCATGGGAGAAGCCGGGAGCAGGTGGCAGTGTATTTCTGCGTGTGTCCCGAGGCTTGAAGGTTGGAGGGTTGGAGGGTTGGGAAGTGCGGGCTTGCCGCTGTTGCTCTGAGCCGGTAGCCACCGCTACAACGATTGGCCCAACTCGATGAACATTACGTTTTCCCCGCCTTCGCGGAACCCGACGCCGAAGATCAGGGGGCCGATCCAGGAATCGAAGCCCAGGAAGATGCTGCCGTTCCAGATGCCGTCACTGAATGACATGTCCGAGCGGTGCTGCCATGCGTTGCCGTATTCGAGCGTTCCGCCTACCTGCGCGGAGCGGCCCAGTACCTTGCCCAGTTCGTAGGTGTATCCCGCGAAGCCCAGTGCGTAGTCCTGGCCGGTCAGCTGGTTGTGCTGGAAGCCTGCCAGCCGCCAGCGGCCGCCCAGACGGTACAGGTTCTGCACCGGTGCCGTGCCCGATGACGTTACGTGGTAGCGCAGTCCTGCCTGCAGCGCGTGGCGTCCGAACGAGCGTGCGCCCACCGCGTCCAGGTCCACCTGGCCAAACCCCGTATCGGCGCCCAGGCCCGACCGCGACTGGTACGTGCCCACGTTCACCAGTTGCCCGTCGCGCGGAAAATACAGGCTGTCGATATCGTCCAGCGTTGCCTGCGCGAACCAGGCACCTTCCTCGAAATGCGTGCGCGGAATCGTCGGGTCACCTACCTCCACCGCCGCATTGCCCGTGTAGCGCTGCAGTCCCGCACTCAGCGACAGCATGTTGCCCACGTGCCGCACCACCCCCAGCGTCGCACCCGCGCGGCGTACGCGGAACCGCGCTGTTTTGTCGCCGTCGGTGTCGTACAGGTTGAAACTGCGCGTCTGCAGGCCGCCACCCACCTGGAATGCATAGCGGTTGCGCAGGTCGAAGGGATGGTAGTACTCCCCCGTCAGCGCTGGCTCGCTGCCCACCTGCAACACCACCCGCGCCTCGGCGCCGTAGCGCGACAGCGGCGAGAACAGCAGCCCCGCGCGCAGGTTGCTCTCATGGTTGCCCTGCAGGTCATCGCTCAGGCTCAGCCCGGCCTCCAGGTAGGCCGGACCGTTGGGCTTGGCATGCGCGGTTACCACCACCCCGGTCTGCCCGTCGCGCTGGCGCACCTCGTAGCTGAAGCTGGCCAGTGTGCCCATGCCGTAACCGCGCAGGATGCCCTTCTGCATCGCCGCCGCATCCAGCGGCGCGCCCACCTGCAATGGCAGGTAGGACAGCAACAGCGCGTCGGCGTAGCCGGTGTCGTTGACCACCTCCACGAACGCCACCTGCACCGGGGCCACCGGCACCGTGCGCTGCCCGCGCTGCGCCTGCCACGCCGCATACACCGCGGGCGGCTGTTCGAACGCACGCAGTGCCGGCGCTGCGGCATCGGCGGCCAACTGGCCGATGCGCAAGGCCTCCGGCGCCTTGTCGAAATCACCGGTGGCTACCTTGCCGGTGAGATCCGGGGCAATCACCAGGTCACCCTGGCCCAGGCTGTCCAGCTGCCGCTGCGCACTGCCGGTGGTGAGGAAGCCGCTGAGCTGCCCGATCACGTCCACCAGGCTGGCGTTGCCGTCCAGCACGCGCAGCGGCGTGCCCACGTCCACCGCGATCACCCGGTCGGCGCCCATCGCGCGCACTACATCGATCGGCACCTGGTTGGACACGCCGCCATCCACCAACACCCGCCCCTCGATCACCACCGGGCGGAAGATGCCCGGCAGCGACATGCTCGCGCGCATCGCCATCGGCAGGCTGCCCTCGGCCAACACCACCGGCTGGCCGGTATTGAGGTCGGTGGCCACCGCGCGGAAGGGAATGGGCAGGTCGTCAAAGCGCCCGCTGACCCGTGCGCCGCCGGTGGCACGTTCGAACAGCGCAATCAGTTTCTCGCCTTCGGACACGCCGCCGGCCAGCGACACCGCCTTGCCCTGCTCACCGCCGAAGCCGACCCCGATCGCGGCCAGCTGTTCATAATCGTCGGCCTTGCGCCGCAGCGACCGTTCGCGGCGCGGCAGGGTGTCGCTGAACATCGCCATCCACTGCGTGTCCAACACCAGCTGCTCGATCTGCGCCGGGGTCGAGCCGGACGCATACAACGCCCCCACCAGTGCGCCGGCGCTGGTGCCGGCGATGCAGTCCACCGGAATGTGCTGCGCCTCCAACTGCTTGAGGATGCGCACATGCGCGATCCCGCGCGCCCCGCCACCGCCCAGGGCCAGCCCGATGCGCGGCCGGGTGTCACCGTCGGCACGCACCCCGCAGCTGCTGCCCACCGGGGCCGCGTGTGCGCCCGTGGCCTGCAGCAGGCCCGCGCCGCCCAGCAGCAGCCCCACCCACAACAGCAGCGCGGGCGAGGTCAGCGCCATGCACTGCCCACCTGGATGTAGAACGTGTCGTCTTCCGGGCCCCAGGCGTAATCCACGCCCACGTGCATGCCGAGCTGGCGCGCAATCAGGTAGCGCACCCCCGCCCCCTTCGAGACCTGGCTGCTGCCGTCGCTGAAACTGTTGTGGCGGCCCCAGGTGCGGCCGGCCCCGACGAACCCGATCAGCGCCCAGCGCCGGGTCAGGTTCCAGCGCAGCTCCGTCTCCAGCACCGCGGCCCGGGTGTCCTGGTAGCGGGCCGAACCGATGCCGCGCAGGTCGATGTACGGCAGGCGGTAGAACGGTATGTCACCGTTGGCCCAGCGTGCGTCGGCGCGTCCGCCCAGCACCAGCCGCGACCCGAGCGGCCAGTAGCCGTAGGCATGCCCGCGATAGCTCTGGAACGCCGTGTCGCTGCCAATGCCCGGCAGGTAGTAGTTGCCCTCGATCATGCCCAGCCAGCCACGCGACGGGGTGAACGGGTTGTCGCGGGTGTCGTATTCCAGCGACAGCCCGAGCCCGGAGCTGCGCGTGGCCAGCTCATGGGGCTGGAAGCGCTCGCGGTCGGAGGCGATGTCGAACCCGATGTCCATGTCCATGTAGATCCACGCCAGGCCAACGAACAGATCACGCTCGCCGATGCGGCGGAAGCCTTGCTGGAACGACATCACGCCGTCGACGTTGTACTCGATCGCGGCGGCCGGCAGGCGCGTGCCGGGCGTGTAGAAGCCCAGGTTGAACGAGGTCTTGGCCACCCCGCCGCGATAGCGCCAGCGGTCGTCGTCGAAGTGCAGGGATGCGCCCACCCCGTACGCCTCGCTGCCGTTCTCGGTGCGCATCGCGCCGCCGCCGTAGATATCCGGGGTGGGCATTTTCGGCGTGGTGCCCTCCCCGTCCGGCGCCGCCCTGGAGGCGGGCGCGTGGAAGAACGCCAGTGCCACGCCGCCCCCGTTGCCTACTGCCGGGTCGGTGATGATGATCGGCACGGGCAGGAAGCCGCGGTGCTCCAGCAGCCAGCGCGACATGTCGAACCGGCCGTCTTCGCTGTCACGGAACATCCCGCGCATGCCGGTCGATGGCGGCGCCGATGCCGGTGCCGCGGCAACGGCCGGCACCGCCGGGTCGGCGTCGGCCTGGGCCGAAACCACCAGGGGCCAGAGCAGCAGCAGGCAGCCAAGCGCGCGGTAGGGGGTGGACATCAATCACCTCGGCATGGCCATTAGGTGCGCGACGTCGCGCCGGTGGGAGGGAGAACCCCGGCGCGGCGCCGCGCGGTGAAACCATCACGCGCTGCGGCACCGTTCAACGTGCGGCGCTGGCACCGGGCGGATAGGCGGCAAACAGCTTGTCCAGGCCGGCGTCGACGGCGGCATTGACCTTGTCCGGCGAGCTCGGCACGGTGCCGCTGGCGGTGCCACGCCAGACCGCCTGCTTGGTCCGCGCATCGAACATGTCCACTACCAGCGTGCCGACATCGTAGGTATGCACCTGGGTGGTGGCGCTGCCCATGGCCATGCCGCCGCCCCAGCCGCCGCGCCAGCCCCACCCGCCCATGCCGCTGCCGGTGTAGAAGGTGTCCAGGGTCTGCTTCTGTGCGGTGATGATGTGCGCGGCCAACGCGATGTCGCCGCCCTGCGGGGTTTCGCGCAGGCCCTTGGCCTGCAGCCGGGCGTTGATGCCCTGCACGATGCGCTGCTGCACCAGCGGCGAGGCCGCCTGCGGCGTGATCGCCCACGAGTACGTCTTGTAGGAGGCGAAGTTGGCGGTGGGTTCAAAGTCGGTCTTGACCGTGGGGGTGGAGGCACAGGCGACCAGCGCGCTGGCCAGGACGGCGATGACGAAGGCTTTCATGACGCAGGCTCCAGTTGCGGAAGGGACGCGCTGCGGACGCAGCGACGGCGTTGAATGGGTGCAGGCGCCCTGGAGGCCGCCGCCCGATGCCAACGTTAATGCGCCCGCAGTGGTGGGGAATCCGCATAAGTACGCAGCCACGACAGGCAAAACTACCGGTCAGCGCGGCGGGTTGATCACCACGTACTGCACCGTGGTACCGGCATAGCGCGGCGCGTACCAGGTACTGCCGCACTGCTGGTAGGCCATGCCATTGATCACCGTGGTGACACAGCTGGGGGGCACCGAGCTGACGATCGAACCGATCACTGCCGAGGTCACCGCCACCCCGGCGGTGACCGCCGCCGCCGTGGCGAACGGGTGGTCGTCCCATCGGTTCCAGTGGTCGTCGTGGTAATCCACGTTCACGTTGACATTGCGGTTCACGTTGCGGTTGACGTTGCGGTTCACATCGACGCTTCGATTGCCCGCGACGGCCCGGTTGACATTGGCCGGCCTGCCCTGCGGGCGCTGCACCGGGCGGTTGATGTTGGTGTGCGCGCTGGCCCGCGCCCCGCCATGGAAGCCGGCGCGTTGCGCGTTGGCCGGTGCGCTGCACAGCACCAGGCCGAGCAGCAGAGCACCGGCGACCATCGGCAGCGCCGAACGCATGGGAATCTGCATGTCACTTCTCCTGTCCATCATCGATGGCCACCACAGCAACTGGCACCAGTGTGATGCGGGCCGCATCGGCCGGCGCAGTGAACGCGAACGCGCTGTCCTTCAGGGTGCCGCGCGTGTTCCAGTGCAGCTCGGCGCGGTACTGCGGCAGGGCCGGATCGTCCAGCGCGGTGATGATCAGCTTCTTCGGCAACCCGGTCGCCTTGGCGATCCAGACCTGCCAGTCCACCTGGTCCTGCTGGAAGGCGTACTGCTCGACCGCTTCGCCATCCACCAGCCCGCCGCCCACGTGCAGTGCCCCGCGGATCGCACTCTTGGGCGCCTTGTCGGTGCCCCACAGGAACATGTCGGCCAGCGGCATTTCGATCCCATAGCGGTTGGCCGCGTCGTCCACCAGCTCGGCCAGCGTGGCGTGCAATCCCTCCACCTGCGCGTAGTACTTCAGGCGCGGCGAGTACAGCGACAGGGTGCTGCCGTCGTAGTACAGCTGGCGCAACTGGCGGTCGCTGCTCAGCTCGAGGAACAACCGGTTGGGGGCCCGCACCTTGTAGGTGACCGTGCCGTCCAGTTCGATCTTCTGGCCGTCGTCGAGCACCACCTCGGTACTGGCCTGGGACACCAGCGAGAACTGCGTGAGCGCACGCAGCGCAGCGCCCATCCGGTCCAGTGCGGCCAGTGCCTCCGGGTCGCGTTCGGGTTGCGTCGCGCTGGCCGCGGCCGGTGCCGGTGGCGCGGGCGTGGCGGCGCGGGCGGCGGCATGCGCGCCCGGCACGGCGGCCAGCAGCAGGCAGGCGGTCCAGGCGATGGAACGGGGGGCGGCAACCATGGGCATTCTCCAGGCAACAAAGCAGAACGGCGGGTTCAGAACCCGCCACTGATCGACACGCTCCAGGGATCGCCCTCGAAGCGGTTGCGCACGCTGAACTCGCCGATGTAGCGCAACGACACGTCCAGGTGCTCGCCGCCGGACCACTTCTTTCCATAGGTCAGCACCGGACCGATGCCGAACGAGCGGCCCTTGAACCCGCCGAGCCGGTCGGCGGTATCACCGTCGTCGTCCTGCACCTGCTGGATCCAGCCAGCGGCCGCGCCGAAGCCCCAGCCGCTGGGCGTGCGCTTGACCAGCAGCGCGTCGGTGCGCATCACCAGCCCGTTCTTGTAGTCGGTGTCATCGTTGCGGCTGTACCAGTCCACCGCGCCCAGCACGCTGAACTCCAGCGTGCCCTTCTGGAACAGGTGGGTGTAGCCAACGCTGGGCGAGAGCGTCCACACGTTCAAGCCGGGATTGGCCAGCTTGCCCGGGTCGTACTTGGCGGTGGGGGCGTACACGTACAGGCCGAGCGACACGTGCTGGACCGGGTCGATGTGATAGCCGGCAATGAACGGGGCGAAGTACACATCGAACAGGTTGGATGCACTGTCCTGCACCTGGCGGCGGCCGCCCAACGGCCCCTCCAGGTTGGCGGTGACATCGGCGGTGATGTACGGCACGGTCAGCATCGAGGCGAAATTCCACTTGCCGGTGCGGGTGGGCCACACATACACGCCGGTGGCGGCGGTCAGGCTGACGTCGGCTTCCAGGCCGAGCGAGATCTGCCCGGCGATCGGCGCGGCCCGGCTGCCGCCGATGTTGCCGTC
Source organism: Stenotrophomonas sp. 2619 (assembly GCF_040548725.1). Lineage (NCBI taxonomy): Bacteria > Pseudomonadati > Pseudomonadota > Gammaproteobacteria > Lysobacterales > Lysobacteraceae > Stenotrophomonas > Stenotrophomonas sp. 2619. The sequence continues at coordinate 103,883 of NZ_JBEPSF010000013.1, read as the reverse complement.
GTAGTGCACGTAGCTGAGCGACCACTGCATGCCCGGCTCCGGGGGGATCACCCCGGCATAGGAGGTGATCTGCATTCCGGTGATCGAGCGCCCGAGCGCGCCTTCGGTGGCGTGCACCTGCACGCTGGCGGCCAGCGCCAGTGCGCCCAGCAACGCCGCGCAGACGCCACTGGAACGGCGGTAGTGACGGTAGGATGGGCTGCCCATGCGGATCACCTCTCGGGTCGGTTGCGCGGCGCCGCGCTCTGGCGCGAAGCGGCCCGGCGCTGGCGTTCGCGGATGTCCTGGATGTCGCGTTCCAGGAAGAAGTTCAGGAAGGTCCGGATCACCGCGATCACGCCCAGCTGGCCGATGCTGTCCCAGCTGGTGTAGATCGACGACTCCAGGATGTCGGCGGCCAGCTGCATGGTCAGCCCGGCCACCAGCCAGCGCCCGTATTCCAGCCACAGGTCGCGGCGCGCCACGTTGTCCGGGTGGCCGTGCAGCAGCAGGCGCACTCCACGCACGAAGGCGATCAGCGTGGCCACCACGATCAGCACCAGCGCCATCGCATCGATCACCACCACCACCGGCTCGGTGCAGGCCACCAGCCACGTCTTGAGGGGAGACATCGGCGATCCTCCGGAAAGGGCGATGCGGCGGGCGGCTGCGGTTCATCCGCGCTCCACGCAACGGAAGCCGACGTGGCAGGTGGAGGTATCCACCGGCTGCGCCATCCGCGCGGCAGGCCTGTAGCGCCGGCAGTAGTTGGGTGCGCACAGGTGCGAACCGCCCTTCATCACCCGGCGCGGAATCGCACTGCGGTCGCGCGGGTCGTGGCTGCCCTCGCGCGCACCGCCCCGGGGGTTGTCGATCGCGCAGCACGGCTTGCCCTGCAGCTGGTCGTGTTGCTGGTACCAATCGCTGGTCCACTCCCAGACGTTGCCGATCATGTCGTATAGGCCGTAGCCATTGGGCGGATAGCTGCCCACCGGCGAGGTCCAGCGGTAGCCGTCCTCGTCCAGGCTGTGCCACGGGAATTCGCCCTGCCAGGTATTGGCCTGATGGCGCCCCCCCGGAACCAGGCTGTCGCCCCAGGCGAACTCGCCGCTCTCCTGCCCACCGCGCGCGGCGAACTCCCATTCGGCTTCGGTGGGCAGGTCCTTGTCCGCCCACCGTGCATAGGCCAGTGCGTCGGCGACAGTCACGTGCACCACCGGGTGATCGTCCAGGCCCTGCAGCGACGAGCCCGGACCGCGGGGATGACGCCAGTCCGCGCCGGCCACGTAATGCCACCAGTTGTGCGTATTGGACAGATCGACCGGGTGCGCGGGCTGCACGAACACCACCGAGGACGGCACCAGCAGGGCCGGGTCCGCGCCGGGGTAGTCGGCCGGGTCCGCCGGGCGCTCGGCGGCGGTCACGTAGCCCGTGTCCCGGATGAACCGCGAGAACTCCCGGTTGGTCACCGGGTAGCGGTCGATCCGGAACGCCGCCACCCGCACCTTGTGCGCCGGCCGTTCTTCGGGATAGTGATCGTTGGATCCCATCACGAAGACACCGCCGGCGATGTCGATCATGGTATCGGCGACGACGCTCATCATTGATTGCCCGCGCAGGCTTCGCTGAGCTTGGCCAGCGCATCATCGATGGTGAACGTGTTCGGCTTCTGCACCCGCGGGAAATCCTTGAACGTGGCGGCGAACTTGTCGGCGATCGCATAGGCCCCGAACAGGATGTAGTCGTGGTGCAGGAACCAGTCGTAGTACGAGTTCGAGGTGATGTCGGCGAACTCGAACGGGTCCGTCCTCAGGTTGTAGACCTTGGGCAGGCGCAGCCGGATGAGCGGCTCGGACCAGACCTGCAGCGTGCCCTTGCAGCGCTGCTCCATGAACGAGACTTTCCAGTTGTCGTAGCGGATCGCCATCACATCGCCGTCGTCGCTGAAGTAGACGAACAGCTTGCGCGGGCTCTCCTTCTCCTTGCCGGTCAGGTAGCCGGTCAGGTTCACGCCATCGATATGGTTCTTGTAGGTCCGCCCGATCGCCTTGTAGCCCTTCTTGAGCTTCTCGCTGACATCCGGGTCACCGGCCATCGCCAGGAACGTCGGCAGCCAGTCGTGGTGCTGCACGATCCCGTTGGCAACGGTGCCCGCGGGAATGTGGCCGGGCCAGCGCACCACCATCGGAATGCGGAACGCGCCCTCCCAGTTGGTGTCCTTCTCGCTGCGGAACGGCGTGGTGCCGCCGTCCGGCCAGGAGTTCCGGTGCGGGCCGTTGTCGGTGGAGTACATCACGAAAGTGTCTTCGGCGATGCCCAGCTCGTCGAGATAGTCGAGCAGCTCGCCGACGTTCCGGTCATGGTCGATCATGGTGTCGTGGTACGGCGACTGCCAGCGCCCCGCCTGGCCGAGGCTTTCCTTCTTGGTGTGCGTGAACAGATGCATGTGGGTGAAGTTCACCCACACGAAGAACGGGGTGTCGGCATCGTGCTGGCGCTTGATGAAGTCCTTGGCGGTGGCCGCGAAATCCTCGTCGCAGGTTTCCATCCGCTCGGGCGTCAGCGGCCCGGTATCTTCGATCTTCTGCTTGCCCACCCTGCCCCAGCGCTCCTGCTCGGTGGCATCGTCCTTGTCCGTCGCCCAGCTGCGGATGACGCCGCGCGGGCCCATGGTCTTGCGGAAGTTCGGGAAGTCCTTCTCCGGGAAGTAGTCGTACATGTCCGGCTCTTCCTCGGCGTTGAGGTGGTACAGGTTGCCGTAGAACTCATCGAACCCGTGGTTGGTGGGCAGCATGTGATTCAGGTCGCCGAGATGGTTCTTGCCGAACTGCCCGGTGGCGTAGCCCTGGTTCTTGAGCAGCGCGGCGATGGTCACCAGCTTCTCGTTCATGCCGGTTGGTGCGCCGGGGATGCCGACCTTGGACAAGCCGGTGCGATATACGCTCTGCCCGGTGATGAACGAAGAGCGGCCGGCGGTGCAGGACTGCTCGCCATAGGAGTCGGTGAACAGCGTGCCCTCCTCGGCGATGCGGTCGATGTTGGGTGTGCGGTAGCCCATCAGCCCCTGGCTGTAGCAGCTCAGGTTGCTGATGCCGATATCGTCACCCCAGATCACCAGGATGTTGGGGCGCTTGCCGGTGCCGGCCTTGCCCGACGTCGAGCCGGCAGCGTTGGCGGTCTTGGGGGCTTTCGAGGTGGCCATGCGGTTTTCTCCAGGGAATCAGCGGGCGGAACGCGGCGGGACGGTGTGCTCAGGCGAACGGGGCGACGTTGAAGGTCATGCCGGCGATGGCCAGCAGCCCCAGCAGCCACAGCAGCCCGGCGGTGATCAGGGTCAGGGAGAGCGGGTAATGGCTTTCGCCGTGGATCAGCCCTTCGGCGATCATCAGCGCGCGCTCGCTGCGGAGCTGCTGCATGTAGCGCACGTGGTAGACAATGCCCAGGGTCAACAGCACCAGCCCCAACGCCACCAGCGCCACGCCGAAGTTGCGGGGCGCATGCGGCCGCAAGGTGGTGCCGGGCACTTCGAGCATGTGGCCGAAGAACTGGTAGATGGTGAAGCCGAAGCCGATCAGCGACAGCGCCGTGCGGATGATGGACATCAAGGTCCGGTCGGCGCTCATGCGGGTGCGCTGGAACGACATGCCGGTACGGCGCGACGACAGCTCCATCGATGCGGCGTCGGTACCGCCCAGCAGGTCGCGCGCCTGCGCGATGCTGACCGCCCGGTCCGACAGGCTCTTGCGCGGGTCCTGCTCGCTCATGGTGTGCGATCCTCCGGGTGGGCCGCGGCACGGCGGCGCAGCCACCAGCCCGCGATGCGGTTGATCGGCCCCCGCAGCACCAGGTACGGCAGGAATCCCAGCACCACCGCGATCACGAACGCCTCGACGGGATATTTGAAGCCGCCGAACATGCGGAACTGGTAGATCACATCCATGCCCACGCCAAGCAGCAGGATCCGGGTAGTGGCCGTCACCCCTTCGCGCCACGCGGTCAGGCGCTGGGAACTGTCGCTGTGCGCCAGCAGCCAGGCATAGGGCGACTTGCCGGCGCGCGCATCCTTGATCCCGTCGATCAGCGCGGTGATCAGGGCCATGGTCGGCTGAAGGAAGAAGCGGAAGGTCATCGGACCCTCCGCACGCTCGATCATGTCGGTCCAGAAGCGGGTAAGAACGTCGATCACCGATAGCATTGCCGGATTCCCTGCGACAGGCCTCCAGCTTGGCCGGGTGGCGCGTGCCGCACATCCGGATTGGTACTGCATCGTCCCCAGTATTTTTACTGCGCCGGTCCAGGCCGGTTGCGGCGCTATGCTCGTGCCCGGACATGGTCGACGGCCATGCCTGCCAGGAGCATGTACGCAATGGCACAGCACGGGTATTCGCTCATGCGCGGTGGCCTTGTCCACCGGCTGATGCACGCCGCAGGCGTGCTGCGCGGCCATGCACACCTGTCGTGGTGGCTGGCGGTCGGCCTGGTGGCGGTGTCCTTGGTACCGCCGCTGGTGCTGACCGCGCTGGACGGCACCCTGCTGCCCCGAAGCGACGGCATGGCGCTGGCGGGCGACTACGCCACGCTCAGCCGCCTGCTGCTCGCCCTTCCGTTGCTGGTCCTCGCAGCGCCGCACGCGGATGCACTGCTGCGCAATGCGCTGCGCCAACTCGGCCACGCCAGCCTGGTGCCCGCACGCCGCGCCGCCCACCTCGAGCAGCTGCTGCAGCGGGTCCGCCGCGGGCGCGACAGCCCCCTCCCCGAACTGCTGTGCCTGCTGATCGCGCTGGCACCGGTTGTGCTCGCCGGAACCGCGGTCAACCTGCTGCCCGGTGTGGCCGACTGGCGCCTGCACGCCGGCCAGCTCACAGCGGCCGGGCGCTGGTACGAATGGGTGTCGGTGCCGATATTCCGGCTGCTGGGTCTGCTGTGGCTGTGGCGGTTCGTGCTGTGGACTGTCCTGCTGTGCGGACTGCCACGGGTAGGCCTGCGCCTGCACGCCGAGCACCCCGACGGTGCCGGCGGCCTGGCGTTCCTGGGCCTGGCGCAGGAGCGCTTTGCGATCCTCGCACTGGCCGGCGGCCTGCTGCTGGCCGGCGCGTGCGTCAACCAGATGGTGTGGCTGGGTGAATCGCTGTATGGGCTGCGCCACCTGCTGGTCGGCTACGTGGTCGGGGTCACCGCGCTGCTGATTGCACCGCTGCTGGTACTGATGCCCACCCTGATGCGGGCCAAACGCCACGCGCTGTTCCGTTTCGATGCCCTGGGCAACCGCGCCGCGGCCGTGTTCGACCGGCGCTGGCAGGCCGCCGGGGCCGATGACGCCGCCGCCACCGCAGGCACGGCCGATGCCGACACCCTGCTCGACCACGGCGACGCCTCGGCCTATGCGGATTTCAGCGGGGTGTACCAGGGGCTGGTACGCATGTCGGCGGTGCCGTTCACGCGCTGGAATCTGCTGTGGATCGCCCTGCATGCGGCGCTGCCGCTGTGCCCGCTGGCCTTGATGGCGATGTCGGTGGACGAGCTGGTGAAGAAGCTGGTCGGGATCCTGGCCTGAGCAGCGGTGCGCGGTCAGCGTTGCAGCGAGCGCGACACGAACGGCACTCCGTCCAGTGCGGCCTGCACGGCCAGCAACAGGTCGTCGCCGGCGTCGGACTTCAGCACATAGCTGCACACGCCCAGCGCCATTGCCTGGCGCACCATCTGCAGCTCGGCATGCACGGTGATGAATACCACGCCCACCACCGGCCGCTGCGCGCGCAGCCGCCGCGCCGCCTCCAGGCCGCTCAGCCCGGGCATGGCGATGTCGGTCACCACCACGTCCGGCAGCATCGACCGCGCCGCCTGCACCAGCGACTCGCCGTCCTGGACCAGGCCGATCACCTCGAACTGCTGGCGCAGCAGCCCGCGAAGCTGGCGCCCCATCGCACACCCATCTTCGGCCAGCAGCACACGGACCGCATTCATGGCTTCCGCCCGTTCGACGCGTGGGTCGATGGTGGGCGGGCGCGATGGGTCGAACAAGGGAAAAACAACGGGGCCGGGGCAAGTAAATCTACTTGCCGCCGCCCGCACGCTCAGTGCCGGATCAGGCCTTCCTGCTCGGCCTTGCGCACCAGCTCCAGCGTGCCGTGCACGCCCAGCTCCTGCATGATCGCGTACTTGTGCGACTCCACGGTGCGCACCGACACGCCCAGTTCGTAGGCAATCTGCTTGGACCGCAGCCCCAGTGCCACGTACTCCAGGATGCGCAGCTGCTTGTCGGTCAGGCTGTACGGGCGTCGCCCGGAGCAGACGATCGCATGGGCGGCAAGCGTGGGGGTCACGTAGGTCTGCCCATCCATGATGCCGGCCAGGGCACGCATCAGTTCGTCGCCCGCTGAACTCTTCAGGATGTAGCCACGCGCCCCGGCACGGATCGCTTCGGCGGCGACGCTCGACTCGTCATGCATGGTCAGGAACACGAACGGCATCGCATAGCCTTCGCCACGCATCAGGCGCATCGCATCGATGCCGCTCATGCCCGGCATGCTGATATCGGCCACCACCACGTCAGGCGGATCACGCCGCACCGATTCGACCAGCTGCTCGCCCGACCCCACCAGTTCGATGGTCTCGAAGCTGTCGGTCAGCAACCGTTCGATGCCCTGTGCCACCAGCATGTGATCGTCGGCGACCACGACCCTGCGGAACTGCGTTGAAAGCGAACGCTCACACATCACGCTCATTGCGGTCTCTCCGTCGGTATCAATCGTCCCCTGATTGAGCTGGAGCCAACCGTGCGCCGGTGCCCGGCGTGAATGCCGGTGAAGTCCGGACGCGTGGCTGCAGCGCGCTGACCATGCGAGCAGTTCCGTGACGACATTGTGATGCGCCAAGGGCGTGTATCCGCGGGTCTTCTCAGCCGCGCAGCGTGTCGCGGGGACATTCCCCAAAGACAGTGCGGTAGGTCACAGAGAAGCGCCCCAAATGGGCAAATCCGCAGCGTGTGGCGATTTCAGTCACGCTGCCCTCCCGACCGGCGTGCAGCAGTGCACTGCGCGCCAGGTTCAGCCGGGCCATCTGGTGCCAGTGGCAGGGACCGTGCCCGTACACGTCACGGAACAGGCGCTCCAGCTGGCGCTCGCCCACGCCCAGGGCAAGCGACAGCCCGCGGCTGTCGAAGGGTCGGTCCAGTTGTGTTTTCAGGTAGCGTTCGGCGCGGCGCACGATCGCATCGCGCTGGCGCTCGACCCAGTTGCCCACTGCACGGCACTCCGGTCCACGGTCGCTGGCGGCCACCGCATCGATGAACACGCCCAACAGCAGCTGCGCCTGCGCCTGTACCTGATCCAGGCTGACCAGCCCCTGGCGGGCGGCGGCGTCGTCCAGCACGGTGGCCACGCCGTCGCGCAATGCCTGCGCTTCGACCGGCGCGGCGGGCTGGCTGTACCACCCCTGCCGCGGCAGGCGCAGCTCACGCCCGGCCCGCTCCAGCGCGGCCCGCTGCAGAACCTCGCGTGGAATCAGCAGGACGGCCCACTGCCAGCCGCCCGGGCTGGGGCGGACGTTCAACTCGCTGTCTTCGGCGAACACCATCACCTGGCCCGCCCCGATCCAGCGCCCGTTGGCCCACATGGGCTGTGTGCAGGACACGGCCATCGCCAGCGCGATCATCCCCTCACCGAACGTACCGCTGGCAAAAATCGGCAGCGAATAGGCACCGCTGTCCAGACTGAACTCGGGAAAAACCAGCCGCTGCAGGCACGCACGGAAGTGTCCGGCGCCCAGCAGCCGTTGCTCGAAACGGGTATCGCGCACCACCCCCAACAGGGCATCGGCGTCGAAGCCATCGACCACGAAGCGGGTGTACGGCGCCAGCGGTTCGTCCATGCCAACTCCTCGCAACGGGTCGGAAATCGGATAGCAGGCAAGCGGCGGAAGTGCTTAGATCGGCGCGATTGTGCTTCCGATCAAGTGCCACGACAAGCGCTTCCCGCGCGTTCCCGATCTACACTCCAGCTACGGTGCACAGAGCTGCATGGTCCAGGTGGCGAGCCCCGTCAAACCGATCCGCCTTGAGCCTTCGGACCCAAACGTCCCCCGCTCCACCGCCTGCCACCCCACCGTGTTCTCTTCACCCGACCTGCGCACGGTGTTCACCTGCGTACTGCCCCTGGTCACCGGCTGCCTGCTGGGCCAGCTGCTGCCCAACGTGACCCAGATCCCGGGCCTGCGCATGCATGTCCTGTGGCTGCCCGGTCCGCTGCTGCTCGGCTGGCTGCTGTGCGTTCCGCATTCGGCGTGGCGCACATGCGTGCTGTCGGCGTGCGCCGGTACGCTGCTCGGTGCCCTTCTGATACCCGACACCGCCGTGGCCCGGCTGCTTGCCAGCCTGGGCGAGGTTGCCCTGGTGGTGGGCGTGGCCGCGCTGCTGCTGCGCTGGCGGGGTGAGCGCGCCGTGCTTGAGGGTTACCGCGAGATCATGCTGTTCATGCTGCTGGGGTGCGTTGCCCTGCCCGCATGCAGCGCAGCCTGGCAGCTGCTGGTGCGCGGCAGCGGTGCGGGCGCGTTGCCGCATGCCGACCTGCTGGCAGCCGCCCTGTGCAGCAGCGTGAGCTACCTGCTGATCGTGCCGGCCGTGGTCAGCATGGAACGGCTGGTGCGCAGTCCCGAACGCCGCCACGGCTGGCACTGGCGCAGCATTGCCTTGGCGGTCACCCTGCTCGGCGCGCTGGGCCTGTTCTGGCGGGTGGACTGGGATCACGCGGCGATTACACCGCTGCTGGCGCTGGCACCGATCCCGCTGCTGGTGTGGGCGCTGATCATGTTCGGCGTCAGCGGGGCCAGCCTGGGCATGCTGGCGGTCGCGGTTCTGGGCATGCAGCTGGGCCTGGAAGGCCTGGGGCCGTTCGGGTCCGACCCACCCAGCCACGACCTGGTGCCCGCGCAGGCGTGGACGCTGGGCACCGGCTTTGCGCTGTTGTTCCTGGGCGCGCTGTCCGAACAGAAGCTCTCCAACCACCTGCAACTGCAACAGGCCTATCGTCGGCTGGGCGAAGTGACCGGGCGCATGCTGGTGGTGCAGGAAGAAGAACGCACCCGCATCGCGCGCGACCTGCATGACGATGTCAACCAGTCGCTGGCGGCAATCTCGATCCGGCTCAGTGCGTTGCGCCACCAGGTGGGCCAGCAGGCACGCGGCACCGTGGTGGAACTGCAGGAGCAGCTGCTGTCGGTGTCCAACGATATCCGGTCGATCTCCCACGAGCTGCATCCCAGCATCCTGCGGTTCACCGGCCTGGCCAGCGCGCTGGACGCGTTCTGCATCAAGCGCAACGCGCGCGGTGCGCTGCGCCTTCGCTGTCGTATCGAACAGACGCCGCGGCTGCGCGACGACCAGGAGCTGAGCGTGTTCCGGATCGTCCAGGAAGCGCTCAACAACGTGGACAGACATGCCCAGGCCAGCGTCGCCGACGTGCTGGTCAGCGTGCGCGGCGCACACCTGCTGCTGCGCGTGGACGACGACGGCCGCGGCATGCCCGTGCCCGGCCGCCTTCCGGCGGCACCGGGGCTGGGCATGATCAGCATGGAAGAGCGCGCACGCCTGCTCGGCGGCACGCTGGCAGTGGGCCGCAGTCCGCTCGGCGGCACCCGCATCGAGGTGCGGTTCGCGCTGGACCCTGACGCCGACGTGGTGGCCGACCCGTAGTTTTACTGGCGCCACCCGCGTAGGAACGCGCTTGCCCGCCGCGGGCGATGCTTCCAGATTGAAGGCAGTGCTGGCCACGGTGGCCGCCCCGCGGGAGGCTGACATGCGTGTTGTGAACCCACTGGTGGTGCTGCCCCTGGTACTGGCCGCCTGTGCATCAGGCCCGCTGCAACCGCCCCCTGCGCCGCCACCGCCTGCTGCGCCGGCGCGGGTGGTTCCCGAACTGCGCCCGGGCATTCCGGCCGGCTACCTGGGGCGTGCCCTGCCCAACAGCCTGGCCCTGCTGCCACCGCCCCCGGCCAAGGGCTCGCCCGGATTCGCCCAGGACCAGGCCATCAGCCGCGCCGCGCAGAAGCTGCGCCGCACGCCCCGTTACGCGCTGGCCACCGCCGATGCCGACCTGCGCTTCCCGCACGTGGCCAGCGCGTTCTCCTGCGCGCTGGGGGTTCCGATCAGCCAGCAGGACACCCCGCGCCTGTACCTGCTGTTGCAGCGCAGCCTGGTGGATGCCGGGCTGGCCACCTATGCGGCCAAGGATCACTACAAGCGCACCCGCCCGTTCGTGTTCTACAAAGAGGCCACCTGCGCACCGGCGGACGAAGCGCAGCTGCGGACCGACGGCTCCTACCCGTCTGGGCACACGGCGATCAGCTGGACCTGGGCGCTGCTGCTGACCGAGCTCAGCCCTGGCCAGGCCGATGCGCTGCTGGCACGCGGGCGCGCGTTCGGCGAGAACCGGTTGATCTGCAATGCGCACTGGCAGAGCGATGTACTGCAGGGACGCGCCGTCGCCGCCGGTGCACTGGCCATGCTGCATGCCAATGCCGACTTCAACGACGACATGGCCGCGGCCCGCGCGGAGATCAGCAGCCTGCGCGGCAGCGGCGTGCCCGCCAGCGGCTGCGACGCCGAGGCCGCGGCGCTGCAGATCCGTATTCCCGGCGTGCAATAGCTCCATCGCGGTGTAACGCTGCGTCCCGGCGACCCGCCCTGCGTTACGCGCGGCAGCGTGCGATGCTGCGCGCTCCCACTCCAGCACGGCGCCGCCCATGGCACAGGTCCAGATCGTTTCAGAAGGCCCCAACTACCGCCACCACATCCGCAGCGGCGAGCACGAGGTGATTGCTGACGAGCCGGCCACGCTCGGTGGCCAGGGGGCGGGCCTGGCTCCGTTCGACCTGTACCTGGCCTCGTTGTCGGCGTGTACGGCGATCACCCTGCGCATGTATGCGGAAAAGAAAGGGTGGGAACTGGGCACCTTCCGCGCCGAGTTGAGCTCCTCGCGCGATGCCGACGGCAAGCTGCTGGTGCACCGCGTCCTGCATGCCAGCGCTGCGCTGAGCGACGCCCAGTGGCAGCGCCTGTTGGAGGTGGTCGAAAAGACCCCGGTCACCCTGGTGATGCGTGACGGCGCCACCATCACCAGCGAACGCGGTCCGGCCTGAACCGCCCTCACCTGTCGGTAACAATCACAGAAAGCCGGTCAACGCTGCATCCGCCCCGCTGCTTCGCGCGTAGATCCTGCTGCGTCACTTGGACGCTACCGCTGGGACCCTGCACATGAAAAGCTCGCTGACCGGTCTGCTTCTGCTTGCCTGCCTGTCCACCGCCGCCGCGCCGCTGGCGTTCGCGCAGGCGCCGATGGCAGGCCACGACCACGCCATGGCCGCCAACCCGATGGTGGGCGGTGCACCGATGTACGCCACCAAGGACATCATCGACAACGCCGTCGCTTCCAAGGACCACACCACCCTGGTTGCCGCGGTCAAGGCCGCCGGCCTGGTAGAGACGCTCAAGGGCACGGGCCCGTTCACCGTGTTCGCGCCCACCAACGCCGCCTTCGCCGCACTGCCCAAGGGCACGGTCGAGGGCTTGTTACTGCCCAAGGGCACGGTCGAGGGCTTGTTGAAGCCGGAGAAGAAGGCCGACCTGACCAAGGTGCTCACCTACCACGTGGTGGCCGGCAACCTCGACAGCACCGCGCTGCTGGCCCGGATCAAGCAGGGCGGCGGCAAGGCCGTGCTGACCACCGCGCAGGGTGAAACGCTCACTGCCCGTCAGGCCGGCAAGGGCATCACCGTCACCGACAGCAAGGGCGGCACCGCCCACGTCACCATAGCCGACGTGCGCCAGAGCAACGGCGTGATCCATGTGGTGGACAAGGTCCTGATGCCCTGACCGACGCGCCACGCAACCGCGGGCGGCGACGCTGCAGGAACGGGCGTCGCCGCGGGACGGGTAAAGGATGACCTGGCCCGCCACCCCGGTGCGATGACGGGGGAGACATCCTGCGAGGGCGACGAGCCAGGTCAAAGAACACCCCGATCGATGCGGGAGAGATGCATCGACACGGGGCACCAACGGGGGGAGACGCGCGGCAGTGCGCCGCGCCAGGGCTCAGCGCGCCTGCGCCAGGCCGGAGATTTCCACGCGACGGTTCGGCGCCAGGCAGGCAATCACCGCCTGGCGGTTGCCCTGCGTGCAGTTCACCAGCGGGTCGGCCTTGCCGCGCCCTTCGGCCACGATCGCCGCCGCCGGTACCCCGCCCTGCACCAAGGCATCGCGGACGGCCTGCGCGCGTCGGTGGGACAACACCTGGTTGTAGCCATCGCTGCCGATCCGGTCGGTATAGCCCAGCACCTGGATGGTCTGCACCTGGCTGGCGCTGCGAACCTGCTGCAGCAGCGCGTCCACACTGCGCCGCCCGGCTTCGGTGAGCGTGGCGCTGTCAAAGGCGAACAGCGCATCGGCCGACAGCCGCACTGGCTCGCTGGGCATCGGTGCCGGTGCCGGTGGCGGTGGCGGCGGTGGAGGCGCCGGGGGCTGCAGCAGCCCCGCGCACGCCTGCGGCTTCCAGTAGCCGGCCTGGGCCACGCCCTTGGCGTCGAAATGCACCTGGAACTGGCAGTTGAAGTAGTCGCCGTCTGGATTGCTGCGGAAGTTGAACAGGTAATTCCACTCGTGCACGCCCCACATGCCTTCGCCGAAGTGCGGCGTACCCAGCAGGGTGTACAACTGGCGCTTGGTCATTCCGCGCGCGAACAGGCGCAGGCTGTCCAGGTCGACGAACAGGCCTTCCTTCAAGGTGGCCCGCTTGGGATCGGGAAACGTCACGTCCCCCGCCTCCGGCGTGACCGTTGTGCCCTCGGAAACATCGCCCTTGTGCTTGCCGCCGCTGGCGCAGGCGGTGAACAGCAACACCGCCAAGCCCAGCGACAGTGAGCGAAGCAACGGCGTGTGGTCGTGTGCAATCGATGATGTGGACATGGATTCCCCCTGGTGCGCGGAGCCGCGCTGGAATCCCCGGTGCGGCAGGCCGCCGGCACCGGGAACGAGTCACTGCGAACGATTCAGTACGTCAGCACGGCGCGCTCACCACTGGATGCCCGCACCAACCGACACCCCGCCTTCGCCACGGCTGTTGGTGGTCCCGGCTACCTTGTAGATCCAGCGGCCGCCCTCGGACACCCCGGAAATGCCCACCGCCACGCCGGACTCGCCGTTGTAGCTGCCGGCGGCCACCGCGGCCATGCTGCGCCCGGCCTCGTACGGCTGCGGCAGCCCGGCCACCGCCATCGCCGCGGCCACGCCGGCCGAGGCACGGTCGTCGGTACGGCGCAGGTTGCGGTCGAACGAATCGAAGCGCTCGTCGGTGTACGCCTTGGACCAGTCCAGCGTCTGGTTCATGCCGGCACGCAGCTGGTCCACGTTCACCGCATCGGTCCCGGCGGTGCCGGCCGCGACGTTGCGCACGGTGGTCGGCCCGGTGCTGGTGCTGCCCAGGGTGACGCTGTTGAGGTTGGTGGTGCCGTTGACGTTGCTGTCGTAGCGGATGGTGCCCTGCTGCGATGCCTGCAGCTGGCGCACATTCACCGCATCGGTGGCGGCGCTGCCATCGCCGACGTTGGTGATCTGGCGCTCCGCGCCCGCGCTGCCCACCGACACCGTATTGTCCCGCGTGGCCACCGAGCCGGCGCCCAGGGCAACCGTGTTGCTGCCCTGTGCGCTGGCGCCGTTGCCCAGCGCGGTGCTGTTGGCACCGCTGGCGCTAGAACCGGCACCACCGGCGGCCGCATTGGCCCCGGTCGCCGCGGGGGCGGCCAGGTTGTTGCTGTTGTTCACCTGGAACATGCCCGAGGTGCCGTTGTTGATGTTGTTGATCTGGGTGTCGGTGTAGGCCTTGGACTGGTCGATGGCGTAGTTCACGCCGTTCTGCAGTTGGCCCACGTTGACCGCGTCGTAGCGGTCGGAGCCATCGGCCACATGGGTGACCTTGCGTTCACTGCCGGTGCTGCCCACCGACACTTCGCCGGCCGAACTGCTGCCGCCCGCCGCGCCAAACGCACCGGTGTAGCCGCTCTGCGCGCCCACGCTGGCCACCGACCCGCTGCCCAGCGCCACGCTGTTATCGGCACTGGCGGTGGCCCCATCGCCGATCGCGGTGCTGCCACTGCCGCTGGCCGAGGCCAGCGGGCCGATCGCGATGCTGTCGGCGCCGGTGGCACTGGCGGCGGCCTTGGTCGAGTTGACCTGCACGAACGGGCTGCCCGCACCCGGCTGGATCTGGTCGATGCGGGTGTTGAGGTTGAGCAGCGAATTGTCCACCGCGGCGAAGGCCACGGTGACGTTGCTGTAGTCATTGCTGAGCACGCTGCCGTCGGTGGCGATCGAGGAAATGCTGAAGGTCGGCGCGGTCCAGATGCTGGTGGTCGGGTCGAAGCTGGTGGTACCACCGAAGTAGCCGATGATCGCGTTGTTGGTCTGGAACAGCTGGTTGCCGGTCACCGCGTCGCGGCTGCCGCCCAGCACGCTGCCGTCGGCCAGGTTGGTCAGCGCCACCGCCGCGCCGGCACCGCTGCCAGTCAGGGTGATGCTGTCGGTGGCGTTGCCGGCGCCGTCCACGTCGTACTTCACCGCCAGCTTGTCGACCGTGTCGGTCTGGTCGGCCACGTTGGCCAGCGACTGGCTGACCGCATCGAATGCACTGCCCACGTCGTTGTAGTCGCCCGGGGTCACCTGGCCGGTGCTGGATACCGCGTTGATGGTGTAGGTCGGCGCACTGATCACGCCGTTGGCGTCGACCGCGGCTCCGCCGCCCAGGTGCGTGGCCAGTGCCTGGCTGGCATCGAACAGCTGGGCGCCATTGATCGCCTCGGTGCTGGCCGCACTGACCGCACCGGCACGCAGATTGCGCAGGCTGGTGGTGCCGGTACCGTTGCCGAGCGTGGCACTGGCGTAGTTGATGCTGCCGTCGGGGTTTTCGTCGTAGCGCAGCGCACCCGCTTCGGAGGCCAGCATCTGGCCCATGTTGACCGCGTCGGTGGCCTGCGTACCGGCGGCCACGTTCACCACCTGGCGTTCGCTGCCCACCGCACCGACCGACACCGTGCCGTCGCGATCTGCCATGGCGCCCGCCCCCACGGCAATGGCATTGGCGGCCACTGCGGTGGCACCGGTGCCCACCGCGATGCTGTCGGCGCCGGTCGCCACGGCGTCCAGCCCGGTCGAATTGATCTTCAGGAACCGGCTGCCGACCCCGTTGCGGATGTCGGTGATCTGCGTGTTGAGGTTGACCAGCGACCCATCCACGGCCGAGAACGCATCGGTGGCGTTGTCGTACACGCCCGGGGCGATGGCGCCACTGTTGGAGACGGTGGTGATGGCAAAGCTCGGCGCGGTCCAGGCGCCGGTGGCCGGGTCGAAGGCGGTCAGGCCGCCGAAGTAGTCGACGATGGCCTGGTTGCTGGCGAACAGCTGCGCACCGTTGACCGCTTCGGTGCTGGCCGCACCGATCGCGCCCGGGGCCAGGTTGGCCAGCGTGGTGGTGCCGGTGCCGCCGCCCAGGGTGATGCGACGGTAATCGGCACCGCCGGCACCGTCGTCGTCGTAGGTCACCGCGAACACGTCCAGCGCGTCGATCTGGTTGATCGCGCCCTGCAGCTGGCGCACGTTGACCGCGTCGGTGGCCGCGCTGCCGGCCGCCACGTTGGTGATCTGCCGCTCGCCGCCCGCAAAGCCGACCGATACTTCACCGGCCGAGATCTGCGGCGCGGTCAGCCCGTAGGCGCTGTAGCTGGCCTGCGCGCCGCGGTTGGCCACGGTCCGATAGCCCAGCGCCACGCTGTTGGCCTGGGTGGAGGTGGCTTCTGCGCCGAGCAGCACCTGGCCATTGGCGGTGCCCTTGGCACTGTCGCCGACCACCACCGAATGGCCCATGCGCGCGGCATAGTCGGCGGTGGGCACGCCGGTCGGATCGTTCGGATCGTTCTGGCCTGCGCCAGGGAAAGCCACGTTGGCATCCACCTTGGCCAGCTCGTGGCGCGCGTTGGCACCGATGACCACTTCGCGTGAGCCGTTGGCATACGCACCGTCGCCCACCAGCACCTGGTAGTCCTGCGCGGCGTTGACGGCCCAGCAATCCACGCTGGCCACCAGCAGGTCCACGCACTTGTTGGACCAGCCCGGCGCCTGGTCCGGCAGCAGCAGGCCCAGCAACCCGTTCGGGTTGCCGTTGTTGATGTTGTAGATGTAGCTGTCCGAGGTGACACCGCCAATCAGCGTCAGGTGCGAACTGCCGCCGGTGGCCGCGCCACCCAGGCCGTTGAGCAGGGTGCCCACCGGGGTCAGGTTGACCAGCGGCACGCCCAGCACATTGGTCACCGAGTAGGTCTGCATCACGTTGGCGCTGCTGACGGCCAGCTTGCCGTTGCGCACGTACCCGTCCCCACCCAGCAGGCCCTGTGCGGTCGGGCCGACCAGGGTCGACAGCGAACCGACCAGGCCGCCGGTGCCGATGATCAGCCCCGCATCCGGATCCGGCGCCGCAGGGGCCTTGGGATGGCCCGGCGGCAGCGACGTCGGCGCCGGGAACACCCCGCCCACCACGCCGCCCACGATGTTGCCGACCGTGCTGCCCACGCCCCCCACCACGTTGCCGAGGGTGTCGCTGACCCCGCCGACCACATTGCCGACGGTGTTGCTCACGCCGCCCACCACATTGCCCAGCGTGTTGCCGACGCCGCCGAGCAGATCGCCCACACCACCCAGCAGCCCGCCCGATGCCGCGGTCGGCGACAGCGTCAGGGAACTGGTCTGCGCCACGGCGGCATTGGCATCGACCCGCTTCTGGTTGCGGTCGGCGGCTACGACGGCATGGGCCAGCGCATCCACCTTGACCCCGCCGGCGACGCCGGTGGCCAACGTGGAGGTGATGGCATCGTCGACCCCCTCACTGACCGTTTCAGTGCTGCCCAGCGCCACCGTCGCATCGGCCACCACGGTGGCCGCCAGCGTCGGCGCGGACACCGCCGCGACCGCGCCAACGTCGGCGTGAATGCCGGTGCGCGCTGCCACGGGCGTCGCGCTGTCCGGTGCCGCCACCTGCCGCGGCAGGGCCGCCTTGACCTTGACGCCCACCGCCACGGCCGCCTGCGCCGGGGTGGCCGCTGCCGGCTTGGCCAGCCCCAGGTTGAGGTTGACGTTGGCCGCCGCGCTCAACGCCGGGGTGCTGTCGCCACTGCGCACCATCGCGGCCAGCGCCGCCTCGGCGTCCACCTTCACCGGCAGCGGCGCGTACTTGGCGGTCAGCGCATCCAGATCGCTGCGGGTCTGGCTTTCACCTGCCCATGCCGTTCCGCTGCACAGGGCCAGCGCCAGGCCCATCGACAGCATCGACAGCGGCACCTTCAGGTGCACCACCACCGGGCCGGCGACCAGACTGCCGCGCGAGGTGGCCACTTCCGAGACGACCACCAGGGCATTCAGCCGGTGGCTCCATACCAGTCGAAAGATACGGTTCATCAGGTATTCCCCCGTGTACGAACGATGTGGACTGCATCCATGCCTGTTGGCACTTGGATGTCATTACAGTCGCCACGTCGTTGCGGGGGCACTTCATTCCGGCAGCGCTTGCGTGCGTTCCGGCAAGACAAGAACGAAAACCGGCAGTGGCATGCGCAATTCCGGCAGATTGCCGGAAACGTGCATTTCGGGGCGCTACAGGAGGCGGCGCTGGCCGCCGTGGTCAGGCCGGGCTGCCGATCTGCGCCGGCGCACGCATCAGCGTGTCGCGCGGCAGCTCACCGAATACCCGACGATAATTGTCGGCAAAACGGGACAGGTCCCACAGGCCGCAGCTCAAGGCCACCGCCTTCACCGACTTGCGGCTGGAGTCGGCCATGGACAGCCCACGGCACGCCGCGCACAGCCGCAGCATGGACAGATACCGGTTCGGCGAAGTGCCAAACAGGTCTTCAAACGCATAGCGCAGCGCGCGCTCGCTGACGCCGGCTGCGTCGCAGATTTCATGCATGTAGATGTAGCGACGCAGGTTGAGCCGCATGAAATTTTCCGCACGCTGCGCGATCAGGTAGTGCGCGCGCCGCGCCCGGGTATTGGAGGGCCGGTCTTCGTTACCCGCCCCCAGCAAGGCCTGTATGTGGTCGTGCAGCAGCGATTCGACTGCGTCTGCGCCCAGCGCCGCGCCAGGGTCGGCAAGCGTGGCATGCAGCCCCGCGTAGCGCTCGATCAGGCTGGAGCCGGCGCGCGAGACATCGGGATTGAACAGCGACAAGGCCTGGCCGGACGGCAGCGTGCTGCGCAGGCTCAAGGCGGTCAGCTTGCGCTGCACGCGCTGCATGGGCGCCAGCAGCAGGCTCAGGCGCGTGCCCGCACTCAGGGTGAACTCGCTGATGCCCTCCGGCAGCACGGTCACCACCATGCCGGCACTAAGCGGAATACCGTGGCACCAGCTCTGCGCCTCGTCGGTGGCGTGGATGAACCCCAGCAGGCACCAGTCCTGGGGCAGCATGAACCGGCCGCGGAAGTGGAAGCCAGAGTGCGCGGACAGGAACAACGCTTCGTCATGCACGCGGGAGTGCAGTTCCGCCCGCGGCCCGTTGCCATCCAGCAGCACGGTTTCCAGGTCGCAGACGCGCAGCACCGCGCTCAGCGTGGCCAGGTCGTAGGACCGTAGCGCGCCGTGCTCGCCTGCATTGCCGTCCACTGCACCATCTACCATGACAGTGATGTCCCCCGTTGGCCTGGATGCGGGTGGCCATAACCGCCGCCCGTGCTACTTCCTGTTGCCGCCAATCAACGCCACACGGCGCCTGCACTTACTGATCCGCGCGTTCGCGCAGACCACGCCACCTACATGAACAGTTTATCCGCGCAGCGGTATCGGATTACCCCGGCATTATCGATGCGCATTTTCGGCAAGTATGCATGAACTCGGCGCGCGGTAAAGCCGTCACCGGCAATCGCGGCGGGATGCGCACACAACGCCCGCAAAAGGCGCCAATTGCGCCCATATCGCGTCAAAAAACCGTCATCACCTGCGCTTCACTCTATAAACACACTGCTTTCACTTTATAAACATTAAATGGTTGTCAAACAGCCGGATCAAATAACCGGCAAACAGTGCAGGCACTCAAGTTCGAACGGCGCCTGCCGTTTATGTGTATTGAAGGACTTTGTTGGCGCCGATCATTGCGGCAGGCATCACCCGGCAGCTCCGTGGCGGAAACCGGGAATGTACGACAGGGGGATACCTATGCAGACGCTCATTGCTACGTGGCTGCTCTCTTCCCCGCATGCGCAGGCGATCACGCCGCGCGCGTCGTTGCCGCCTGCTTACCGCCATCCGAACCCGGCCGCCCTGGACACATCCAGGTAGGCCGGCGGCTGCTTCGGCAGCCGCCCCCTGCGCAGGGACCGCGCAGATTACGGGATGGAACCGGCGGAGCCGGAACGCACCATCCACATGCAGGCAGTCCAATCGATTGAACGGAACAGGGAGTAGACCGTCATGAAAGCCTCAATCCGCACGTTTCTTGCTGAAGAAGATGGTGTCACCGCGCTCGAGTACGGCATCCTCGCCGCCGTGATCGCCGGCGTGCTGGTGGTTGCCGCGCGCACCGGCCTCAACGAGATGTTCACCACGCTGTTCGCCAAGCTCAAGTCGCTGGTCGACAGCGCCGGCGGCAGCGCCCCGACCACGCCCGGCACCGGCTGAGCGTCGCTTCACCCGGATCCTGGATGACCGCAGGCCCGCGCCTGCGGCGACGCCAACGGTGTGCCCCGCACCCGTATTCGATGCGCCATGGAGGAGCCCTCGGATGTCACTGCTGCCCGTACTGGCCGTGTTGTTGAGTGCACAGGTTGCCATCAGCGATCTGTACGCCCGGCGCGTGTCCAATCGCTGGTTGCTGTGCGTGGGCGTTACGGCCCTGGGCGGGTTGCTGTGGATGTGGGCGGTGCGCGGGGCACCGTTCCCCGGCATGCATCTGGCCGGCGCGGTGGTGGGGCTGGCGGCCCTGCTGCCGTTCTATGCGCTGGGCTGGATGGGTGCCGGGGACGTGAAGTATTTCGCGGTGCTGGGCCTGCTGCTGGGCATGCCGGCGCTGCTGCCGATCTGGGTGGTGAGCAGCCTGCTGGCCGGCGCGCACGCGGTCTGCGTGCTGCTGGCGCCCGGCCTGCGCACGACGCTGCCGCTGCGCATGCAGTGGTTGCAGGCGCGTGCACAGGAACAGTGGCAGGCGCGTCCGTTCGTGCGCCAGATCCACGCATCACGCCAGGGCCGCGTCGGCATTCCCTATGCCGCGTACCTGGCGTTTGCCACCGTCGGCTTCATTGCCTGCGGCACTTACGGAGCATCGTCATGACCGCGCACGCACGGCGGCATCGCCAGCGCACACGGCAACGTGGCGTGGTAACCCTCGAATTCGCCTTCATGCTGATCCTCGGCGTGGTGCCGTTGCTGCTGTTGACCTACACCGGGGTGATGATCATGGCTGCCCAGCAGACCCTGTCGCTGGCGTCGGCCGAAGGCGCGCGCGCCTCGCTGCGCTATGCCAGCCCCGCCGAGCGCCGTGTTGCCGCCTGCCAGGCCGCGCAGCGCTCGATGCAGTGGCTGCTGAATTTCGCCGGACAACAGGCCAACTGCAGCAACGCGGGTGCCCCCCCGATCATGGTGAGTGCACCTGCGCCCTGCGCGGGCCTGGCCAGCGCGCAGTGCATGCAGGTATCGGTCAGTTACGACTACCGCAGCAAGCCGTTCCTGCCCGGCACGGGCACGGTGTATGGCTGGCTGATGACCCAACCCATCCGCAGTACCGCGGTGGCCCAGCTCGACCTGGGCACACCGTGATGCGCCGTACCGACGCCGTGGAGGCTGTTGCATGCTCAAGCTGACCCGCATTGCCGCCGTGGCACTGATCGCCCTGGCCCTGCTGCTGGCGGTGGTGGCCTTCATGGTCAGCCGGCGTGCCGCACCCACCGTGGTCAGTGCGCCACAGGTTGCGGGCCAGCCGCAGCGCTGGCCGGTCGTGGAGGCTGCGGGCGACCTGCCGGCCGGCCGGCCGATCAGCGCCGCCGACCTGCGCATCGGCGATGCACCACAGGCACCGGTGGGCGGCTACGCCAGCATCGCCGAGGCCACCGGCGCGGTGCCCGTGCACCCCATTGCCGCCGGCACCGCACTCAACAGCGCCTTGATGGCGCGCGGCTACGCACTGCGGCTCAATCCGGGTGAGCGCGCGCTTGCCGTACCGGTCGATGAGCTGGTGGCGGCAGGCAACCGGATCCTCCCGGGCGACTATGTCGACGTCTTCCTCAACCTGCGCGCCCCGCCGGGCATGAATACCGACGGCCAGGCGCAGGCACGCCTGTTGTTGTCACGCATGCGGGTGCTCAGCTACGGCGCCGCCGACAGCGCACCTGGCCAGGCCGCGCCCACCGACACGGCCGGCGAGGCCAGCACCGACGCCCGCGCGCAGGACATCCAGGGCAGCGCATCGACCAGCAGCAGCTCCAGCAGCACCAGCACCAGCGCACCGGTGCGCAGCGCGGTGCTGGCGGTACCGGTCGCCGACGCCAACCGCCTGTTGCTGGGCGCGCAACAGGGTCGCCTGTTCCTGGCGCTGCGCAACCCGGCCGATGTTGGCCAACCCGACCAGGAACTGTTTGCCCAGCCCGGTGGCGTGCTGGATGCGCGGCGCGAGCTCAGTCCGGAACAGCGGCTGGCGCTGCAGTCCCCCGAAAACGATGCGTACGCCGGCATCGACAGCGACGCACTGGCCGGCCGCAGCACCCGCAGTCCGGCCCGCGCGCCCGCGCCGGTACGCGCCAGTGCGCCGCGCCCGGCACCGCGCCTGGACCGCGGCGTAGAAATCATCCGCGGCGATGTTTCCTCCCACAGCGGCTCGCGTTGAGCCATGCCGAGACCCTCCATGACCCAACGCCCTGCCCGCCTGCACTGTCCCCGCCACTGGTCGACCCGCCTGCTGCTGTTGCTGGTGCTGGGCATCTGCCCGGTGGTGGGCATGGCCAATGCCGATGTGGTGCTGCAGACGCGCGAACAGCGCCCGTGGACGTTGCCGGCCGACCTGGACCGGGTTGCCATCGCCGATCCGGGGGTCGCCGATGTGGTGATGCTGCGCGGCCCCCGCCAGGCGCTGCTGGTGGGCAAGGCGCCGGGAACCACCACGCTGTTGCTGTGGCGACGCCAGCACAGCGAACCGCAGCGGATGCAGATCGAAGTGCGCAGCGCTATCCAGGGGGCGCTGCCACCGTCGGGGGACCTGCAGCTCACGCTGCAGGATGGCCAGGGCCTGCTGCAAGGGAGTGCGGCAGGCCTGCTGGACCATGAGCAGAGCCGCAAGGCGGCGACCATGGCGCTGGGCAAAGACGGCCAGCTGGCCGATGTGTCCACCATCGCCAGCGGTGGCGTGGTCCAGGTGGACGTGAAGGTGGTGGAGTTCAACAAGTCGGTGCTGCGCCAGATCGGCATGAGCTTTGCCAACAAGAATTTCAGCGGCAGCAACGGTTTCTTCTACGGCATCACCCGCCCGGGCGGCACGCTGCCGGGCGTACCGCCGGCCACCGATCCGGGCACCGGTCCGGACAACGTGGTGATCACCAATCCGTTGTCCTCCGCGTTCGGCCTGGTGTTCAAGTCGCTCACCCACGGCTGGGACGCCAACATCGACCTGCTGCAGAACAACGGCATGGCCCGCGTGCTGGCCGAGCCCACCCTGGTGGCCCTGTCCGGGCAGAGCGCCAGCTTCCTGGCCGGCGGCGAACTGCCGATCCTGGAACCGCAGGGCCTGGGCACCACCACCGTCACCTTCAAGCCGTTCGGTATCGGCCTGACGGTCACCCCGACCGTGCTGGGCCCCGACCGTATCGCGCTCAAGGTGGCCCCCGAAGCCAGTGACCTGAACTACGCCGCCGGCATCTCCTACAACGGCGTGCAGATCCCCTCGATCACCACCCGTCGCGCCGATACCACGGTGGAGCTGGGCGATGGCGAAACCTTCATCATCGGCGGGCTGGTCAGCAACACGGTCAGCTCCAGCGTCGACAAGATTCCCCTGCTGGGCGACCTGCCGATCATCGGCGCGTTCTTCCGGAGCCTGAACTACAAGCGCGAGGAAAAGGAACTGGTGATCATCGTCACCCCACGGCTGGTGCAGCCGCTGGCCCGCAACACGGTGGTGCCGCTGCCGGGCGACCGTGAGGTCAAGCCCAACCTGCCGGTCTGGGGGGCGTGGCTGCTCAGCCCGGCCTCGTCGGACCAGCTGCCCGGCTTCTCGCGCTGACCCGATGCCAGGAGCCCAGCCCGCATGTCTTCCGCCACCCTCCAGCTGCTGCACCCGATGGCGCCGCCGGTGAGCCTGGTCCTGGTCGCGCCTGACCGCAGCCTGCTGGACGTGCTCGGCGCCAAGCTGCCGGCCGGCACCCGCGTGCACTGGGAGGACAGCCGCGAGTCGATCGCCTCGCTGGAGGCGCACCGTCGCAGCGGCGCCTGCGTGGTGCTGCTCGACTTCCGGCACGAACAGGCCAGCGCCACCAGCGACCTGACCCGCCACCTGCAGCGCGCCCTGCCCGACCTGCCGCTGGTGGCGGTCGGCTCCACCGCCAACGATCAACTCGACGGCGTGGTGGCTGCGCTGCGCGCCGGTATCCGCGACATCCTCGACCTGGACGCGTCCACCGCCGACATCGACGCCGTGCTGCGCCGCGCGAGCAGCCCCTCCGGCATGCGCAGCGTGGCACCCGAGGCGGCCCGCAAGGCGCGCCTGGTGCTGGTCCTGGGCGTCCGCGCCGGGGTGGGCAGCAGCACCCTGGCCGCACACGTGGGCGTGCTCGCCCAGCAGCTGGGCCACCCGGTGACGCCGTCCGCTGCGAACGCGGACCCGGCCCCGCCTGACAACAGCCTGCTGCTGCTCGACCTCGGTCTGCCGGCTGGCGACGCCGCGCTGTACCTCAACCTGGACAGCCAGTTCCATTACGACGATGCCCTGCGCAACGCCAACCGCATCGACGCCACCTTCGCCCGCACCGCCATGACCCGCCACCCTGGCGGCCTGGCGCTACTCGGCCAGCCGGCTGGCAGCGAGGCCGGCCCGATCGCCGACCCGGCGGTGCTGGTGCAGCGCCTGCGCGGCGTGTTCGAGCGCGTGCTGTGCGACCTCGGTGGCACGCCCGTGCGGCAGATCCCGCGCTCGCTGCTCAACAGCGCCGACGAGATCTGGCTGGTGGCCGACCAGGCCATCGGCACGCTGGTATCGCTGGACCTGGCGTTGAAGCAACTGGAGGCACTGGGCGTGCGCGACGGTCGCCTGCAGTTGGTGATCAACCGCCATGACGAAGCCGGCGGGCTGGCGCCCCAGCAGATCGCCGAGCGCTTCAGCCTGCCGCTGCTGGCCACCCTGCCCGACTGCAACCGCCTGCGCGCCAGTGCCAACCACGGCCATCTGTTGCTGCACGATGCCCCGCGCGACCCGTACCTGCGTGCCCTCACCCCGCTGCTGGCGCGACTGGACCCGGCTCTCGCCGGCGTGCTGCCGCGCGGCTGGCGGGAAAAACTCGTCCTCCGCCTGAGTGGTCTCCCATGGAAGACAAAGTGATGCCGTTCGCGCCGCCGCATGCCCGTGCCGATACCGGCACCCTGGCCGATGCCGTGATCCCCCCGTTTGCCCAGTCCGATGAGTACCAGAAGGTACTGGTCGCCGCCCATGAGCACCTGCTCAACAGCATCGAAGACGAACGCATCGACATCGATGCCTGGGCACCGGACACCGTGGCGCGCTACGTGCACACCCAGACCGCCATCTTCGTGCAGGAGTGGCGCATTCCGGTCAACGAATCGGAGATGGAGGTGGTGGCCGCAGCACTGGTCAAGGAACTGACCGGGTTCGGGCCGCTCGACGACCTGCTGCACGATCCCAGCATCGAAGACATCCTCATCAACGGCTACAAGGACATTCATGTGTCCCAGGGTGGCCGCCTGCTGCGCGCGCCGCAGCGCTTCAGCGATGACAGCCACCTGCTGCGCATCCTGCGCCGGATCCTGGCGCCGCTGGGGCGCCGGCTGGACGAGTCCAACCCGATGGTGGATGCGCGCCTGCCCAATGGTGGCCGCCTCAACGCGATCATCTCCCCGCTGGCGGTGGATGGTCCCATGGTGTCCATCCGCAAGTTCCGCAAGGATCCGTTCACCCCCGATGAACTGCTGCGCATGGGCACCTTCGACCGCCCCATGCAGGCGCTGCTGCATGCCCTGGTGCTGGGCCGCTGCAACATCCTGGTATCGGGCGGCACCAGTTCGGGCAAGACCTCGCTGCTCAACGCACTGGCCAGCTATATCCCGGCCGACGAACGCGTCATCACCGTGGAAGACACCGCCGAACTCTCGCTCAACCACCCGCACGTGGTGCGCCTGGAAAGCCGCATCGGCGGTGCGGACGGCCAGGGCGCGGTGAGCATCCGCGACCTGGTGCGCAACAGCCTGCGCATGCGCCCGGACCGCATCGTGGTGGGTGAGGTGCGCGGTGCCGAGGTGCTGGAAATGCTGCAGGCCATGAACACCGGCCACGACGGCTCGATGGCCACCATCCATGCCAACTCGCCGCGTGACTGCCTGTACCGGATCGAGATGCTGGCCGGCTTTGCCGGTTTCCAGGGCAGCGAAGACAGCCTGCGCCGACAGATCGCCAGTGCGATCGACTTCATCGTGCAGATCTCGCGCCTCGGCAGTGGCCGCCGCGTGCTGGTGTCCATCACGGAAATCACCGGGGTCAGCGACAACCTGATCAGCACCCAGGAAATGTTCCGCCACGAAATCCAGATCGATGCCGACGGCAAGGAGATCGACCGCTGGATCGGGCTCGGCTTCCACCCGCACTCGCACAAGCTTGAACCGTTCCGGCGGCAGCTGCGCGAGGCATTGGACGGAGGCTACTGAGCATGACCACGGTGCTGCTGCTGTGCAGTGCGATCCTGGTGCTGGTGGCCGTGGCCATCGAGCTATGGATGGGCGCGGCCCGCCGCGAACGTCTGCGCGCCTCGCTGCAGCACACCGAACAACGTCTGGCCGCCTCCCCCGCCGCGCCGCAGCTGGCCGGCATGCCGGCGCGGCCCGCGGCACCGGCCGCGCTGCCCACCGGCACCCGCCGTGCCGGTGGCCTGCCGTGGGATGCGCTGCTGCAACGCGCCGCGCTGCGCACCGGCTGGCGCCTGCCGATCCTGTGGCTGCTGGGCGCAACGCTGCTGGGCTGGGCTGCGGCCGCGCGCATCGGCACCGCGTGGATGTGGCCGATCACCCTGGGGCTGTGTGCGTTGCTGCTGGGGCTGTGGATTTCGCGCCGCATTCTCGCCCTGCAGCGCCGCCTGCTGCGCCAGCTTCCCGACTTCCTGGACAACCTGGTGCGCCTGACCGGGCTGGGCAACAGCCTGCAGATGTCCTTCCAGACCGCCAGCCAGCAGGTGCCGATGCCCTTGCGCGGGCTGCTGGATGACACGCTGTCGGGCACCCGCAGCGGGCTCGACCTGGACCGCGCCCTGAGCCAGGCCGCGCAACCGTACCGGCTCGACGTGCTGGACGTGCTGGCGGTGGTGCTGGGGGTCAGCATCCGGATCGGCGGGCGCTCGGACCAGATCCTGCAGCGCATGAGCGACTTCATGCGCGATGTCGACCAGGCACGGCAGGAGCTGATGGCCACCACCTCCGAGACACGCATGTCGGCGTGGGTACTGGGCCTGCTGCCGCCGTTGTCGGCGCTGCTGATGGCCATCGCCAGCCCGGACTTCTTCGCCCCGGTACTGGAGGTGCCGCTGGGCCACCGCATTCTCGGGGCGGCGCTGTTGATGGAACTGATCGGCGGCTTCCTGCTGTACCGCCTGGCGCGCTCGCTATGAGCGCCAGCACACTGCTCATCGTGGCCTTGCTGCTGCTCGCATTGGGCGTGGGCCTGCTGGGCATCGCCGGGCTGTGGCTGAGCGGCCAGCAGCAGCGCACCGCTGCCACCCTGCAGGGCGCGCTGCGCAGCCGTGAGCCGCGCGCGCCGGCCGCGCCGGGCACGCCAGCGCCGGAGGCGCCCACACCCCGCCGCTGGGCCTGGCTGGCCGCGCTGGGCGAGCGCTTCAACGGTGGCCGCATCGAAGCGGCGCTGCTGGCACCGGAAGACCGCCTGCTGCTCGACCAGGCCGGCTGGCACACGCGGGTGGGCACCGCCACGTTCCTGGCCCTGCGCCTGCTGATCGCACTCGCCGGCCTGCTGCTGGCCGCCGTCTTCTACGACGGCGACGGACTGAGCCGGGTGGTGGTGATGGGGGCCGCGCTCGGCGCTGGCGTGCTGTTGCCGAAGTTCGCGCTGCGCGCGTGGGCCACGCGGTTGCGCCGCCGGGTATCGGCCGAACTGCCGCTGCTGATCGACCTGCTGCGCTTGCTGCAGGGCGTGGGCTTCAGCATGGACCAGAGCCTGCAGACGCTGGGCGATAAGCTTCGCAGTGCGATCCCGGTGCTGGGGCGTGAAATCCAGCAGGCCAACATCGCCTACATGCACGGTCGCAGCCGCCAGCAGTCGCTGCGCCGCCTGGCTGAATCCTTCGGCGACGAAGACCTGCGCAGCCTGGTGCAGTTGATGCTGCAGGTGCACGAGCACGGCGGCGCGGTGCAGGAACCGCTGCGCCAGTTCAGCGTGCGCCTGCGCGAACAGCGCCGTTCCGCGCTCAAGGAGAAGGTCGGCAAGCTCTCGGTGAAGATGACCATCGTGATGATGCTGACCCTGTTGCCAGCGCTGATGCTGGTGTTGTCGGGCCCGGCGATCATCGCCCTGGCCAATGCCGTGAACCGTCTGGGGTGACCACCATGCCGATCCAGTTCCGCCACTGCGCCGTGCTACTCATCACTGTGGCGGTGTGCACCGCCTGCGGGTCGGCGCGCAACGCCTACAAGCCGGACCCGCTCAGTCTTGCGCCGCTGGACACGCCGGCCCAGGACGACAAGCGCATGTACCTGGACCTGATCGGGCAGATGCAGCGCCAAGGCGCCTACTACGCCTCGCTGGCACACGTGGAGGCCTACCGCCAGCGCTACGGCGACAGCCCGGCGCTGCGTCTGCTGCAGGCCGACGGCCTGCGCGAAACCCAGCAGACCGACGCCGCCCGCGCGCTCTACACCAGCCTGGCCAACGGGCCGCAGGGCGCGGCCGCCTGGCACGGGCTGGGGCTGATCGCCGCACGCGCCGGCGATGCCACGCAGGCCGAGGCCAGCCTGGCCCGTGCCGTGCAGTTGCAGCCGCTGAACACCGATTACCTGGGTGACCTCGGGTTCGCCCGGCTGCGCGCTGGCGCGCTTGAACCGGCGCGCGAGCCCTTGGCCAAGGCGGCCGAACTGGCGCCGGGCAGCGTCAAGGCCAATGCCAACCTGGCGGTCTGGGCGCTGCTGCGCAATGACCCGGCGATGGCCGAGCAGATCATGCGCAGTGCCGCGTTGCCCGACACCGCGCGCCAGGAAGTGCAGCGGCTGGCGCAGCAGTTGCGGCAGCCCCCTGTCGCGCGCCCGACGCCGACGCCACCCGCAGCGCTGCTCGCCGCGGAATCCCCGGCCAACCACACACCGGCGGGCGCAGGCAGCGCCCGCGCACCGCGCGCCGATGCGCGCCTGGCCCCGTCAATGCTGGAACGCTTCGGCGCCGCCCACCACGCCAACGAGAGCACGCCATGACATCCCTCACCTGCACCATGCGCATCGCGTTGCTCGGCGTGGCCCTGCTCACCTGCGGCGCGGCACTGGCCCAGCAGCGTCCGCTGACCGGGCAGATGCTCGGCGACGCCCCTCCGACCGCCCCGCCTGCAGCGCCGCTGCCCGGCCCCACCGCGCCGCCACCACCGCCCTCGCTCCAGGTACTGCCGCCGTTGCCCGCCGGTGCTCCGCTGGCCCAACCGCTGCCCACGCGGCCGCAGATCGGCGACACCACCCGCGCCCTGCTGCAGCTGCAGGCCAGTGGCGCCAGCGCCGGCCCGCGCCTGCCCATCCTCGGCGACCAGGCCTCGCTCAGCTATGCGCGCTACCTGGAAAGCTTCACCCACCCGATCCCCGAATTCCTCGACACCAGCGTCCGCAAGCAAGTCACTGGTGACGGCAACGGAGAGTGATCCCATGAACCGGTCACGATCGCCCTGCCCTGTCCTGCCATCGCCCTGCCGCCAGCGCGGCGGCATGTCGGTGACGATGATGCTGGTGATGCTGGGTCTGGTCACGATGCTCGGCCTGGTGGAAATTGGCTACCTGTACTGGGCCAAGCGCGACGTGCAGAAGATCGCCGACCTGTCCGCCCTGGCCGGCGCACAACGCCTGGACCTGTGCACCGCCAATCGTGCCGACAATGCGGCGTCGCGCAGCAACGCGCTCACCGCCAATCGCTTCCCCGGCACCTTGCAGGTCAGCTGTGGCGTGTGGAACCCCGGCCATGCCAGCGCCGACCACTTCATTGGCACCGCCCCGGCGCCCGTCAACGCGGTCAAGGTCGTCGCCGAACGCCCCGTGCTGCCGTTCTTCGGCCAGACCCGCGGGTTGCCGCAGGTGCGCGCACAGGCCGTGGCCACGCGCGCACCGCCCTTGGCGGTGTTCAGCGTGGGCTCGCAGCTGCTGCGGGTGAACGGCAACACGCCGCTCGGCGGCGTGCTGAAACTGGTCGGGGTGGACCTCGACCAGACCACCCTGCTCGGCTACGACGGCCTGGCCCAGGCCAAGATCACCCCCGGCGGATTGCTCCAGGCGCTGGGCATTCCGGTGGACGCCAACATCAGCGTCGGCGATTTCAACGCGCTGCTGGCCGCGCACAAGGTATCGCTGGGGCAGTTGCTGGATGCCACCGCCAGCGTGCTCAACCAGAGCGGCGTGGCCCATGTGGATCTGCGCGCGCTCAAGGACGCGCTGGCGGCCAAGCTCGATATCAACCAGCTCAACCTGCAGCTGGGCAGCAACGCGGCCGGCAGCGGCCTGTTCGGCAGCATCGTGGCCCCCGACGGTCCCGCATCGGCGGCGCTGCAGGCCGAGGTCAACGCGCTGGACCTGATCACCACCAGCATCAGCATCGCCAATGGCGGCCGTGGCGTGGCGGTCAACAACCTCAGCATCCTCGGCCTGGTGCAGGCGCAGACAGCCGTCATCGAGCCCCCCTCCATCGCCATTGGCGGCGCCGGCGCCCGCGCCTACAACGCGCAGGTGCGGGTCAAAGTGGACATCGACAGCAACAACCTGTCGCTGGGCCTGGGCAAGGTACTGACAGCGCTTGGCATCCGCCTGCGCCTGCCGGTGTATGCCGATGTCACCAATGCCATGGGGACCCTGACCGGGCTGCAGTGCGCCGCCCAACCGGCAACCGCCACCATCCGCGTCGAGTCCTCGGTGCTGCGCGCGTGCGTGGGCAAGGTGGACGCCGCCACGCAGTTCTCCACGCGCAACGTCTGCGACGCCAGCCTGCAGAACGAACAGCTGCTCACCCTGCTTGGCGCGCCATTGATCAACGACCAGATCAAGCTCAACGCGCTCACCCACGATGAAACGCTGACGCTTTCACCGGGCGAAACCAGGTCGACCTGGATCAACGGCGCGCAGATCGGCACCGCGGTCAACGACCTGGTCCGCGAACTGCTGCGCGTGCTCAGCGGCATGCTCAACCCCGCGTCGAAGGGCATGCAGAACGCCGACACCGCCAACCAGATGGCCGACCGCTTCCTGAAGGCGGCCAACCCCGGCAACGGGCTGTATGACGTGGACAAGACCATCGCCCTGCTGCGCAACGGGTCCACGGCGCAGGGCATCGAGGCGTTCGGCGACTGGCAGGTGCCCAAGGGCGTTCCGTATGCCTGCGGCCTGGTCACCTGCTACAAGGACGGCCCGGCATGGGACGGCTACCGCGCGGTGGTCACCGGCCAGGGCCTGGGCCTGCTCGATGGCCTGCTCGGCACCTTGCTGGGGGGACTGGTGATCAACCGCTGCAGCGGCCTGGTGAGCGCGCTGCTGGCCTACAACAGCTGCGTGAAAAACAACCTGGCCTCGTACCTGCAGACCGCCCCGGCCGGCATGCTCGACAACTACCAGGGCAGCGGCAGCGTCACCGACCCGGGCACCAACAGCGTGGCCTGCAGCGGGTTGCTGTGCACGCTGTTGCGGCCGGTGCTGGAAGGCCTGCTCAAACCCCTGCTCAACGGCGTGGGCACCTTGCTGACCCAGACCCTGGCGCTGGTGCTGGGACTGGAACTGGGCCGCACCGACGTGCACCTGCAGGCAGTGCAGTGCAACCCCGCCCAGCTGGTGTATTGAGGCCTGCCGCAGCGTGCGCGGGCAGGATGCAGCGCGCGGCGGGACACGCTAGACTGCGGCGGGGACTGGATTTTCACAGACGAAACTTCACCGATGCGCCACTCGTGGACGGCCTGATGATGCAAGAGAAAAAAACCGTGGGTTCCACCCGCCAGCGCCTGCTCGTGGGCAGCCTGGTGCTGCTGTCGCTGGGCCTGGTGCCGCAGGCACTGGCCGCGCGCGCGCCCAAGGGCGAGCCCACCGAGCCGGCGCGCAGCGCCCCGGTGGTCCGCAACACGGTGGATGAACTTCGCCAGCTGGTCGATTCCAAACAGCTGACCGAACTGCGCACCACCTACAACGGCAGCTACGGTGCCAGCCTGCTGTTCAACACCACCACGCTGCAGTATTACGCCGCCTTGTTCCATGACAAGGATTTCTGGCGCGTGATCAAGACCGATTCGGTGGACAACGCCGAAAAGGTGTACCGCACCTTCGTGCAGCAGACCGAAGAACTGGCCCAGGTGTACATCGACACCACGCGCCTGGAGGCCGGCAAGCGCTACACCGAGAACCTGGTGGCCTTCAACGAACAGCGCCTGCGCAGCCTGCAGCAGGAAGCCGAACTGCAACGCCAGCAGTCGCTGCAGGTCAGCAGTTCGATCCAGCAGGCCAAGCAGCAGGCGGTATCGCTCAGCACCGACCTGCGCAGCAGCCACAGCCAACTGGACGCGCTGAACCAGCGCATCCAGGCGCTGCAGGCCCAGCAGGGCAACCCGGCGTTGTCGTTGCCCACGCCCGAGAGCAGCGCACCGGCCGTCGCACCGGCGCCCACGGGCGACTCCAGCAACCCGTAAGCCACGCGGCTCCCTGCCCCGCAGGGAGCCTGCCGCGTCGCGGCTAGCATCATCGCGGCTTTCCGCCCCCATCCTGTTGCTACCGCCGCGCCCTGGCCCGTGTCTGCGCACGGTGCAGTACCCTGTGCCTCTACGAACGACGTAGCGCACAAGGACATGGCCATGGCGACTTCCACCCGCGTGTACTTCCCGCGCGCGCAGCGGCGGCTGGCAGCAGCATGCACGCTGCTGTGCGCGCTGGTGCTGCTGCCTGCCGCCCACGGCGCCCCGGCCAGCGCGACACCGCCGGACGCCGCGGCGTCGGATCCGGGCACCTTGGGCTGGATGCAGGGCTTCCCGCCGCCGGAAGCCAAGCGCATCCGCTACACCGATAGCGACTATTTCGCCTTCCCCAAGCTGCGCTGGACCGCCTGCCACTTCCGCCAGTTGATGCCCACCGTAGGCGTCAGCCGCGGGCCGGGGGCGGCGGTGCCGCTGCCCCAGCGGCTGGATGCGGCCATCGACGCGCTGCCGTTCACGCCCTTGAACACACGCACGCGCATGACCTGGGCCGAATCGCTGCAGGCCAATTACACCGACGGCATCATCGTGCTGCACGACGGCGTGGTGGTGTACGAGCGCTACGCCGGCTGCCTGCAGCCCGACGGCCAGCACGGCGCGATGTCCGTCACCAAATCGATCACCGGCCTGCTCGGCGAGATGCTGGTCGCCGAGGGCGTGCTGGATGAAAACGAGACCGTGGGTGCGATCATTCCGGAGCTGGCGCACAGTGCCTTCGGCGATGCCACGGTCAAGCAGGTGCTGGAAATGACCACGGCCCTGCGCTACAGCGAGGACTATGCCGACCCCAACGCCGAAGTCTGGCAATACGCGGCGGCCGGCAGCACGCTGCCCCCGGCCCCGGGCTACACCGGTCCACGCAGCTACTACGACTACCTGCAGACCGTGCAGAAGCAGGGCCGCCACGGCGAGGCATTCGGCTACAAGACGATCAACACCGACACCCTGGGCTGGATCATCGCGCGGCGCACCGGAACGTCGGTTTCCACGCTGTTGTCCGAGCGCATCTGGACCCGGCTGGGCGCAGAGCAGGATGCCTACTACACCGTCGACTCCAGCGGCACGGCGTTCGCCGGTGGTGGCTTCAATGCCGGGCTGCGCGACATGGCCCGGCTTGGCCAGCTGCTGCTGGAGGACGGGCGCCGCAACGGCCAGCAGGTCATACCCGCCGCCGCGATCGCGCGTATCCGGGCCGGCGGCGACACGCGCGCCTTCGCCAAGGCCGGCTACACCTTGCTGCCGGGCTGGAGCTACCGCGGCATGTGGTGGGTGAGCCATAACGCACATGGGGCGTACATGGCGCGCGGCGTGCACGGCCAGGCGCTGTACATCGATCCTGCGGCCAAGGTGGTGATCGCCCGCTTCGGGTCGCATCCCGTGGCCGGCAACAGCGCCAACGACCCCACCACCCTGCCCGCCTTCGATGCACTGGCCCGCTACCTGATGGCGCAGCCCACCCGGTAAGCGCCGGGGCCGGCTCAGCGGCACGCATCGAACACTGCATCGTCCATGCGCCGGCTGAGCGCCAGACTGCGCGCCATGCCGGCCTTCTGGTAGGCGGCATCGCGCCGGCGCTTCGCCTTGGCGCATGCGCGCGGCTGATGGTGAAGTGCGATCACCGCGCCCGGCGACCCGCGTGTCCGCCGCCGTGGCGAGGGACTGCCGCGGCGCGGACGCGGATCGACGGAGGGCCGGCGTTGCAGTTCCAGCGCGCGCTTGCGCGCCTGCAGTTCCCGCCGGATCGCCTCGATCCTGGCGGCATGCTGGCGCTGGGCCGGTACTACATCCACTTCCCACGCCTGCACCGCCTGCCCATCGGTGCAGGGGTGACGCTGGAAGGTCGCCACACCGTCGACGCGGCATTTATGGATCTGCTGGACCTGCGGTGCGGGCGGCGGCGGGGGCGCTGGCGCCGCCATCGCGACCACCGGCAACAGGGCAAGCAGCCACCACCAGCGGGCGCGCAACATGGATCGAGAATAGACGTTTCGCATCGGCAACCTCCCGGAAGGGTCGCCAGCGTCGCGCGCTCGGCGCGAGCAGACCGGGACGCGCGTTACGCGGCATCACCAACGCGTGGTGTCCCTACACGCGCATGCGGGGAAGCGGTCGTACCGATGCAGCGCCGCGCTCACCCGCGCAGGTGCAGTTCCAGCACCTCATCGCCCAGATCGTCGATCTCGCCGGTTGGCCGCCACCCCAGGTGCCGGTAAAAACCATGCGAGCGCGCGTCAGGATCGGCCGCGCAGCCCAGGAACAGACGCGCGAACCCCCAGCCGTGGAAGTCGTCCACCATGCGTGCCAGCAGCGCCTTGCCGATGCCCTTGCCTTCCCATGCCGGCAGCAACGCCAGCACGATGATCTCACCACTGTCGCGGTCGCCGAAGCAGTAGCCCACCATGCCGCCGTCGGCCTCGGCCACATGCCCCGGAAAGCCGCCCTGGGCGATGCCCGTGGCCCAGCTTTCCACGGTGATGCCAAGCGCGGCCAGCTGCGCGGCGGAAAACGCGTTCTCGCGCGTGCGTCCGCGCAGGTCGATGCAGGCCGCGGCATCGGCCGGTACGGCAGGTCGGTACACAACAGGCATCACCACGCTCCTTGTCCACGCCACGGTGCATCCATGGCAGCGGCTCAGCATACGCCAGCGACGCCGCATCGCTGGCGCACGCCGCCATCGTCGGACCGTCTGCGCCCAGGAGTCGGCGGATGCAAAAAGGGCCCGGCAATGCCGGGCCCCGCTGCGCTGCTTGCGCGGTCCGGTTACAGGAACCGGTAGTCGAACTCCAGCCACAGCTGGCGCCCGTACGGGTCGTAGTTGCCGACCGGGTAGAACGGCCAGCCACCGCCGTTCTTGTCCGCCGGGGGACGGCTGTCGCGCAGGTTGTTGACGATCAGGCCCACGCTCGCATTCTCGGTGAGCGTGCGGTACAGGCTGGCGTTGTAGGTGATGTACGGCGCGATGCGACCGCTGCCATCGGTCTTGGGCAGGGAGCCGTAGCGCATGCCGTACAAGGTGGCGGTCCAGTCGTTGATCGCCCAGGTCACGCTGCCGTTGACCTTGCTGCGCCACTGGTTGGAATCGAGCGAGTTGCGCTGGTCCACCACGTCATCCTCGGCGAACTGGCGGTACTCATGGTCGATCACCAGCGAGTACGCCAGCCGCGTGGAGAACCGGCCGTAGCGGCCCGCATCCCAGCGCGCGGTGGCCTTCAGGTCGATGCCGCGCACCGATTCTGACGCTGCGTTGATCGGGTTGATCAGCACGCGGGTCACCTGGTTGGGCTGCACCGCCGCGTCGGCCGGGTTGCGGATCACCCGCGCCAGCGCGTCCTGGCACTGCGCCGAGTTGATGTCGCGCGCGTCGCCGCCCACCGTCTTGCCCAGGCGGCAATCGGCCTCATCGCGCAGGATCCGCGACGAATCCAGGTTGGTTACTTCATCGTCGATGCGGATGTCGTAGTAGTCGGCGGTGAAATCCAGGTTCGCCGTCGGCGACCACACCAGGCCCACCCCGTACGACTTGGCCGTCTCCGGCTGCAGCTGCGGGTTGGCACCGCTGGTGTAGTCGATCGAGAGCCCGCTGTAATCGCAGTCGTCATAGGCCTGGCCGGCGGTGCGGCAGCGCCAGTAGTCGGTCATGCCCGGGTTGTAGCCGCGCGTTTCGCTGGCGAACACATAGTTCATGTCCGGCGCGCGGAAGCTGGTGGCGGCACTGGCGCGCAGCAGCAGGCTGTCGAACGGACGGAACTCCAGGCCGGTGCTCCAGGTGGCCTTGCCGATATGGTCGCCGGCGGCGCGATACTGGTCGTAGCGGCCGGCCACGGTGGCGGTCAGGCGCTCCAGCAGGGGCAGCTGCAGCTCGACACCGGCGGCGTAGCGGTCGCGCTCGCCACCGGACGGAATGCCGGCACTGGTGTTCCAGAACTCGCCGGTAGCGAGGGCCGGATCGGGACGGTTGCGGTAGCCCTGGCTGCCTGCTTCGACCACGGCGGCCAGCGCCGCACGCCCGCCCGGCAGGTCGAACAGCTGCCCGTTCACGCTGAAGGTGGCCGCCTGCAGCCAGGCCGCGTTGCGGCTCTCCTGGGTGGCCGACAGGTTGTCGTACTCGTTCGGGGTCAGCGGCTGGTACAGCCGCGCCGGATCGGGCGCATACACGTCCACGCCATTGCGCGTGCCCAGCTTCGGACCCAGCAGGTAGTCGTTGATGCCGGCCAGCAGCACCGGTCGACGCGTGCGGTTTTCGTAACGCGAGCGGCTGTAGGCCGCTTCATACTCCCAGTCGCTGGCGCCCAGGCTGCCGCGCGCACCCACGTTGAACGACCACGACGATTCCAGGAAACGGTTGGCATTGCGCTGCACGCCGCCGATCTCTTCGGGGGCGAAGCGGCGGTACCAGCTCTCGAGCTGCCCGCTGTTCTGGTTGTAGAAGTAGTTGCGCGACGAGGTCCAGCTGGGCGCGCGGGTGTTGTTGTAGATCCGCGCCGTGCCGATGGCCACGTCGGCGAATAGTTCCTGGCGGTCGTTGAGGTGCCAGGTGAGCGCGCTGTACGCGTCGATGTTGCGCTTCTCGGTCTGCACCGTCCAGAACGTGGCCGCCGCTTCATTGCTGCCGCAGTACCAGCCCTGGCGCGGATTCTGCGCACGGAACACGCTGCCGCCGTACAGGCCGCTGCTGGCATCGCAGCCGGTGGCACCGGGATCGATGTAGCTGTTGGTGCTGGCATTGCGCCGGTAGGCCACGCCGGTGGCCAGCGGGGTGACCCCGCGCGGGTCGTCGGTGAGCGAATCCATGAAGTCGCGCTGCGAGCCGTAGATCGCCTTGCGGTTGGCGATTTCCAGCCCGAAGATCGCCTCCCACTGGTCACCGGTGCTGCCGCCCACCACCTGCAGGCGCTGGTTGTCGCCGCCCCCCTGCTCGGTGGTGCCGGCCTTGACGTTGATGCCAACGCCCTCGTAGGACTTCTTCAGGATGATGTTGACCACCCCGGCGATGGCGTCCGAACCGTACACGGCCGACGCGCCGCCGGTGAGCACCTCGATGCGGTCGATCAGCGCGCTGGGGATGTTGGCCAGGTTCACCACGTTGACCGAGCCTTCGTAGGCCAGCGGGTAGTCGGACTGGCGGCGGCCGTTGACCAGCACCAGGGTGCGGTTGGGGCCGAGCCCGCGCAGGTTGATGGTGTTGGCGGCCGGGGTGAAGGTGTTGCCGAAGTCTTCGCCCTGCACGCTGCCGGTGTTCTCGGTCAGCGCACTGAGCGCTTCAAAGGCGCTGCGGTAGCCCTGCGCCTCGATCTGCTGCTGGGTGATCACCGTGACCGGTGAGGGACCTTCCACGCTGGCGCGGGGAATGCGCGAGCCGGTGATGCGCACCGCCTCCAGTTCGGTGGGCGCAGGGCCATCGGCGGCATGCGCCAATGGGCTGGTGGCAAGCAGGGGCAACAGGGACACGACCAAAGGCCGCAGGCGCAGCGGACGACGAAGCAGAGACATGCAGGTTCCTGGGTGAGGGACAACGTTCCGGTGCGGCAAGCCATTGCCACAGGGGGACCGGAATGCGCGCCAGTTTGCTGAATGCGCCCCTGCCCGGGAAATGACTGCCCGGGATATGCATATCGATTTTCTGCCTAAGGCACGGCAGCACTGGGCAGATGGCAAAACAAGGTGCTTCTCCCATCCGAGGGAAGCGTCTTGTTGCAAGGGCCGTCGCAGAGTGAGCACGACGCTACGGGTGTGGCCGGGTGTGCAGGCGCCGTTTGGATCGGCTGGCGTCTCCGATTGGGCCGGTCGCGAGCGTGAGGGCCCCGTAGCAGCCGGTAGGCCCGTGGCGCAAATGTCCCCCGGCCGCGTGGCGGCCTCCTCCTTTACTTTGCCCACGGGCCTACCGGCTGCTACGGGGCTCGGCTCGCGGCAGAACCACGCAGAATTTTCTGACGCCGTCGGCGGGTCGGGCGCTGGGCGCCCATGTCCTTGGAGGCGAAGTAAAGGAGGAGGTGGCGGCCGCAGGCCGACGCCGGGGGACATTCGCCGAAAAGGGCATGGGCGCCCAGCGCCCGACCCGCCGACGGCTGCGCCGGAAAACCACCAGGGCACGTTTCTGCCTGCCCAGCAGATGGGCGAAGAACCAAACAAAAACGGCGACCCTGCGGTCGCCGTCGTGGTGCATTGCCTGGCTGCGGCGATCAGGCCTTGGCAGCGGCCTGCTGGCTCTGCCGTTGGACCAGCGCATTGAAGCGCGACAGCGAGCTCAGGTGGTGGTGCACCAGGGCCAGGTAGCCGTTGCGGTGCCACGCCAGCACGATGTCATCGGGCAGCTTGGACAGCTTTTCCACGTCGACCACGTGGAACCCGTTCACCGACATCTGCTCCCCGTTGTTCAGAGTCACATCGATGCTGCGCTCCACCAGCAGGTCCTGAGCCAGGATCGCTGCGGTGAACTGGCGGGTCGCCTCGTGCTCGCGGGTGAAATCACCGCAGAAGCGCATGGCGTTGTCGACCAGTTCGGTGGCCTTGCCATCCACGAACAGCGGCTCGCCTTCGTCACTGGTGCCCTGGTTGACATGCTCGGCGTCGGCGTCGATGGCCAGCAGGTAGTCACCGTCGGTATCGGCCTGCATGAACACGAACGGATACCGGCGCACGTAGGCCGGGGCGTAGGTGTCTTCGGCCCACTTGTCGCCGTCGATGAACAGGTTGCTGCGGGCCAGGCCCACGGCCACGATCGGCGCAGCGTCCTTGCCGGTGAACAGGATCGGGAAATGCTGTGCGGCCAGGCCGAACTCGCCCACCACGGCCGGAATCGCGTTGGTTTCGGCCGCAAAGGCCACGGTGCCCTGCACCAGGCGCCAATTGGCGTGCTTGTCCGATTGCAGCGGCAGCGGCTGGCGGTAGAACAGCGGGCCGGACGCCTGGGCCGGTGCCGGGGGGGTAGTGGTTTCAGCAGTCATGGAATAGGTCAGGTACGACGCGCCAGACAGCCCGGGCGCGAAAGCGGGCACCGCATTGATCGGCCACTATAGCGTGGCTCCATGACGATTTGCGCCGTGCCGGAAGGCATGGATGGCCGCAGGCACGGCGCTCACCGTCTACAGCTCTGTGAACTCCCCGCACTCGGGCAGCGGGGTATCGGGCTGGTAGCGACCGCCATCGAAACGCAGCACCCGCTGGTAGGAGCAGGTCCGGTCGGCCTGGGTGCGCAGGTCCTGCCGGCGCAGCGGCCCCCGCGCCTGGGAATCCTGCAGCCGCGACGCCCCCGCCGGGAAACGGGTGGCCGTGGTGGCGTAGCGCAGCACCGGCATGCCCTGCCCGGCCGGGTCCAGGGTCAGCACGCCACGGAAGCTGTACTGGTCATGGCAGGCGCCCGAGCGCCGGGCGGTGTCCTGTTCACCGAAGCAGGCACGGATCATGGCGTGGCCGTCGGCGGGCAGCGTCAACACGTCCGGATCGATCTGGATGCCATCGTCCATGTGGCGGATACGGCTCAGCACCAGGGTGGACGCGCCCGCATCCCCGCCGGAGTACAGCGTGGTCACGCTGCGCTGCACCCCCACCAGGACGTTTTCCAGGGCCGCCTGCTGCGGGTCGGTCGGCCTCTGCCCCGCGTCGGCGCCGGGTGCCAGGCGCACGATGAACGGCCATGGCGTATCGGTGCCGGTGGCGTCGGCACCGGCGGTATCCAGCGGGATGAACCAGGTATGCGGCTCGGCCGCACCGGGCAGGTGATGCTCGATCTCCAGCTGCGACGCCTGATCGTCGCCTTCGCGGGCGGTGCGCACTCACCACTGACGGTCGGCCGTGCAGAAGCGTGCCGACGCCTGCCCGGCGTCCGCCGGTGCGGCGGGCTGCTCGATCAGCGCCTCCAGCCGGTTGCCGGCACGGTCGTGCACCGGCGCGGCCACCGCAGCACTGCTGATGCTTACAAGCAGCACGCCCACGGCGGCAAGAAGGGGTCTGCGCTGCAACGTCCCTGGCATGTGCTGGATCCTGTCGTAAACGAACAGGATAGCGCAGGGCTCAGCGCACCCCGTCCAGCGCGTCCTGCGCACCGGTCACGGCCGCGCACGCGTGGTCCTGCAGTTCCTCGCCGC
Source organism: Stenotrophomonas sp. 2619 (assembly GCF_040548725.1). Lineage (NCBI taxonomy): Bacteria > Pseudomonadati > Pseudomonadota > Gammaproteobacteria > Lysobacterales > Lysobacteraceae > Stenotrophomonas > Stenotrophomonas sp. 2619. The sequence continues at coordinate 63,620 of NZ_JBEPSF010000013.1, read as the reverse complement.
TGGCATCGTTGCCCTGTGCTGCATCCAGCTGCGTGGCCAGCAGCAGGAACCCCGGGCTGCCGTCGGCGGCGTGGGCACCCGCCACCACCAACGACCATTGGCCCAGGTTCTGAGCGCCGGCCAGTTCGCTGGCCAGAAGCCGCACCGGATCAACGGTCAACGCGTCCCCCGCCACCCGTCGCGCCTGGTAGCGGTGGCCACGCAATGGCTCCGGCAGCGGCTGCCAACGCGCCTCGATGGCCGGCCCCAGGCGCTGCAACTGCGCCAGGACATCGGCGCGCAGGCAGTCCACGTGGATGTGCAACTGGTGCTGCGAGCGCCCGTGCGGCGAGTTCAGCGCCAGGCTGGTGACCTCCCGGGGCAGCGGGCGGCCCAGCGCCTGCGCGGTGCGCCAGCGCTCCTGCCAGGCGGCAGCGAAATAGTTGGGCGCATCGGCACGCAGCAGCAGCGGGCTTTCGATACCGGTCACCCGGTCCAGCGGCAGCAGCAGGTACTGATACTGGCCGTGCGAGTCCTTCAGCACCACGTCGCGGCGTCCGGCCTGCGGGTTGACCGCTACACAACTGCCTTGGGGCGACCCCTGCAGGCGGCAGTCGCGCTGCACGATCCCCCACAGCGCATCGGGATTGACCGGCGGCTTGGCCGGGGGTGGTGCGCTGGCACAGGCAGCCAACAGCAGCAGGACGCAAGGCAGGAACAATCGGTGGATCACGGGCAGGACTCGGCTACGGCTACGGCTACCGTCCGGTCCGCGCCGGGCCGGCTCGGCGCGTAGTGTACCCGCTCGCCCTTTGCCGCCCGGCGACACAGTGCCGCTGGGCCGCCTTTCCCACAGAGGTCGGGCTAGGCAGGCTCGGTCTCCGCCCGCGGCGCCGCAGCGCCCTCCTCGACCTCGCCCGGCTTGTACTTGGTATCGCCGAAGTACAGCACCCGCCACATCGCCAGGTTGCCGATGAACCAGTGCGAGATGGAGTCGTGGCCGTAGCCGTCGAAGAAGGTTTCCACTGCTTCGGGCAGCAGCTGCTTGTTGTCCCAGGCATCGAGCATGGTGCGCTCGGCCAGGGTGAGGCGCTTGCCACGCTCGCGCTTGCGTCGCAGCGCGACCATCTTCCCGACCAGCGTGTCGGTCTCGCTGGCCAGGCCCTTACGCTGCTTCTTGACCTCCGACAGCGCATCGTTGCGCGCGCTCAATTCATCGGAGACCCGGTTCCATTCGGCCACCTGTTCGCTGCTCATGTCGCTGGGGCCGCCATCGCGGGCATACGGATCGCCCAGCTGCGCGCGGCGCCGGCGCAGGGTCTTCACCTCCGCATCCAGCGCGTCCTGGCGCTCCTGCAGGCGCTGCATCGACGGCAGCTTGTCGCCGCGCGCCACCCGCACCTTCAACCAGCGGTGCAGCAGCTCCATGTGCGCGGCCTGCACGTCTTCCATGCGTCCCCGCTTGACCCGGATCGCCTGCAGGTAGGCGTTGTACACCGCCTGCAGCTCGGGATCGGACTTGTCGAACTCCGCCCGGACCGACGGGTCCAGCCGTGTCATCGGGTGCAGCAGCACGCCCCCGGCCAGGGCAATGTCGTACATCTCGTTCAGCGCGAACCGCGCGATGCTGTTCTGGCGCCCCTGGTGCTGCGGATCGTAGCCGCCGCCCACGTCGGAGTGCACGCCCGGGTACCAGATCTCTTGGGTGTTGTCGGGATAGCGTGCGTCGTCGCGGGTGGAGTCCAGCGGGAACTGACCGCGCAGCTCGTGCGCGGCGGTCATGTGCACCGACTGCACCACCATCGGCGGAATGCGCATGCCCTCGCCCCAGCCGTTATGGCCGTTGCCCGCATTCACGGCGGCGTGCGCCAGGGTCGGCCACACCGACACCACCGTGTCGTACAGGCCAGCGAACCCGATCCGCATCGGCACGGTCTTGTTGTACATCCAGGTGCCGTCGGGCTGGCGCTTGCACAGCGCCACCAGGTCGCGGATGAACCCGCGGGCCTGCGCCGCGCCGCGCGAGAAGCCGAACACCGACACGTTCACCACCACGATGCGCATCTGCGCCGCCTGCTGGGTGATGAAGGTATCCAGCTGCTCCAGCGCATGGTCGATGCGCTCGCGCCCGCCCTTGCCGATCGCCAGACCCAGCATGCCACCGCTGTCGCCCACCTCCGGGCACGGGGTACCTACCCCGGCCAGGTACGTGGACAGCACGTTGCGGTGGCCATCGATGCGGGCGTTGTACAGGCGGGCGATGTTGGACAGCGCGCGCTGGTCGTCCGGTTTGCCCATCTCCGCATCGCGGTTGTTGCCGGTGCCGTCGAAGTAGATCGTGACCTGCAGCGACTGGCTGCAACCGGTGGTGGCCTCTTCCTTCTCGGGCAGCGTACAGCTCTGTGCGGCCTGCCGTTGCTGGCGCTCGGCATCGGTCATGGGTCGGGTGCCCCGGGCCAGCCGCGCGGTGCGCGCCGTGGGATCGGCGTCGGCCACCGGCTCGGGCGAGCCGGGCTCCAGGTCTACCTGGCCGGGGATGGCAGTGGGATCAGTTGCGGTCATCGGCAGTGCACTCCTTCATCTACCGGTGCGGGCACCGGACGGCTTCCTTGGAGAACGGGCAACGCGTAGTTACAGGCCCTGGTTCGCGATATGGCCCTCAGGGATCTTCTCGCGGCGCTGGTCCCAGGGATCCTTGCCGCGCTCCAGCAGTTCGGCTTCCACGTGCCCGTCCTGGTAGAAGTGCAGCAACAGCGTGTGCGGGTCGGCCGGGTACGGCTGACGCACCTTTACCGGCGCCGATTTCGGCTCACGCGGGCCGACGTCCACGTAGGTGTTGGTCTTCAGGTCGTAACGGCCGGACAGCTCCCAGGTGACGTTGAGCGTGATCGGTTTGTCGGTGCGTGGCGCAAGGGGTCCCATCACCGACCCACTGTTGGTATAGGCCGATATTCCGCCCATCCACTTGCCATCCACCCGCGTGTCATACAGGTAGCGGTCGCTGTAATTGAACGCGAACAGCGTCAGGTACGGCGACTTCGGCTTGCTCTTGGCCATCGCACGCGAGCAGCCCGCGCCGATCAGCACGATGGCCAGCGCCGCGAGCGCGATCCAGGTAAACGGCTTGAGACTCAACATGCAGGCTCCACGACAGACAGGCCAACGGGGTACGAACGAAAAGGGATCACCAGGTTTCCTCCATCGGCCAGACCTCATCGCCGATCTGCTTCGCGGTGCGGCGGCCATCGGCGAAGTCCTGCAATCGCTTCTGCCAGGCCGGGTCGTCGGCCAGGTCATCGCCAGCCAGCAATGCCCAGGTGCACACCATCAGCACCCGTCGGCTGTCTTCGATGCCGAACCGGGCGGCCAGCGCCACGGCGCCGCGCAGGAACCCGTACCAGTTGGCCGACGGCAGGCGATCGAGCAGTTCCGGATCGGTCAACTGGTAATGCTCGATCAGTGTGTAGGGGTAGGCCGAATCGATCAGCACGCGGCGCTGTTCGGCTTCCAGCGTCCACGGCAGCAGGTGCGGGTCGATCTGTGGACAGGTCAGCGCCAGCGTCTCCCAGCGATGATCGTGGGTCACGTAATGCCAGCGCTCCCCCACCGCGAGGAACACCTCCCGCTGTTCGCGGTCCAGCGCCTGCACCCACCAGGGCAGTACGCGCCCGTCGTAGAACCGGGCCAGGAATTCCTTGCCGTTGGGATAGCGCGCGTCCAGCCGGCGCGACAGGCGTTGCAGCAGCACGTCCTGCGTCAACACGGATTCGATCACCGTGGCGGCGCCCAGCGCCTTGGCATGCCCGTCCAGCCGCAGCAGCACGGCCTCCGCCGGGAGCTCGGGAGGCAGACGGCACAGGTACACCGAGGTGTCGGCGCTGCCATCGGCCAACAACCCATCGAACAGCCGCGACGCCGCATGCGGCAGGAACTGCAGCACGGCCTGCGGTGCATCGCACTGGGCGCCGTCGAGCAGCAGGTAGCGATGCTGCCCCGTCGCCAAGGGCGGCCATTGCGTGCGCGGGAAGGTCGTCGGCAGCATGGATCAGCCCTTCGGGGTCAACGGCGCGGCACGCTGCGCGGCCAACAGCAGGCATTCCTTGCACACCGACTGCGGGAACACCGGCAACGGGTAATTGCCACTGCCGCCGGGCTGGAACGACTTGCGCGCCGCATGCACGGTGATGGTGCCCGGCGCGGTGAAGGTGATGTTGCCCTGTTCGATGGTGAGACTGGCACCGCCGGCCGTGGCCACGTGGAGGGTGCGCCCGGCGCCAAGTTCCAACGCGGCCTGGGCACTGGCGCCATGCAGCGCCGCCTGCGACTGCACCCGGATCTCGTCGTTCTGCGCCAGCAGTTCCAGCGTGCCGTTGCCACTGACCACGCTCAACGTGGTGGCCTCCGCCCCCTGCCCGGTGCGTGCTGCGGCAAGCACGCCCAGGGCCTGGCGGCTGTGCCAGCGTGCCTGGCCCATCACCACGGTTTCGCTGGCCAGGCCGCTGCCGAGGGTGAGCGTTTCGCCCTGCGCCCATTGCAGTGATTGCCCCGCCACATGGGCGATACCCGCTGGTGCGGCGATGCCCAGCAACGGGTCGCCGGTATGCGGCACGCTGTCTGCGCCAGCCGCGGCATCGCGATCCGGCGCCGCCCCGCGCGCGTCGGGATAGGCACCACCGGTTACCGCGGTGCGCGTACTGCGCAGCATTGCCTGCAGCGGGGCGGCATCGGTCACCAGCCGGGAGTGCGCCGGGCGCACCACGCCTTCGCTATCGGCCAGGCGCACCGTTTGATGGGTGCCGGCCGCCACCGCGAACGTGCTGCCCAGCGTATCCAGCTGGGTCAACAGGGCGACCGGTGCCGCTGCCGTGCCCGCGGCGCTGGTGGTGCCCGCATACGCACTGAGCCACAACCCGGCGCGGCCACGCACGCTGCCCCAGGCATCGCTGCGCAGTTCGAATCCTTCGCCGCGCAGGCTGCCGCGGAAATTGTCGGCCTGGTGGATCAGGTGACCCAGGCTCAGGCCGCTGGACGCCTGCGTGGTGGCCAGCTGCAACCGCAGCTGGGCATCGCTGTCGTCGAACAGCAGGCGGCTGTAGCCCTGCCCGCCCCACTCGCGTGACTGCATGCCCCACATCGCCCCGGCGTGCCGATGTGCGTCCTCGCCGCCACCGGCGGCGTGCCAGGCCGGGGCATGGCCGCCGCTGCGGTTGCCCTGTGCGCTGGCCACCGCATCGCCGGCCTGCGCATACGCGCTGGTATCGGCCTCGGCGCTGCGGCCGCCCGGGGTCGGCACGGTGCCGGCTTCACCCTGGCCGTTGTAAAGGCTGCCCAGCACCACCGGGCGATCGATGTCGCCCTCCAGGAAGCCCACCAGGACCTCCTGCCCCACGCGCGGCACGAACTGGCTGCCAACGCCCGGTCCCGCATAGCGCTGGGCCACGCGCAGCCAGGTGCTGTCGGCACTCGCGCCGGCCGCGCCAGCAGCGCCCTGGAAATGGAAACGCACCCGGATCCGCCCGAGGCTGTCGGCATGCACGTCGCGCGCGCCGTCCGCGCTGACCCCGGGGGCGGCCACCACCACGGCCGTCTGGTACCCCGGTGCCAACGGACGCGGGTTCAGGCGCGCGCCACTGTCGTCGAACAGCACCGGCCGCCAGGCCAGGTCCCGTGCCTGGGCGTCGAAGGTATTGGCGTAACCATGCGTCTGGGCGCTCCCGGACCCGGCTGCGGCTTCCTCCACGGGATCCACGGGCTGAAGCGCCGCGAGCGCCTCGCGCAGGTCCACCGGCAGGTTGTTGATGCCCACATGCTGCACCCGGGTCAACACGAGTTCGGCAGGTGCGCCACCGGGCAGCCCGGTCACCGTCAGCCACTGACCGGCCGTGGCGCTGCGCAGCGTGCTGCGCCCGTGCCACTGCTGGGCCTGCGCCTCGCCTGCCTGGGCCATCAGCCCGGCGTAACGATCGGCCTCGACGCTGTCGGCAAAGCTGTAGGCGCCGGACGGGTCGTACACCTCGCGTGCCTCACCCTGCCCGCCGCCTTCCAACGGCACGCCGGCGGCGAGCGAACGGCTGGCCTTGTAATCATCGCTGTGCAGCGTCAGGCGCTGGGCGCCCAGGCGACGCCGGCGGCCCAGTGCCTGCACGGTGTCATCGGCTTCGGTGGCATCGGCACGGTGGAAGCGCACCCCGCCACCTGCCTGCGACACCGCGTCCTGCGCCTGCGCGGCGGCATCGGCAAACAGCACCAGCACGTGGCCGCCGGGATCCTCCCCACCATCTTCCACCCGCCAGCCCAGGCCTTCTTCGGCCAGCAGGCGCTGGAGGAAGGCCAGGTCGGTCTCGCGATACTGCACGCAGTAGCTGCGCGGTCGCGCGCCCTTCAGAAAATCCGCGGCTTCCCCGCTCCAGCGCCATTGCAGCTGGCCGGCGTGGTCGCCCAATAAGGTGTCGACGATCTGTTGCACGTCCATGTTCTGGAACACGCGGCTGTGATGGCCATGTTCCAACCGGCAACTGGCGTCCCGCAGCACCACGCGGTAACGGGCCAGGCCGCCATCGTCCGCGAGCAGGTGCGCTTCGGTGATCAGGCCATGCCGGGGCAGCCAGCAACCGTCGGCCAGCCGGGTCTGCAGGCAAGCCGCACTGCCAAGCCACTGCTCCAGGGGCAGGTCCGCGTCGAGCGCCAACAGCAGCACCTCGTAGCGGAACCCGTGCGAGAGCTGTTCTTCACCCTGCCAGCGGTCCACCAGCACCATCGGCGCATCCGGCAACTGCATCCGGTACAGACGTTCCCCATCCAACAACCAGGCCGCCTGTGTCATCAGGTTCCGCATTGCTTCCATGGCTCACCTTGGCTCGCGCGCCACCGGCGTTGCCGGCGCCGCTTCCATCCCCTGTGACCCGACGGTAGCAGATGCAAAACCAACACGCACGCTACGCAAGGCAGCGTCCGTTAAAACCACGTCAACGTGCTGCCAACGTGAGTCAGTAGGTGGCGTAGGGAACTTCCACTACGACCGGGGCGCCTGGCGCCCCCACCGGGCGCAGGGTGAAGCGGTCCAGCGTGCCGTCTTCATCGGTGAAGGTGGTCGTCTGGAACTGCAGCTTGTAGCTGCGGGTGCCGGTCTTGACGGTGCCGGCGGCATCGATGCTGGCGCCCGGGGGCAGCAGCAGCCCACCCAGGTCGCTGTACGCCTCGATGGCGTCATGGAAGACGTAGGTGGCCAGGGCACCGTCGCGTTGCATCTCGTACACGCGCGGTTGGTAAGGCGGGGTGTCGTTGCCCTCGTTGAGCAGGTCCGACACCCACACGCCCGGCAAGCGGTACTGCGTTTCCAGCACGCCCGCGTCCAGCCGGTCGCTGCTGACCACCATGCAACACACCACGCGGTTGGCTTCCCGGTCCAGAATGGCAAAGCGCGTGCCCTTGGCCACGGGGGTGGGCAGCATCGCAAACGCCAGATCGTCCTGCGCCGGTTCGACCCCATTGGCCGAATGCACGTTGCGCCAGCCGCCGAAGACGGCGGCGACCGGTGCGGCCTGTGCGGCGGCATCCAGGCCGACCGCCAGTCCCAGCGCCAACAGCAGCGCCTGGGTGATGTTTCTGCCCTGCATGGGTGTGGGTCCAGTGTTGAAAGCGCCGCCACTATGCGTCAGCGGCGCGGGAGGATCAATTGGTGCCGAAGCGTACGTCGACCGTCTGTGCGGCGCCACCGTTTTCAGGCGTAAGGCGGTAGGTTTCCAGCCCGCCGTCATCGTCGGGCAACGTGTCCACGGTGCGGACCACCGTGTAGGTCGCACCGCCGAAGCTCACCTTGCCCGCGCCGGCCGCCTGTGCATCGGCCGGCAGCAACAGGCCGCCCCATTCGCCGCTCTCGGTGAAATGCCCCTCGAACCGGTAGCCCAGCAGGCGGCCCACCGGGCGCGCGGCGAACACGTGCGATGCCCCGCCGGCGCCATTGTCCAACCCACTGGTCAGATCCGATGCCCACACCCCGGGCACCTGGTAGGAATGTTCCAGGGTGGCCCGCTGCAGCCGGGGACTGGACACTTCCAGGCAGCAGACAGGCTGCCACCGGGTCAGGTCCATCACCGTGAAGCGGGTGCCTTTGCCCGCGTCGGCAGGCAGCATCACGAACGCGCTGCGCTGTTCGGACACCGAATACGCCGGCCCGATCGTCAGGCTGCGCCAGCCGCCCGCGGACGGCCCGGCCGCGTGGGCGCTGCCAGCGGCGGCAAGCAGGGAAAACACAGCAGCGATGGCGCCTTTCATGGACATGCTCAATTACCTGTTTTGGACCAATGCGGTTCGTCGACCTTGTTCTTGGGGCCGTAGTAGGTCCAGTGATAGACCTTGTACGTGGCGCCTACTTCCTGCAGGTCGCGCTTGCTGGTAATCGCCACCGACACGCCACTGGCGTTCTTGACGGTCTTGCCGATGCCCCACGGGGGATCGAACTTCATGTCGATCGCCTCGCCCCCGTTGTGGTTGGAACTGTAGGGCTTGCCGATCGCGCCGGCGGCCGCATACGCCTGGTCCATCGCACGCGCGCCCTTCTTGGCCGCGTCCAGGTCGGGCTTGCCGTTGGCGTCCAGGTGCTCCCAGTCGATGTTGACCGGTTCGTCGCCATTCTGCGGCACGAACTTGGGCACCTTGCCCGGTGCCAGCCCCTGCACCACTTCGCGGGCGTAGTACATCAGGTAGGAGCGCTGCGGCGGGCGCAGGGTGGTGTTGATGATCACGTCGATCCCACCGGCCTTCATCGCCGCGATGAAGCTGCTCGCGCCCTCGCGGAACGGCGACTTGAGGTCGGCCACCTTGGCGCTCTGCAGGAACCGGCCATGCCAGTGCTTGCCGCTCTTGCTGGTGGCACCGCCATCGGTGGCCGCGGCATTGGCCTCGCCCAGCGGCGAATAGAAATTGTTGAGCAGCGCGATCGGGTGGATGTGGTACACCTCCGGCGACACCGGGAAACCGGGCACCTTCGGCTGCACCTTGTCCCACCAGCGCAGGTGCTTGATACGCAGCTTCTCGGCGCTCCACTCGGGCTGGCCGCCCAGCATCAGCGGATCCAGCGCGTCCCACTTGGCATCACTGCCGCCCCACTCGCTTTCGTACTTCGCAATCATCCGGCTCATGGCCTGGGCCATCAGCGGCTGTTCCATCGCCGTGCGCAGCTCGGCCTTGGAGAGGTAGCCGCTCTTGTCGGTGTCCAGCTGCTCATAGAGCTTCTTGACCAGCGCGCTCTGGTCTACCTTGTCGGCGCGCATCTTGTAGTCGGTGACCTCATCGGCGCGCAGCGCGCCCATGTTCACCAGCGAGGCCGACAGCATGTCCACCGGCTGGATCTGCCCTTCTTCGACCCAGTCGAAGCCCGGCCACGCCCACGGCGATTGCCAGCCCACCTTCGGCATGCCGCTTTCGCAGACCCAGCCGACGTGGATCTTGCCGGCATTCTGGCTGCGCACCGACACGCGCCACCACGGCTTGCCATCGGCGTCGACAACGCGGTCTGCCGGCGGGTTCTTCTCCAGCTCGGCGCGGGTCATCACGCGCGCAAACGCGGCTTCACCACCCGCATCGGGGCCGTCCAGCCGCAACGGGAACTTCTTCCACACCTTCATGCCGTCGGCACCGCACGACACCAGTGCCGCACGTTCCACCCACACCGCGTCACCCTGCGGCATGCGCATCTCGCGCCGCTTGTAGTTCAGCTTCTTGGCCAGCTTCTCGTCCAGGGTGCGGTCGGTGTCGGCCGGACCGACGAACCAGCCGGTCCATTCGGCATCGGGCGCCTTGGCGTAGCGCTTGCTCTTGGACGAGTACGCGCCCAATGCCTCGCGGTCCATCACCACCAGGCCCGCCTTCTGGATCTTGGCCCACGGACCGATCGCGCCGTCCTTGCCCTGCACCAACCGCGTATCGGCCGGCCAGGTGGTGTCGTGCGGCACCGGCAGCTTGAGCTTGGCCCCCTTGTCGATCAGGAACAGCGAGCCGGTGTTGGGCGGCAGCAGCGAGGCATACTTGCGCGCTGTCTTGACGAACACCGGCAGGTCGTTGCCGGCGAAGGTCTCCAGATGCACCATCTGCCGCCAGCCGCGCTTGGCGCGCGGCTGGGCATCCACGTACTGCTGGTACTCGCCCACATGGCCCAGCAGCGCACCGGCACTGACCGGAATGGGTTTTTCCGGAATCACCACCTGGTCCAGGGTGAGTGGCGCCTTGGGGCCGGGGTCCAGTTCGGACAGGAACACCCAGCCCTGCGCGGCCGCCGGATCCACCGCCTCGCCCGGACGCACCGGCGCAATCTGGCCTTCCAGGATGCGGTCGATCTGCGCCCACTTCTCGCCCCGGTTCTTCACCGTGATGCGCGCGCCACGCGGCAGCAGCCCGATGCGGGCGCTCTTGCCGTTGGCTTCCTTGCGGATGTTCAAGCCGATGATCGGCGCGGCGGCGTCACTCATGGACCAGCTCCTCGGACGTCACGTTGTCCCACTCCTTGGTCTCGGGCGGGAAGAACCCGAGCAGTTCATTGGCTTCGCTGGAGATACCGTGGCCGCAATCGCAGCCCACCTCTTCCACCTCCGCCGGGGCCTCCGCAGCGGCTTGCACCGGTGCCGGTGGCACCTCCTGCGTGTCCTTGGCGCGCTCGCCCACGACGAACTCGTTGCTGGCATCCCAGTACGCCGGCCGCGCGCGCTTGGGATTCTCCTCGTAACCCTGGAAATCCAGCAGGTGCATGTACAGGCTGTAGAACACCATCTGCATGCCCGGATCGCGCGGCTTGGGTGCCTCCGTCTTGGGCGGGTCCTTCTTTGCGGTCCCCTGCCCCGCGGCCGCCGCAGCACCCGTGGTGGCTCCCGCGGCACCGGCGGCGGCAACACCGCCAGACGGATTGTCGGGTGTGCAGGTCTTGGGCGCGTTCTTCTCGGCCTCGGCCTTGAACAGCGCCTCGGCATTCGGCGGCAGCTCGATGCGGTGCCGCACCAGCGTAAAGCCCGACGAATACGCCGCGCTGCGCTGTACCTTGGGGAAGGTGATTTCCGGGTACTTGCGGTTCACCATGTAGGCGACAATCTCGCCGTCCTTGATGCAGCGCACGCCATCGGCCTGGTTCAGCACCGTGCCGGTACCGGCATCGAAGTGGATGCCGCCATGCCACAGGCCGCTGGCGCCGATCGGGAAGAACCCGTCGTCGGCCTTGCTCAACGCGCCCTGCAGCGCGGGAAGGCCGATATACGCCGCACCGTCCAGCGCAGTGGTCTTGCCCTGTGGCGGGAACGGATACGACCAGGGTTGCTGCACCTCCACCGGCTCGCAGCAGCCAAGCGCATAGCCGGCGAACTTGGCCATGTACTTGCCCACCGAGGTGCCGAAAGCGTCGGTGGCATTGATGGCGCCGCCGGTCTTCAGGAAGGCCATCACCGCCGGGGTCTTGTACTTGCCTTCCTTGGGCGTGACCGTGCCGTAACCCTTCAGGTGGGCCGCGGCGATGATGCCCGACTCGGTGACCAGCACCCCGCCGATGGTCTGCCCGATGTACGCGTGCGCGCCATACTTGCGGCCCATGCTGCACAGCCGCCGCACCCAGGCCTGGCCCGCCTTGTCCTGGATGGCCACGTTGTTGCGGAACACCTGCAGGCTGGTCGCGCCGTCCTTGCCGGTCCACGTGCCGTCCCAGTCCTGGAAGAACTTGCCGTCCTTTTCGTGCTTCTTCCCGTCGTGGTTGAAGTAGCCCAGGTCCATCAGCGCGTCTTCGCCGAACTGGTATTTGCCGACGTAGCCGAACTTGTTGATGATCGTCGAGTCGCCGCCGCCTTCGGAGGCGAACAACGCATTGAGGAAGCCCTGCAGGTCCTTTGCCATGGTCAGTTCCCGGTGCAGAACGCGGTGTAGTCTTCGTCGCTGATCTGCACCGGCGCCCGCTCACTGATGCGATCCATGGCGTCGGCAGGCAGCGTGCCCAGCCAATGCACCTGGCACTTGTCGACCAGGCGCCCGGCCATGCGGCCGGTGGCCGGGTCGTACAGCGCCACCAGGGTGGTCAGGTTGCACTGGTGCGCCTGGCAGGCGCGGTACAGCCAGCGTTCGCCGGCCGCGGTCTGGATGCGCTCGCCCTGCGGCTGCGGGCCGCTGCCGATCCGCTCGCGCAGACGCGCATCGCCCAGCGCTGCCGCGTCGGCCAGCATGTCGGTGAAGGCCTTATCCACGCGCGGGTCGTACTGCGGGCAGGTTTTGCCGCAGGCCGCATCCCCCACCAGGTTGAACAGTTCGGTCGCCAGCGGATCGGTCGCCTCTGAGGCGGTTGCCGCAGCGGGCTCGGCTGCCGGTGCATCCACCGCCACCGCGGCCACTGCTGCATCCCCTTGGGCGGCGGCGTCGGCCATCTGGTCTGCCGGTGGCTGTGCCTGGCAGGCCGCCAGCAGCATCGCGCCGGACAGCAGCGATGCGATAAAAATCCTGTTCATGCTCATCCCGAGAATCCAATGATGCGTTGCTTCTTGAGGTCCCCGTGCACCCAGCTCTTGAGCTCGGCCTGGTAATTGCTGGGACCGGTGAACGACTTCTTGCCGGCATGCACCACGATGTTGCCCGGTGCGGTGAAGGTGATGTTGCCGCCTTCGATGGTCACGCTGGCGCCGCCGGCCGTGGCCACGTGCAGGGTCTTGCCGGCGGCCAGGTCGAACTGCGACTGGGCGCTGGCCATCTTCAGCGCGGCCTGCGCCTGGATGCGCAGTTCGTCCTGCTGCGCCTGCACGTCCAGCTCACCCTGCCCGGCCACCACGCTCAGCGCTGCAGCCGTTGCCGCCTTGCCCTGCACCGCCGTGGCCAGCACCCCCACGCTCTGCGCGGCATGCAGGCGCATCTGCCCCATGACAGCGGTCTCGCTGGCCTGCCCGCTACCCAGCGTCAACGTCTCGCCGATCGCCCAGCCCAACGCCTGCCCGGCCACGTGCACCACGCCGTCCGGCGCGGCCAGGCCCAGCAGTGCATCGCCGACGTGCGGCACCTTGTTGTCACCGGCACTGCCATCGCGCTCGGCCGCCTGTCCACGCGCCGGCGCGTACTCGACGCCCTCCACGGTGGTGCGCGCACTGGCCAGCAGCGCGGCCAGCGGTGCCTTGTCCTGCACCAGCCGCGAGCGGTTGGGTTGCTGCGCGCCTTCGTGCGCGGCCAGCTTGCTGGTGAGGTGGGTACTGGCCGCCGTTGCGAAGGCGCTGCCGAGCGTCTGCAGCTGGGTCAGCAACGCAACCGGCTGCGCCGCATCGCCGGCCTTGCCCTGCGCGCCGCGCGCATAGCCACTCAGCCACAGCCCCGAGCGCGCACGCAGCGCACCCCAGGCATCACTGCGCAGCTCGAAGCCCTCCCCGCGCAGGCTGCCGCGGAAATTGTCGGCCTGGTGGATCAGGTGGCCCAGGTTGAGGCTGGTTACCGCCTGGGTGGTCAGCAGCTGCGCGCGCAGCTGGGCGTCGCTGTCGTCGAACAGCAACGCGTTGTAGCCACTGCCGCCCCACTCCTTGGAGCGCACGCCCCACAGTGCACCGGGATGGCGGTGCGCATCGTCGCCGGCGGCGGCCGCGTGCCAGGCCGGCGCGTGACCGCCGGTCACATTGGCCTGCGCGCTGGCGCGTGCATCGGCAGCCTGCGCATAGGCGCTGGTGTCAGCGCTGGCGGCTTGGCCGGCCGGGGTCGGTGCCACGCCGGCTTCGCCGCGCCCGTTGTAGAGCGCCCCCAGCACCACCGGGCGATCGATATCACCGTCGAGGAAGCCGACCAGCACCTCCTGACCGATCCGCGGCAGGAACTGGCTGCCCACGCCCGGACCGGCATAGCGCTGGGCCACGCGCAGCCACGCACTGTCGCGCGCGCCATCGCCCTGCCCGGACTGGAAATGGAACTTGACCCGGATACGCCCGGCCAGATCCGCGTGGACTTCGTGGCTGCCGGCGCCGGCAGCGCTGCCCTGTGCGCCCACCACGATCGCGGTCTGGTAGCCCGGCGCCAGCGGCCGCGGGTTCAGACGCACGCCGGTGTCGTCGTGCAGCACCGGCCGCCACGGCGTGGTGCGCTGAATCGCGGTGAAGGCATTCGCATAGCCCACTGCTTCGGCGCGCTCGTGTACGGCCGGATCGACCGGATGCGCTGAAGGTGCAGCGCCCAATGCCTGCGCAAGCGACGCCCGCAGGTCCACGGGAAGATTGTTGACGCCCAGATGCCAGACGCCTGTCAGCAACACCTCGGACGGCGCCGATGCGGGCACCTGGCCTATCCGCAGCCACTGGCCCGCACACAGCGAGCGCACGCTGCTGCGCCCGCGCCACGCCTGGTTGCGTGCTTCGTGCGCCTCGGCCTGCAGGCCCGCCAGGCGGTCACCGTCGCTGCTGTCGGCAAACGCATAGGCACCGGCCGGATCATAGGCCTCGCGCGCCGACTGGCTGCCGCCGCCATTGACCGGCACCTGGGCGCCCTGCCCACTGCTGCGCTTGTAGTCGCCGCTGAAGACCGTGAGCCGATTGCTGCCCAGCCGACGCGACTGACCCAACGCCTGCACCGTGTCCTCGCTTTCCGTGGCGGCACTGCGATGGAAACGCACGCCGCTGCCTGACGAGGTCAGGTCTTCCGGTTGCGTCGCGCTGTCGGAGAAGATCACCATGCAGTGGCCGGCGGGCGCCTCGGCGTCGTTCTGCACACGCCAGCCCAGCCCTTCTTCCGCCAGCAACCGCTGCACGAACGCCGCATCGCTCTCGCGGTACTGCACGCAGTAGCTGCGCTTGCGCTCGGCGCCGAGGAAACCGGCCACTTCGTCGCTCCACTGCCAGCGGGCGATGTCCTTGTAGCCGTCGAACACCGACGACAGGATGTCCTGCACGCTGCGCTCCTGGAACACGCGGCTGTGCCGACCGTGCTCCAGCCACCACGTCCACGGCCGCAGGCCGATCCGGTAGCGCGCCACGCCGCCATCGCTGCCAAGCAGGGTCGCATCGCTGACCAGCCCCACGCGCTCGACATCGGCGCCACTGGCGGCCCGCGTGGTCAAGGTCGCGCGCTGGCCCAGCCATGCCTCCAGGTCGAGACCGGCATCGAGCGAGAGAAAATCGATCACGTAATCGAAATGCGTGGACAGCGATTCCTCGCCGCTCCAACGCTCGACCACCAGGTCGCCTGCCCCAGGCAGGGCCAGACGATGCAACCGCGGGGCACCCGAAAGGCCCGCCACCTGTGCGAATAAAGAGTTCAACGCGTCCAATGCCATCTCTGCCAGCTGTCATCCCGCGGCGCGGGACGTCCTTTCCCAACCGGAAAATGTACCAGATGCGTCAGAAACCCAACACCATCGCGTTGGATTCGAAGGCAATCGAGACCACCATCACACTTTCACGCGCCCTACATGACCGAAATACGTCACTGCGCGCAGGTTGGCCTACGGACATGCTGCTTCGCGCTGCTTTACGCTGCACCATCATCGCTCTGACGCGACGCCACTTGTTGGAACACCGCTGATATAAGCGAGCATGAGCGCCTACTCGCACCCGCTCGCGCTGACTGCAACGCGCATCTTCGCGCCGGCCGCGATCCCCGCAGCCCGCGATCACCACGCTAGAATCACCCCAGTTCCCATCTCGAGATTTGCCATGCTGGATCAGGATGCCCTGCTGGCCCCGATTGCCGACCATTCGCCCACTGGCGAAGACCTGTCCTTCTCGCCGGAGTTCGACCGGATCCAGGAGAGCCGGCGTGCCGATGACCCGACCCTGGACCAGGGCGAGTGGCAGACCGACATCAAATATGCCGACTGGAGCAGCGTCGCCCGTGAATGCGCCGACCTGCTGCAGACCCGCACCAAGGACCTGCGCCTGGCCGGCTGGCTGACCGAAGCGGCGACCCAGGTGGAGGGCTTCCGCGGCCTGACCACCGGCTACCGCGTGGTGGCCGGGCTGTGCGACCAGTACTGGGACGATGTGCATCCCGTCGCCGTCGACGACGACCAGGAAGAGCGCATCGGCAACCTCAGCTGGCTGCTCAGCAATTCGCTGCAGTGGCTGCGCAACGTGCCGATCGTGTCCGCGCCGCAGGGGCGTTTCAGCCTGTCCGATTTCGAAGTGGCGCATTCGCGGGCCAGCAATGGCGGCGACTACCACGACGACCGCCCTGGCCTGGAACAGCTGGAAGCGGCCCGCCGCGATACCCAGCACGAGTTCTATCGCCAACTGGTCGAGGTTCTGCCGGAATGCGCCGACGCGCTGGCCGCATTGCAGGCCGCGGTCGACAACCGCCTGGGCCTGGATGGCCCCAGCTTCAGCGCGGTGCGCGAGCAGATCGAGCACCTGCAGCGCACGGTGATGCGCTTCGCGCGCGACGCGGGCGTGCTGCTGGACGGCGACATGGCCGAAGACATCGCCGCCGACGACAGCTTCGCGGTAGAGGTGAGCAGCACCGACAACACGGCCGCCGCTGCGCCCCGTGGCCCGGCCGGCGCGCCCACCAGCCGCAAGGAAGCACTGCAGCAATTGCGCCAGGTGGCCGAGTTCTTCCGCCGCACCGAACCGCACAGCCCGGTGGCCTACCTGGCCGAGAAGGCCGCGCGTTGGGGCGAGATGCCGCTGCACGTGTGGCTGAAGCGGGTCATCAAGGATTCCAGCGTGCTCGACCAGATGGAAGAGATGCTGGACATCAACCAGAACCTCGACGGGCAATAAGCCCGTCGAGCGTTACCGGGTTACTGGATCTTGAACTCGATACGGCGGTTGCGTGCGCGACCGTCGTTGGTGGTGTTGTCGGCGACCGGTTCGTCCGGGCCCTTGCCCAGCACGTCCAGGTGGTTGCCCGCGATCCCCTTCTGCACCATGTAGGCCTTCACCGCCTGCGCGCGTGCATGGCTGAGCGCCAGGTTGCTTTCGCGCTGACCGACGTTGTCGGTATGGCCGATGATGACGAAGCTGGTGTCGCCCATCTGGGCCATCTTGGCCACCATTTCGTCCAGGATGCTCATGCCCAGCGGGGTCAGCTTGGCGCTGCCGCTCTGGAACTCGATGATGCGGTTGGCCAGGGTCTGGTCAAGCAGCTTCTGCTGCGACCCCACCTTCAGCGCGTTGGTCACCGTGTAGGACGTATTGCTGGCCAGGCTGAGGTCACTGGCCACCTGCTGGCGCAGCGCTTCGTTGCCTACTTCGCCGGTCACGCGCACGGCCTGCCCGTTCACTTCCAGCTTGCCGGGCGACACCCGCTTCAGCCCGGGGGTGATCATGCCGGCCACGTACTCGCCCCAGTTCGGCGGCGTGGCGATCGATTCCACCTGGATGCGGTCGACCACGCGATCAGCGCCGTAGACCTCGCGCAGGTTCTTCAGCAACCGTGCCTTGGTGGCCTGGTCGGGCACCACGCCTTCGATGACGACCGGGCGCTCGGTGGCGGCTGTCGCCGCAGGCGCCTGTGCGAACGCAGCGCCGGTGACTGACAACGCGGCCAGGGCAACAATGAGAGTAGAGCGGAGGCGCATGGTCAGGTTCCCAGGAAAGTCTCGCCGAACAGGCTGCGCGCCGTGCTCAATGCCAGATCGTCACGATCGAGGTAGCTGGCAAGGCGGTTGAGGTTGTAGTCGCTGTGCAGGTATTCCTCGACCCACTGGGCCTCCTGCAGGCGGATCAGGAAGTCGCCGGCTTCGGCCGGGTCGAGCACCGCGCGCAGCGCATGGCGGTCGGCACCGTTGAAGCCCACCAGCATCGACGGCGCGGCATCGTTGCGGATCAGCACCGCCAGTTCGAAGTCGCCGCGGGCCACGAAGCAGGCCACGATGTCCAGCCAGAACGCAGCCACCAGGGGCCGGTACAGCGGATCGCGGACCAGCGGGAACACCAGGGCGCGGTCGACGTTCACATCACCGCCGCCCAGCACCGGCTGCAGCAGCAGCCCCAGCGCCAGCAGCGCGTTCTTCAGCGAGATGTCCGGATGGCCGGCGTCGCGGAGCAGGCGCTCCATCGAACCGATGGTCTGGCCTTCCAGGAAGTCACGGAAGGTGGCGTTGTAGGCACTGGGATCGGTGCTGATGCTGAAGCGCGCATCGGCCAGTTCATTCAGCGCATTGCCTGCGTCTTCGTCGTTGAAGGCCTGGCGCGCCATCCGTGACAGGCCTGACCAGGCGTTGGACATCGCCAACGGGCTGCGACCGATGAACGGCAGCGGTTCGGTGGCCTCCAGGCGCACCGCCGACAACAACGGGAAGCGCCGCTGCGAGGCATCGCGACTTGGCAGGAAGTGCCCGCACAACACCAGCTTGCTGCGCGAGCCGAGGAACGCGTAGTGGATGTCCGGGGAGTCGTCGTAGACGCGCTTCCAGTCCGGATTCTGGCTCAGCAGTTCCACGCTCTCGCCCGCCCACCGGTCCAGCCAACCGAGCAGCTGGTGATTGTCGGCGGCGCGGACGAAATCGCCGCGCGAGGGC
The DNA here is from genome assembly GCF_040548725.1 of Stenotrophomonas sp. 2619. NCBI lineage: Bacteria > Pseudomonadati > Pseudomonadota > Gammaproteobacteria > Lysobacterales > Lysobacteraceae > Stenotrophomonas > Stenotrophomonas sp. 2619. The sequence continues at coordinate 45,199 of NZ_JBEPSF010000013.1, read as the reverse complement.
ACCTTGCCGAAGTAGGACACGCCCGCACTGACCACACGACTCATCGCGAACCTCCGCTCTGCTGGGTCGCGGCCGGCGCGGCCGCGGGCGCCGCGGCAGGTGCCGTGCCCGGGGCTGCCGGTGCGGCGGTGGCCGGCGCGGCACCACCGGCCACGCGGGCCGGCAACTGTGCGCCGCGCTGCCAATCGCCGCCGCCGGAGGACTCACCCGCACGGCGAACCACGCGCATCTCCACGGTGACTTCCACGTTGTCGGCCTTCCAGGTCACGCGGCTGCTGCCGCCTTCCAGGCGCTCGAACGACCCTTCCCGCATCAGGCGGGTGAAGCCGTTGCTACCCGGCGCGTTGAACACCTCCACCGTACGACCATCCGACGCCACGGCCGTGATCTTCACGCCCGGCACCTGGCCCACGTTCGGGTACTGCATGGTGGTCCACTGCGGCGGGGTGTTGCGGTAGCGCAGGGTCTGACCATCGATTTCGATCGTGTACTCCAGCGCGCCGGTCGCCGGCGCCGGCAGGATCTCGAAGATGGTGGTGTCCTGCGCGGCCGCACCGGCCGCACTGCCACTGACCCAGTTGCCGTAGTTGGCGACCAGATCGGCCGACAGGTTGATGCCCATCCCCGCCCAGCGCCGTGCTTCCAGCAGGTTGCCCCGCTGCAGCACCAGCGTGCCCAGCTGGTCCTTGTTGAACGCGGCGATGCTGCCGCTGGCGCCGAAGATCGCGGCGATGTCGCTCGGGGCGGCATCCACGTCGGAGTTGAGGTTGAACGGGAACTGCTTGCCGATGCGCTCGGCGAACGGCGTGTACACCTGGGCCGTCCAGCTCTTGTTGACCTCTTCCTCGGTCGGCTCCACCAGCGCCATGAAGGTCTGGGTAAGCGGACGCAGCAGCAGCGGACGCAGCGCCTCGCGCTGGCCGGCATCCAGCCCGGTCAACACCTGCTCGTCCACCAGTGCCACCGCGGTGCTCAGCTCGGAGCCTTCATTGCTGAAGGTGTCCTGCATCAACTTGCGGGTGCCCACGCCCAGGTCGCCCTGGCCCTTGATGGCGTTCAGGCGTGCACGCAGCTTGGCCAGGGTCTCGAAGTAGGCGTCGATCACCGCCGGCTGGTCGCCCCGCTTGGTGGTCAGCTTGGCGATGCCTTCGAAGGCCTTGCCGATCGGGCCCACCGGCTGCTGCTGGGCCACCGCTTCGGGGTCCTTGCGCAGGATGGTCTTCTGGAACCAGGCCACGAACCCGCCCTTGGCCTTCTTCGAGCGCGCCTCGGCGGCCGGGTTGTCCCAGATGGTCTGCTCGTTGATCTTCTCCAGCAGGGTGCGCAGCGGCGAGTTGTTGGCATCGCCCAGGGCATTCATGCGCGCGGCGGCTTCATCGAAGCTGTCGAACTGGGCCACGCTCAGGCCCTGCAGGAACTTGGTCCACTCGGCGGCGTACTCCTGCTTGTACAGGGTCACCAGCTCACGCGCGATGTGCTCGGGACTGCCGGCCAGCGACAGATCGCTCTGCTCGGTGGTACCCAGCACCCAGTCGGTGGTGCTCAGCTGGGTGCTGGCCGCTTCCTTCACCGCATCCTTGACGTAGTCTTCCCACGCCTTGCGCGAGAACGCGCCGGAAATGGCGTAGCTGCCGGTGATCAGGCTGCCGTTACGCTCATTGCCGATCAACGCATCCACCGTGACCGTCGGGAAGCGTGCCGCAGCACGTGCCTTGATCTGCGCGAACACACGCTGCATGGCCGGCTGGCCCTTCATCACGCGGGTCAGCGCCTGGCGGCTGTCGCTGACCAGGGTCACCTTGTTCTGCACCTGCGGCCACGCCGGGTCGGCGGACTGGGCCACGTAGAAGTTCATGAGCTTCTCGGCCGCACGCACCATCTCCTCACGCGTCATCTGGCCGCGGTTGGCGTCCAGCCAGTTGCGCCAGAACAGGGTGAGCTGCTGCGACAGGTGCGCGCCCTCCACCTGCTTGCGGTTGCCCAGCATCAGGTAGGTCTTGAGCGCGTTGTAGGCGTCATTGGTGTTGGTGGGCGAGGCATTCTGGTACAGCACGTCGCTTTCGGCAGCCACCGGGCCACCCTGCCCCAGCTTCTCGCGCTCGTTCACCACCTGGCCCAGATAGCCTTCCAGGCTGGCCACGGTCGGATCCAGCATCACCTGCTGCATCCCGTGGTAATACTCCTTCATCAGCTTGGCGCGGATGTTGTCGCCCTGGTACAGGCCCAGGCTGGTGGTGATGCCCCCCTCCTTCTTGTACCGGTCCAGCTGCTCCATGCGGTCCTGCAGCAGCAGCAACGCATCGATGCGCGACTTGAGGTCCACGCGGTCCTTCTGCACGCGGACGGCCTGCTCCAGGTCCTTGGTCGCGTTGTTCACCAGCTGCACGTTGGTGGTGTAGGACCAGGTCCACAGACCCAGCGCCAGCGCCAGCACACCCACCGCGCCGAGGAACACGCCGTAGCGCAGGCGGTTCTGATGCGGGCTGGAGTACTGCCGGACCAGCTCGCGGTCGGAGAAGATGACCTTGCGGAACAGGTCCTTCAGGAAGAACGCGGTCTGCCCGGTCGGCGCTTCATCACTGTTGTGCCCGCGCGAGGACAGCGAGAACTGGCGACCCACGCGATCGGAGGCGTGGTGCACCGAGTGGCCTTCCTGCAACGCACTGCTGAAGTAGAAGCCGCGGAACACCGGCTTGAACTGGAACGGGTTGTCTTCGAACAGCGTGGCGATGAAGGTGCGCAGCGCCGGCTTGATGCCCACGAACTCCAGCGGCAGGGTCAGCAGACCCGGCGACACGTCACGCCCGCGCTGCATGGCCATGTGCGACAGGCTCATTTCCTTGATGCCTTCGGCCAGCTGGTCGAAGTGCGTATCGAAGGCAGTCAGCGCATCGCCCTGCGCGTGGACGTCGAAGGGCAGCGTCGCGCCCCACACATTCTCGCGCTCGGACGGATCCAGGCTGCGGAAGAACTCGCTGAACCCGGCGATCAGATCGGCCTTGGTGAACAGCACGTACACCGGCGCGAACACTTCCAGCCGCTCGGTGATTTCCTGCACGCGCTGGCGCAGGTTCTTGGCCAGCTCGATGGCGAACTCGGGCTTGCTGCCGGACAGCTCGGCGATACTCACCGCGATGATCACGCCATTGATGGGCGCGCGCGGCCGGTTCTTCTTGAGCAGGCCCAGGAAGGTGAGCCACTCCATGCGGTCTTCCACGCTGACCGAATACCGGCCGGCGGTATCCAGCACGATGCCGGTGGTGGTGAAGTACCAGTCGCAGTTGCGGGTACCGCCAATGCCCTGGATGACATTGCTGCGATTGTCCTCGAACGGGAACTGCAGCCCCGAGTTCAGGATCGCGGTGCTCTTGCCGGCGGCCGGGTTGCCGATGATTACGTACCACGGCAGCTCATACAGGGCCGCTTTGCCCTTGAGCACGCCCAGGCGCGAGGTCTTGATCTGCTTGACCGCCTCCATCATCCGCGTGCGCAGCGCCTCCGTATCGGCACGCTGGGCCGAGGGCGCAGCAGCGACGGCCTGGTCCGCCTGCGTCTGCACCATCGCCTCCACGCGCTTGGCCGCACGCCGGGCCAGGATGCGCTTGATCACCCACACCACCAGCGCCAGCAACAGCAGCGCCGCCAGTGCGATGGCCACCCAGATGCCGATCTGGCGGGCTTCGGCGGCGCCGAAGTACGCCAACGAACCGGCACCGATCAAGCCAATCACCATCCACAGGCGGTAATCGCCGAGGAAGTACCTGAAATTACTCAACATCATCTAGGCGTCCAGGGTTATGCCGCCGACACAGTGTCGGTCGACGGGTCGTTCAAAACGGGAATATCGATGATCGCGGCCACGCGCTGGGCCGGGGCGCCAACCGCCAGCACCAGTGCGGCGCTCTGTCCGCGTGCGGCATGCGCATGGGCCAGGGTCAGCAGCGCCAGCGGCAGGACCGGGCCCAGCTCGCCGGCACACACCGGCACGGCCAGCGTCTGCTGGTCGAGTTCAAGATCGGGATTGGCGGCCACCGCGGCGGCGCAGGCCTCCACGGCCACCTGGCTGCGTTGATCCGCATCGTGCAGGGCAAAGCCCACGCGCTCTGGCGCCAGTGCGGCATCGGCCAGCATCGCACGGCCCAGCGCCTCGGCCTGGCGCCGCGACTCGGCGTTGCTGAGGCCTTCGGCCAGTTCCATGCGGTGCGGGCGCCACAGGTGCGGGGTCGGCGTGGTGGACAGGGTCGACGAGGCCAGCAGCAGGCCGGCGGCGCCTTCGCCAGGAATCTGCCCGTCCTTGTTGCGCCGGTGCAGGATGCGGTTGCTGTCCAGCCATGCGGCAATCGTGCCCGGGTCCACCGCCGAACTGCACGACAGCAACAGGTACCAGCGCGGCTCACCCTGGGCCAGCGCATCGGTGACCCGCTGCAGCCGCGACCAGACATCTGCCGACTGGCTGGCAACGGCCACGTTGATGGAGAACCGGCGCGGGTCGAGCCCGTTGTAGACCGCCCGTGCATGCAGCCAGTCGGCGCAGTAGGTGCGCAGCGATGCCGACCAGTCGGCCGGCACTAGCAATTCAATGGTCAGCACCTGCCCCACCACCTGCTCGTCGCGGCGGCGCAGGCCGGCAATCACCCGCTCCTCGGCCACTTCCAGTTCGGGCAGCGCCAGCAGCGCCTGGCCCATCAAGGTATCGGCCACCGGTTCCAGCAGGGTCATCGCGCGGCGTTCGCCATCGCGGGTGGTGAAGCCCGGCATCTGCACCTGCAGCACCGCGGTGTCGTCCAGGTCCTTGTCCGCGCTGATCAGCAACGGCAGGCCGTCGCGGTCATGGAAGCGCGCATCCAGCGACGGGCGCGGCGGCGCGGCGGCCATGTCCAGCAACGCATCGGCCTCGAGCATCATGCCCAGGCGCATGTCTGCACCCAGCACGGCCACCGACGGCACCGCCCGCGTCGCGATCGCCTCGGCCTGCGCACCGGCCGCACTCGCGTCGCCGGGGCTGCTCGCAGCATCGACAGCCTTGTCCAGCATGCTGCGCCCGGCGTTGCGCAGCATGAAGCCGGCACCGCTCACGCCCACGGGCACCAGGCCCAGGTAGGCGAGCATCTCCATGCCCGACGGAACCGTGCCAGTGCTGCGCCAATAGAAGATTGCGCCACCCCATGCCACCGCGAAAACCGCGATTACCGAGAACGCCTTCCCAAGTATCCCGGACATCTAGCGTCCTGCTCCCTGAGTCATCAAGCCATCCTGCTGATTCAAACCTGCGCTGCCCGTCAACCGATGCCGGTCGTGCCCTGTGACGCGATCAAGGTGGCGCCGCATGCGGTGCGGTCCCCATCACGCGCCACCGGGTTGCCGTCGACCACCACGGTGGAATCGCCACTGACGATCGTGGTCGGCCCATGCGCCACGCATACGGCCTTGTCGCCGATGCGGGCCACCGGCTTGCCACCGATATCGGTCTGTCCCGATCCAGTGACCACGCTACCGCCGTGACTCAATTTATCCCCGACAACTACGAATGGTCGTGACATCAATCATGCTCCTTGATTGCTTCCGCATCCGGCGACTCCATCGCCCCCGCTACCCGGGGCTGATCCGGATCGTCTGCCAACGATATCAGCTGACTGATGAAAGTATCACCCTTTCGCCAATTCAGCTTTCTTCGCCGCACGCGCCGCACGGCACTGCTGCGACATCTCCACGTGCACGTAGTCCTTGATGCTGCGCCAGTTGCCGCCCCACTCCAGCCCCGCCTGCTCGGCCAGTTCGCCGTACAGGAAGTAACCGCGCCGGGTCCATGGGTCGCCCATGTCCCATTGCAGCTTGCCGTCACGGATCGGCGCACTGTCCACGCCCAGCCCGTACTGATGGCAGCTCTGCCAGGCACCGGCGCGCGTAGCCTTGCCGCCACTCATCAGCTCGGCCTGGCGTTCCGGGCTGCGGTAGCCTTCCACCAGCACCATCTCATAGCCATATTGTCGGCGCATTACTTCATAGATGGCTAGCACACGCTGCTGCAGATCCGGGTCAATCTGACCCCATTTTCTGTCGGCCGTCACAATTTCGGGGCGCGTCCTGCGGATTTCTTCGGTCGTGAAGACTTCCGGCGGCGGCGGCGCGGGCGGGGTCAGGCGCTCACCGCGGAGAAGCTGGGCGACCATCGAGCCGGATTCGGACAGGTCATCGCCCCGAAACTCATCGAGCACCACGTTCTGCCGCGTCAGCAGGATCACCGCCGGCGGCACCAGCAACAGGAAGCCGGCCGCGGCCAGCACCATCCAATGCCGGCGCAGCGCGCCCTGCGCCGCACCCAGCTCTTCACGCACGCCGCCCTGCAGGCGATCGGTGCGCTGCGAGACCCGCCGCCCGGCACGACCGGCAGCATTCCCCACCCGCCCGAACACGCGTCCCAGCGCGGCCTGGATGCGCTCGAAAGACTCCGGAAACATCAGCACCCAACCGACTGCGGCCGTGACCAGCACCAGCAGCACCGCTCCCCCGATAATGACGACCACCGATCCTCCATGTATTGTTCGTTGTTGACGGTCCTGCCCCAGTCACTAGAATGGGGCGGTTCGCTTTCGGCAGATGCCGACCCAACAAGGGCTGGATGCACTTGAATAATGGCGGAATAAATCGACCAAGTCTGCTCTCAGGGGGAGCGCAGACGAAGAACGCGGCACCGGCAACGGGCCGCATCCTGGCAGACATGGAAGGACGCCCGGTCGCCGGCGCTGCACGCGCCGCCGCATCGCCAGGCATCCGTTCCCGTCGATGGCTATGGCTGGCACTGCTGGCAATGGCGGTCGTGGTGCTGGGCGCGTTTGCGGCATGGCGCCTGTCTGCCGGCAGCGGCGAAGAGCCGATGGGCTACTCGTTGCCACCCGAAGCCAGCGTCCATCCGACGTCGACCCCGGAGGCAGCGTCCACGCCGGGCGGCGCCACCATTGTCGATGCACCTGTGGATGCCAACGGCACGGCGCCTGCGGCAGATCCCCTGGAAGGTATCGGCGCTGCGGCAGAACCCGCACCGGGTGCGCACGCTGCGGCCGCCACTGCAGCGGTTGCGACTGCGCCTGCCGCTGCAACGGCAGCGGCCGCACGCAAACCGGCCGCCGGCACCGCGGCTGCGCGCACCGCGCGTGACAAGGCCAAGGGTGACGAGAACCTGCTTGGGACGCTGATGGGCATCATCAAGGAAGACGAAAAAGCCAAGCCCAAGCCGAAGGCCAAGGCCGCCCCGGATTCGATGGACGCGCTGATCGCACAGATCCAGGCTGACGAACGCAAGCAGGCCGCCGATGCCGACAACGTGTTCGACAACATCAGTGGCCGCAACGCCACCGCGTCCACCAAGTCCAACATTCAAGCCAAGCTGCGCAGCTGCGGCAGCGCCACGACGACGGCCGGCCTGAACTGCCGCAAGAAGATCTGCGCCGCGGCCGCGGGCAAGGACCCGGCCTGCCCGGCGATGTGAGGTGCGCTGCGGCGGTAGCTGGAGCGCCTGATCCTGCTATTGGCGGCGCGTGCCCAGGACGGCGCGCGGAATGAGGCCCAACCCGTGAGTACACCGCCTCCACCAGAAATCCATGAAGGAGAGCTGCCGTTGCGCAGCAACTCCGAGCCCGGCAGCATGCGGGACATCATCCGCCTGGACGAGGAAATGATGGTGTGGTCCGACGATGGCGCAGCAGCGGTCATCGAATCGATCATGCCCTTCTTCGCCATTGCGGGCGTGATCATCTCGCTGGGGGGCATCGGCGCAGGTGTCTCGGTGCTGAGCGACCCGATGGACAGTTTCGGCATGCGCGCACTCAGTGTATCGCTGGCTGCATTGTTGGCCGTCGGTGGCGCTACGGGCGCCTACTTCGCCTGGCGCATCAGCTTTGGAAGCAAGCACAGCGACGTCTACTTCCTCAAGAAGCAGCGCAAGATCTTCCACTACACCAACAAGACGGCGTTCGTTCTTGATTGGGACAACGTCCGTCCGAACGTGCGAATTGGCTTCGGTCCGCCACAACTGGGCTCACGCCCCTTTGTGGCGCTGGAACTGGTGGAGTACCTCAAGAACGACCCGCAGACCTGGCGCGCGCGCTTCGTTGTCGAGGCACCCATGCCGGGGCGTGAGGCATGCCAGCAGAGCTGGGAGCTGATCCGCCGCTACATGGATGAGGCGCCCGCAGCGCTCCCCATGCAGACGGTGGTGAATCCGCGATCATGGACGTCAGCGCTGCTGGAATTTGGCCCCTTGTCCGAGGGTGGCGACGCACATGGGTTCATCCAAGGTTTGCGGGATCACAACTGGCAGCCCTTCTGGAGTGGGGAGCATCTCCTGGCGGTACTGGTCTGGGTCGCGTTCTGGCCAGACCAGGTATTCCGGATGGTGTACGCACGCTTCAGGCCCCGGGTGCCGCTGCCGGCGTCGCTTGCGGGGGCGTCGACTGGCCACGCCAGCGGGGCGTCGCCGTACGCCATTACGCCAGCGTCGGCGGGCGAGCTGCGCGGCAGGCGAAAAGCCGCCCTCATCGTTGCCATTGTCTGCGGGGCGTGCACGCTGATCAGCGTTGCCGCATGGTCAGTGGTGGCACGGCAAATGCTGCACGCGGTGTTTGGCTGAGGCGGCCACGCGGCTGGAACACCCGCATTTGGCCTGCATGACCACTCGACGCTCGCACCGGTCCGGCTTACTCTAGCCGCCCTCTGAAGCTGGATGCATCGAGTGAACTGGACCTGGACTTACATCGTGTACTTCGCGCTGGTCATGGCGATCTGCTGTGGCTTTGTGCAAGCGGTTTACCGCTATCTGGGCCGATTCGCCGGCTGGCAATCACCGCTGAAGCGACTGCTGGCCATCAGCCCCGTCCTGCTCGCCATGCTCTTCGCGCTGTCTGGTTTCCTGTTGGTCGGGCTCCGCTGATTCCCTGGAGACGGCCACGCTGGAGCCGCCAGCCCGAGGCCTGGCGGCCGACGACGTGTTGCCGTACGAAGGCATTACCCGCGCAGTGCGAGCGCCTGCTCGATGACATACAGAATCCCGATGGCAGTCAGCAAGCCGACTGCGGTGCAGATCAATGGCCAGGTCTTTTCCATGAAGCCCAAAGGAAGGTTGTCCCGCCAGTCGCGGCGATAACGATCCTGGTCGCCAACCATACTGGCTGCCTCGATCTCCGCCGGCCAGCGGGGTACCTGGCTGGTTGCCATGGCCAGCCATCGGCCTATAGCGATAAAGCCGAAGGGAAGCGAAGCGAGAAGGTGCACCCAAGGCCAATGAATGAAGTTGGCGAACGTTCGCGCCACACCGAATACAAACCCTTCCTTTCTATCGTGAACAGGCATGCACAACGGCACCAGTTCGCAAAGTCTCGCGACATCGCTTTCGGTTCCGTACATGTACTGACGAATGTACTCCCACAGACCAAGCAAGTCCTGCCGCTCACCCATGTACTCGTAGCCAAGCGAGAACGTCTCGATCACCGTCCCTCCGTCATCAGACAGAAAGTGAACCCGCAGGTCATTGGTTCTTCCAATCGGAGGCGTTGTGGATTCTCCCATGAAGAAAAACAGACGATCCCAAGCTCCAGTCGCAACCGTCCCATCGTGCCGGAAGAAGTGGATCTGGCGACTGCGCCTGTCCACCCGCATGGGATAGTGCGTCCATCGGAAGCACTCGCTTCTGAACAGCCACACGATGCCAGCAATGATGAAGATCGACAGCGGCACGATAGCAATCCAGAAGCTCCACAGTATCCAGCGCTCATCCTCCCGGAAGGGTTCACCCAGGATGATCAGGTTGATGAGCAGATAGAGCGACGTTGGCGCGAACGCCAGCGCCCCCATGACAGACAGCCAGACATTGAATCCCTTGACCGGGTACCAGCGGTCCACGAGCTCAATGTAGGTCGAGTTGAATTTGACAAGGGACAACCCGATCCGAGGTGCGACACCCGTGGATCGGGTCGGATCCAACTGCTCATTCCTCTCTGCTTCGGTCAACGGGCGGTTGACCGGGAACCTGAGGTTTCTTGCATCGATACCCGCGTAGTCCATTTCAATCCCTCAAGTCCCCTTGCCGCCCCTCTCTCTGCGCAGCGCGATGCACAGCGGTTCTCTCGCCGCACACTCGGGAGGAGAGTCAGCGACCGCCACCCACAATTACCCCGGAACTTTCGTGAGTGCCCGCTATCCTCACACTGGATGGCGCGTTGCCCGTCAAGACCGGCATCAACCGGGCGCCATCGGGGCTGGCTGCGTAAAGCCCAGTCTACGCGCTCGCGCGAGCCATGCTGCCCTCGAGCAGACATCGTCAGAACCCTAGAACCACGGCGGAATACCTAGAACTGCAAACATCGCTAGGACAAATATCGTGGAGATGCCACCGAGCACCATCCAACGCCGTCGCATGTGCGGCAGCGCGTTTTCGTTGGCCAGGCGTTGTGCGGGTGTTGGTGCACGAACCTGTAGGCGCTGGAATCAACCGGCAGCGCCATTTCTTCCGCAATCTCTTCGGGCCACTGAGGCCGAGGCGCCGTCCGGGATATCCATAGTCCAGCGCGCTCAAACCAATACATGGTGCCCCCCGACAAAGCCAACATAGAGCTTCGAGAATATTCCGGGGACCACACGATGGTTCTCATCAACCAAACTGCCAAAGAGAAAGCGGTCCATGCGCGCCAGATCCGCCTTCGGATCGTCTATTGCAGGCAGCGCCTCAACGGGCGGAAGCTCCTCTGGCGTGCGGTCCATGTAGCAACGGATGAACTCCCAAATGCGTTCCGGCGTCTCGATACTACGCTGCGGCTGTGAAAGCGGCAGGTACCAGCGAATACGGCGGCTACCCGGCACGAGGTCGACAATCGCCAACACGTATGCTGTCGAACCACCTGCCGTGCTGTACATCCTGGCAATCAGGCTTACCGGCTGAACATCATCATAGGGCAGGGAAATCCACCCTTCTTTACTGTTCCTCCAGTAACAGAATCGGCGCGACCTCTTACTCAGTACGACAGGCGGCGCCACCGTGCTGCGAAGCGAAACATACGCCCAGCCGAAGAACCCAGACCCCAGAAGGGCAATGATGAGCAACGCATACAGTCGCTCAATCACAAAGCCTGAATCATCGTACAGCCCATTCATGATTAATATGGAGCCAAGCATGCTGAGAAAGGCAAATCCAATTGCAGAGCCAAAGACAAAGCCAAAGCCTCTGTTCGACGCCTGCAGACTTGGAGTAAACAGAATGTATCTATCATTTACAGACTGCAATGCGTTTGCCGAAGCCGGCTCCAAATCTGCGGGCACCCCCTTCTTGTTGAGTAGAAGCCCCCAATACCCTCCCTTCTCAGGAAGCTCTTTCATCCCGAGGACGAGATCACGCACTGCCTTCTTCATATCGCCCCTTACCTCTCTAGGCGTGCACAGCCATCAGATGCCGTGAACTCATGGAACTGTCCGACATACGCCGGCTCTGGCAACTGGTGCGGATCGGCCACGTCGACGCTGGATTCTGCCACCACGTACGCCGGCCATTGCGGCGCTTTGCTGCTCTTCAACACCAACCAGCGGCAAGCTGCCAACGGCACCAACAGCGGCATCAGCACCGCGCGATAGGGAAGCAACCCCTCACCCAGGCTGATGATCACCGTGAGGTAGCAGTTCTTCCAGGTGTCCGCCACGGACAGATGCAGCTGCGCCGACGCAGGCGCGTCGACCACGTGCTCCGGGCCTTCATCCATGTAGCGGCGGATGAACTCCCATACCTCGCGAATCGTGGCGGTATCATCGAAATAGTGGCCGACGGCGAACGTGTTCCGGACCATCTCCCCGTCCATGACGTGGCAGCGAATATCCCGCAGGAACGTCTCGCCCTCACCATGCCCCAGATGGAAGTACGCCTGCTCCCACGGAACGCTGATGACGCCGGATGGGCCGGCGTCGGTGTAGGCGTGCACCATCCGGGTGCGCCGATTGAAACGAATCGGATAGTACTTATAGGTGAAGAAATCACGCCCAAACGTGTAACGCCACATGACGGGAAACTGGCCAATGAACAGCGTCAGTATGATCGCGACGAGCCACCCGTCGATCCGCCCGTCCGGTCGAGCGTTCGGAACCCACGTCGCCAGCAGCCATATGCCGAACAACGCCATCATGGTGCACACCAGTGTCCCCACCGTTGTTGCCACCATGCCGCGCAGGCGGTATCGACGATCAACGACGTCCATGTAGGTGGAATTCATGCTGATAACACAGTGGTGTTCATTGCTACGCCCACTGCGATTCCGCGGCAGTGCCTCATAGCGCTCTCGCGGGTCGAGCAGCCTGTCTACCTTGAACTTCCTCAACCAGCCGGTGTACATCGCTCACGCTCCAGCGCTCAATGGCTTTTTTGGCGGCGCGGCCGACGCTTGGACGCTTTGCCTGGCTTCACCTTCGCATCTGCAAGGGCCAAATCGTTCAACTGTTCATGGGTCAGCGCAGGGCCACCGAGACTGGCAAGAATGTCCCTGCTCCACGCGGGTTCCCGCTTCAGCCGGTAGCTGAGATAGCGTACCAGTCCCATGTAGGCGGTGAACGGCAGGAAGAACAACATGCCTACACCAGCCATCCAGGCCAGGATCCCTTTTCGCCGCCACGCCACTGCGCGATCGTCGAACAGGGGTTGAAGCAACCAGAACGAGGGCCAAAACGCGACGCCCCAGTCCTCATAAAGGCTGTCCATCAACGTCCAAGCAGGCCCCTCATGACACATGAAGCGTCGAATATGCTCCCAACGGCGAACCGGGGATTGGAGATCGCCGTAGCCGAAGCTGGGCCCCACCCCAAAGCGCTGCACCACATCACGCCCACCCGGCACATCGGTGATCGCAAACACCAGGCCAGACTCCCGTCGTGAAATCTGACCGGTGAAGATGGTGAACTCTACGACCTCCGCGCGGACGCATGACCAGTCGTACGTGTCTATCTCGTATCGTGTATTACCCCACAACTTCCATCCCCACTGCCACCATGGCAGACCCATGACCTTGAACACGTGCACCTTCCCCAAGGCACGATTGAGCAGCACCGGCTCGTAGCGAAACCCCACCCAGTCCACCTGGATGAAGAGCAGCGCCAGCCACAGCATGATTACGACCATGATCAACGGCAGCCAGTAACCTGCGCTGACACCCATCACGACCATCGCAATCATCAACGGCAGCGCCAGAATGCCAAAAGAGCTCAGGTAACCACGCATAGCGCCCAACTGATCCACGAACGCCAAGCCGTGCGGGTAGACACGCACCACCCCGCCCCCTGTACTTGTGTGATGGCTGCTCTGCACGCAAGCCGGGGGCAGTAGGGCCACAGCCTGTCCGTTGGGTGGATTCAACTCAACCGTGAGTGCTGCGGTTTGCTCGTCCGATTCCAGTATCACGCACTCCGTTTTCGCGATATCGCTTCACTGCCTCTGCTTTCGGGAATCTTTCAGCCCAGCGCGGCAGCGCCCAACAACCACAATACACCGCCCCAGAACAGCGTCCCGAGGACCAGCGCAACCGGGATGCATCTGCGCGCAGGCGCGACGACAGCCGCATGCGTACGTGCCAGACGCCGTAGCGTGGTGCCTGTTGGCAGCGCGTTGAAGCGCTTCAACCACGGCGCCAAAGCACCCTCGCCGTAGGGCCCCAGTGAAATCCGGGCTGCCAGCAGTTCCGGTATCTGCAGCGGCATTGCCAAGGCAGTGTTGAGCACACTGCCCAGGGCTACCAGCGGCGACCACGGTCGCTCGCCAAGCCATCGCGGCGCGAGACCTGGGAAGGTCCAGATGCTCAATGCAAGGCGCTGCATCCAATCGGGCCTGGCCGACACGAGACGGAAGCTCGGCAAGCGCTCAAGTGGTTGGTCCATATACGTCTTGAAAAATCCATAGCGGAGCACGCCGGCGCCGATCAGATCCCCTTTGCCCGCGACGAACTCTGCGCCAACCCGGCCAGTGGACGGATCTACATCGGCCAACACGAGCTGGTAGGTCTGGCCGCCGCCCACCGTATTCACTACGCGGACGATCCGAACGAAGGGCCGAAGCCGCTCCCAAGGGTAGGTGCGAACACCTTGGCTACCGAAATGCGTAACCGTGCGGGCTACCCGGTTGAACAGCACGGGCTCCACCCGATTCCCCCGCCTGACCGAACGGACCATGCCCACGCAGAAGGCTGCGCTCAGCAACAGAAACAGCAGGGTAACAACGGTGGAGGCGACCATGTCCTCCCAGTCGGCGAGCATGCCTGGGAGGCCGGCCAGGATCACGACATCCACCAGCACGATCATGCCGACCAGCCACAGCAGCCCGCCCTTGGCACCCGACAACAGGGTCACGTCAGGCGCCACCACAAGCTCGCTTTCGTCGACATCAAGCACGAAGTCGATATCCACATCTTCTGCGCGGTGATGGGTAAGGGGATACATCACCCCACCCGGACCCTGCACTGGCGAGGCCATATCCATGATGTCCTGGCCGGCTTGGAGCGTTATGTCGTTATCGCGCATTGCGCCTTCATCTCTCTGCGGTGATCAATTGAACGATACCTTCACCACTCGGAAGGACCAAACCTGGATTGCTGGATTTGTCCGGCCACAGCCGCGCCGTGACCTTGACGCTCTTCAGGGAATCGTTGACATAGATGATCCGCCACATTACTCCACCGGTCTCGCTCCGGCGTAGGTTTGCCCCCCCGGACGTCGGTGCTGACAAGCCCCTGTTCTGGTGCTCCAGCCCCTCGGAGAATCGCTGCGGATCGACCAGCCCGGCGCGAAGATCCGCACTGAGCAGCCGAGACGAGCTTGCCGTGAGAACACGGCCGTCGGTCATCTGGAGCTCGATTCTGTGTTCGAGCCAGCCCTTGCCTTCCATCACATCGGGAGCGTCAATAAGCACATCGACAGTACCGCCAAAGGTGTATCCCAACACAGATGCCCCCGTCCGCCAGATCCCGGTCACTGCAAAGGGAATGACAAACAGCTTCTCCAGCACATCAGCCTCTTCCTTCTCCGTCGCATACGTCGGCTTGATGCCGAAGCAACACGAACGAAGCCAGACCTGAAGCGGATTGTCGCGTTTTTCTTCGGCAACGACCAAGAAGTAGAGGCCGGCAATGGCAGCGCCGACGGCGACGATGGCCCACACGATCGGACCGCCATACAGCGACATACCCAACAGCATCATGCCTCCGCCCGCAGTGGCCGCGCCGCTGATGGTGAGCAGAATGCCGGCGATCTGCATCGCATCCGCTGCGTCGCGGTCTCCGGCGTCCTTCAGGTCCCGCGCGTCTCTGATCGTCATCACGCCGACAATGATGCCAGCGGCCCCTCCAAGTATCCCACCTGCACCGGCCGTTGCGGTGGCGGCCCGCACAAGCGTACCGGTTGTCCGGGCGGTGAGGTATGCGCGGAGTGCCATCATCGCGCCGCTCGCCTCAAGCCCTGCACCGACGAACCCCAACAATGAAGCGCTGATCTTGGCGTAGGCCGCAGAGGAAGGCTTGTCCTCGCATTCTTTCAGCGAAGCGGCAAGGGCGACGGCCTGGAACCCCATCGCCCACACCGCGAGCGTGCCGGCTGCGGCGCCGTTCTTCAGGACCGCGATGGTCTTGGTGCTCCAGCCGCCGCTGGTTGCATGCGGAGCGCCAGCCAAAGCGGCAGGGCTCGCTACTGCCGGCACACTGGCGCCTTGAACGCGCGCGCGATTGATCCGGGCAGTTTCGGCCGCCAGCTCCCGTTTTGCCTTATCGGCCGCCTGCTCAATAAGCGCCTGACGTCGCAGCTGTTCGTAGGCTTTGTCCATGGCCGCGCCTAGCGGCGCCTTGGCAAAGTTGCCGCCTCGTCTTCCGCCTGCCTTGCCGGCGCCGGTCTTGCCTGCGGCACGCCGAATGCGTCGATTCGCCTCCTGGCTGACGACGCGCGCACGCTCGCCGGTCAATGACTCCAGCTCGATCACCTCACCCCAATGGATACGGAGCAACGGAATCTTTTTTCGACCGGCTTCACCCAGCTCATCGGTTACATCCGCAAGATTGATCGCAGAGCGCTTACCCCCCTCTGCATCGACCGACCGCTGCAGTCTCGACTCCAATGAGTGCCCCCAGGCGCTCTCTTTGTTGTCCCGAATGAAATCGGCGACCGTGACTTCCTGTACAACCGGCTGGACGGCCGTCCGGAACCACAACGCCCCGGCAACGGCAAAAACGCGAAGGTTCTTGTATGCCGCCAGCTTTACATCTGTGAGCAGGCCCTGCGCGCCGGTGATCAGATTCCTCAGCGCCTCCTCGATGAACAATGCACTTCGGAAGGTCGCTATACGAACCCGGTCAGCAGACCCACCCGCAGACGCTGCAGCCGCACCCGTCATTTGTGCATGAAGCTGCGACATGAAACCCTGGTTCTCAAAGACCCAGGCATCAAACACGCTATAGCTCGACTTGATGATGCCCTGGACATCGGCCTGCTTGTCCTCGGCAAGGACCGTCAGGAGACTTCTCTGACCACCCGTGATGGCCCAGTACCACAAGTTGTCCTCGACCGGCTTCTCGAACTCCTTGATCGCATGACCGCGATCGATATCGCACAGGCCACCGCCGCCCAGCACGGTAGCCGCCTGGCAAACCATCGCCATCGTCGAGGCGGCGTCGGCCACGTCGAAATCATGCTTAAGACAGTTCCTCAGCGCCCACGCCTGCTGGAAATTGCCGCCATCGTCGCAGAGGCCATTCAAGATCGAAGGAAGTTGTCCAATCTCTGCAGCGTACTCACGATCGAAGGACGCAATCTTGCTTGCATCAATCTTGTCGAAGTAGTCCTCTGCCCATTCCTGCGCCTTGTCACCGCCACCGGCCTTCCACGATGCGCCGATTTGCTCGATCAGGCGCTTGACGGCGATTTTTCGTCGAAACTTCTGGTTGATTGCCTCGATCTTCAGCCGTTTGAGTGTAGCGAGGTGGCGTATCTCCAATGCGATGCCGATAGGATCGTGCAGGTAGACGGCTACGCCGCCACCTTCATGCATGCCTGCCATGCGCTGGGCCACCGCCGTGGCCAAGCCTGACCGGTCTACACCGGGGGTCACACTGTCCACATACAAGCTATGGCGGCCCCCAAACTCGGGGGCATGATCCCGCACCACGCCGAGGTCCGCCCCAAGTGCATCGGCTTGCCGATGACTTACAGCGCCGGCCTTGACTCCTGTCATGAGGTCCGGGACTGAAAACTCCTGGAACCGTCCTTTCAGATTCTTGAGCTCGACCTGAGGATCTTCCTCGAAGCGGGCGGGCATGGCCTTGCCGAGAAGCGCCGCGTCATAAAGCTGCAGCTGGTGCTCGGTCTGCCATACGCTGAAGTAAGCGAGCCAGACCCGCTTGGCGTTCTTCGGATCGGGGATTGAAAATGCCGCCGAACGCACGGCGTGGTCTGAGCGCCCGCATTGTGGTTCGACCGGTTCAGGCTTGTTAGCCACCGTGAACTCGGACAGCGAACCCTCATTGGAAACCTGGAAGACGCGCCAGGTTCCCCCGCCGCGTTCGTCAAGTACGTACAGGAAGCCCTGGCTGAGCATGCGCATCGCCAGCACGCCTGCGCGGAAAGTGTAGTCTTGGCCGGACAAGCTTGCCGACCCCGCTTCTGCGGAGGCAGATCGGGCGGTATATGCAAATCGCATCGGAAGGATGGGGAAGCCCGCCTTGTCGCAGCGCTTGCAGTCTCCAAACGGCGCCGGGTTCTGTACCGATCGCTTTACACCCGTCGCGATACTTGCGCCGTCAGCCATGTCTTGCCTCCACGTTGAATCCATTCGTATTGCTTGACCAGGCGCCATGCTCAATGCCCTGCCACCATTCTGCATCAGCTTCCGCACAGCGATCTGCATAGGCTCCAGCACCGGCCACTGCCTCTCGCAGCCACTCGGCTATCACCGGGTGACGTTCAATTTGAGGATGCACCAGCACTTTGTGTAGCAGGAACGTTGTGGCATCGGCGACCTCGTCGGCACATAGGCCAAGATGTATCGCGCAGTCTACCGCCGCCTGTAATTGCCGCTCCCGCTCCAACGTGAGGTCGTCCATGCGCTGCAGTTGAGAAATCGCCGCATTGACGGCCACACACCAGGCTGCACGCGGGTCGGACTGCATTGGGGATGCCGGCGCCACATATCCCCCGGTCATACAGGGCATTGCCTGTAACTCGCCGTCCCAGCCGAGTTGAACCCATACATCTGCGCCCTCGAAAGGGTGTCGGGCACTTTCGGAGAAACCCGCATGACGCGCAACTCGCGGGTCATAGAATCGCTCAAGCCTGCGCTTTCCATCGCCCGTGACCGCAACGGCTTGCCGCAGGACCGCTCCCGCCACTGCGGCGGCGGGCAGTGCGCTGGAGATCCATCCACATATTGGTTGGGGTTGCTGCCAGTCACCGCGCCTCTCCCAAGCGATAGTCACCGTTTCTTCCAGCAACACATCACTGGGACCATCCAACTCCAGAATGAAGGGGCAGAGCTCCCTGTCGATGCCAAAGCGAACCAGATCCACGATGTGCTTTTTCCTGTCAGCCGTTTCAAGCGAGCCCATTGCACAACGCGACATAGGATCAACCAGCACAAGCCAGCCATTCACTGACGAGCGCATTCGCTCTCTCAGCTCCACAAAGACGTCATATCGCGCGTCATAGCGCAACATATGCTGCTCCTGCGCTGGCCGCATCTACACTAGCCTCGTTGCATCGATCGTTCTTTCCCGCCTGCGCTGTGGCGTTGGAGGTCATAGCCTTCGCCCCCGTCCACTCCCGCTGCGTGCCCTTGAACTCCACCTTCCCGGGCGCGCCCAGCTCGATGTTGTCGCCTTCGATCCGGATGTAGGCCCCGGCCGCCGTCGCAAGAAGGTGCTTGCTCGGCGCCGAGAGCTGCACATCGGCCTGGGTACTGGTGATCTTCACGTTGGTCTTGGCTGCCAGGATCGCCTGGTTCTTGTGCGCGCGAGCACTGACCTTGCCCTGCGCAGCGTGCAACGCGATCCCGCGTTCCTGGTTCGGACTTTCGGGTTTCGGCTCGGCGCCGGCGGTGTACAGGACCAGCCCACCAGCTACCGCCATCGTGATCGAGCCCTGGCTGAGCCAGTTCAGCGCCACGCCCGAAGCCAGCGTGGTGTGCGTGCCGCTGACCCAGACCTGGTCTGCCGGCGTCAAACTCATCACACCGGCCACGCCGCTGCCCATCAGCACCGGCTTGTCCCAGCCCGGGGCGTCGCCGTCGCCGCCACTGATGCTGCCCGCCGCGCTGCCACTCTGGGTGGCACGCAGGCTTTCCTGCAGCTGTTCCAGCGCGTCGTGCGCCAGCAGCGTGGTCGGCTCCTCGGGCAGTTGCGCCTGCTGGTTCACGGCCGATTCGTTGAGCGATTGCAGAAGCTCCGCGCTTTCCTGCAGCTGGGTCAGTGCCTGATTGGCGGCCAGCTGCGGCTCGCCCGGTTCGGTGCTGAGCAGCAACCCTTGCCCTGCGCGAAGCGAGCCGAAGGCCTGCGTGGACAGCTCCGCACCGAAGCCGCGTTCGGTGTCGCGCACGTTGTCTTCGCCACCCTTCAGGTGGCCCAGGGTCAGCGTGCTGGCGTGCTGGGTGGTGGACAGCTGCGCGCGGCCTTGGCCGGGCGTGTCATCCAGGCGCATCTGCTGGTAGCCGCCCTGCCCGCCTTGGCTGTCGGCCAGCGCCTGGCTCTTGAAACCGGTGTAGACCGCAGCGTGCTCATTGCCGTCGAACCAGGCCGGCGCATTGCCGGTGGCGTTGGCACCGCCGCTGGCGACCTGGTTGTGGGCGGCATCGGCCTGGCCGCGGCCGTTGTAGACCGCGCCGACCACGACCGGGCGGTCGATGTCGCCCTCGAGGAAGGCCACCAGCACTTCCTGGCCACGACGGGGCAGCACCACACCGCCCCAGTTGTCGCCGGCCCAGGGGGTCATCACCCGCACCCAGGTCCAGGCTCCACCATTGGCCGGGGCGTTGTCGTCACCGCCGGGATGGGCCAAGCCGGTGCTGGAGCTGCCGCCGCGCTGCCACGGGAACTGCACCTTGATGCGGTGGTCGCGATCGGACTGCAGCGGCTCGCCGTCGCTGACCACAATGGCGCTGAGCGTACCGGTGATCGACGGGCGCGGATGCAGACGCGTGCCGTGGCCGTCCTCGGTCTGCGGGCGGTACACCACGTCGGCCGGGATGGCAACGAAGCGGTTGTCGTAGAAGGTGGTGGTGAGGTCGGCCGATGCATTCGCAACGGATAAGCCACTCAAGGCGCCTGGCAGGCTGAGCGGCGCCTGCGCGGCCGGCCCAAGCTGCTGCTCCAGCGCATCGAACACATCGGCCTCGAAGTTGTTGCGCGCCTGGTGCTGCACCGACAGGCACAGGAAGTTGGTGCCGGCGTCCACGCCAGGGTGCTGGCCCAGCTGGAACTGTGCGCCTGGCATCACCTGTCGCCACTTGCCCTGCCCGTCAATCGTGTGGGCGCGAACACGCAGCGCATCCAGGTGCTGCTGCGCGCGGCGCTGGCCGCGGGCGTTGTCCTGCCAGCCGTACGGGCCGCAGGTGTCGGCGTCCTCACCCATGGAATTCTGTGTCATCTGCGCTTCGGCACTGGCCTGCCGCAGCTCCAACGTGCGGTGGTCCCAGGTGTGCCGGGACACCTTAGTGGTACGCCAGCGGCGCGCGGTCGACCACTGCTGGACGCTGTCATCGCGCTCGGTCACATCGCCGCGGTGGAAGCGCACCGCACCCAGGTCCTTGGCACCGTGATGGTTGTCGGCCAGCACCAAGGTGTGGGCACCGTACGACTCGCTGCCTGGGTCGCCAGCATGCTCGAACCAGTAATAGATGCCCTCTTCGGCCAGCAGACGCTGCACGAAGGCCAGGTCGGTTTCCTGATACTGCGTGGTCAGGCTGCGCTTCGCGTACAGGCTGCGGTCGGTGAGGTCCCAGCGCCATGCAGGAACCAGCCCGCTGTAATCGGCGAAGATGTTCTCGACGATGTCGACCACGCTGGCGTCATGGAACACGTAGCTGTCCACGCGCTGGCCGAGGAACGCCAACCACGGCTGCAAACGCAGGCGATAGCGCGCCAGACCGCCATTGCTGCCGATGCGTTCGGCGGCGGTGATGCGGCCATGGAACGGGCGTGGGCTGCCGATGGCCTGCATCTGCAGTACCGCCGGCTGGCCCAGCAGGCCCTCCAGCGAAAGATTGGCATCCGCCGACAATGCGATCACATCGAACACGAAGCCGATGCCGTCGATCTGCTCGACGCCATTGAGTGACTCGGCCACCAGCACGTCGCTCCCCAGCGAGGTGCGCAGCTGCAGCAGGCGCTGTGCCTGCCCCGGTGCCGCAAGTGCGGCCAGTATCGTGCTTGTGGATTTCATAATGCTTCCATTCATTAGCCCCGCAGATTCAACTGGGGCGACCCATCATCAGCAGAACATCAGTCGAGACGCCGCACGATTCATTCGCGACGGCAAATCAGCCGACCATCAGAACCTATACAGGACGCACTGTGACCTAGGTCACAATTCGCACCGATCAAGAGCGCCGAGCGACGCCGCGCTCTTGTACCAAGCCAAGTCGGAAAATCGGACATGCCGCCTAGAATAGGGAACACAGGCAAGTCAGTCGAGTAGCACGCTGGGAAAATGCGCCATTCGGTGCATCTTCACATCAACAGCGCTCTCAATCGCGCGCGCGTACAGTCTGCAGCATGTCACCGGATGCAGGCGAGAACACAGGCACAGCATGCGCGTCGCCCAGTCACGATGAAACGGCATCGCCGCACTGGCACTCTCGCCCGAACGCGCGAAGCAGTCAGGCACCGCGTCCCGCATAGAACTGCCCGACGTACTCCGGCTCCGGCCACTGATGCGGATCGGCCACGTCGACGACGGATTCCGTCACCACATAGGCCGGCCACTCCGGCGCTCTGCTGCTCTTCAAGACCAGCCATCGGCATATGACCAATGGCCCCAGCAACGGCATCAGCACCGTGCGATACGGTAGCAGTGCCTCACCCAGGCTGATGACCACCGTCAGGTAGCAATTCTTCCAGGTGTCAGCCACAGACAGGTGCACATGCCGCGACGAAGGCGCGTCAACCACGTGCGCCGGTCCTTCGTCCATGTAACGTCGGATGAACTCCCAGATCTCGCGAACCTTGTCCGCATCGTCAAAATAGTGGCCGACGGCAAAGGTGTGCCTGACCATATCCCCATCCATGACGTGGCACCGAACATCGCGCAGGAACGTCTCACCCTGACCGTGCCCAAGATGGAAGTACGCCTGATCCCACGGCACGCTGATGACGCCGGAAGGGCCCGCATCGGTGTAGGCGTGCACCATCCGCGTGCGACGATTGAACCGGATCGGGTAGTACTTGTAGGTGAAGAAATCGCGGCCAATGACCAATCGATACATCAGCGCGAACTGGCCGACGAAGCCGATCACCAGAACGCCCACCATGAACCAGTCCACCGCCCGCCCCTCGTATACGGTAGGGAGCCAGGTCACCAGCATCCACACCCCGAACAGCGCCAGCGCGGTACTCACGAGTGTTACCACGGTTGTCGCCACCATCCCCCGAAGACGGTAGCGTCGATCAATCACATCCATGTACGTCGAGTTCAGGCGGATGACGCAGTGCCGTTCGTTGCTCGCGCCCGTGCGCTCCCGCTTCAACGGCTCGCACTGCTCGGTGGGGTTGATCGTTCGATCTACCTTGAACCTTCTCAACCAACCTGTGTACATCCTCGTCTCACTCCCGTGTTCGCTCGCATGCGGGAACAACGCACTCAGCGGGCCTATCCAAGCCAATGTGTCGTGCAGCAGCAAGGATGCGGCAAGTGAGACTGCGCCGGCGGTTGTTCGAGGCGATCAATGCCCACCGTTTGCCTTCATCCGTGTGCGCAACGTCTCGTTGAGCGCCATTGCATCACGGGTGGCTTGCTTCCAGTACGCCAGCATTGTTTCGCTGCCATGGCCGTCGCCTACCCGACCGTACACCACCGGCTCCCTCAGGCTCCCAGCCCCTGAACCGTCGGCGCATTCGTCCTCGACTGCGCGGGGCCAGGCGGGGCGCCTACATAGCTTCATCGACAGATACCTGAACATGGCCCACGGCAGCGTAATGGGCAAAAAAAGCAGACCCAGGCCCGCACCAGCAGACGACACGTGGATGATGACTGCATTCCGAAGGCTGGGTGTGGTCGATGTGTAGAGTTGCAGCGGCGGGAATGGAAGCGCATCCATCCCGCCCTCCATGTAGCGGCGAATCATCTCCCAATGCGCCAACGTTGGCCCGGGATTGGGGCCACTGTCGCTGCCAACGGCGAAGGTGTAGATCACCTGGTCGCCCTGCATCAGGTGGCCGCGAAGGTCGTAGGTTGTCCCTTTGTCGTCCGCGCCTGGAGGCGCGCCGCACCCGATGATGAAACGCACCTCATCCCACGACGCCGAGCGCGCGGTGTGGCGGCCACCGGTAAAGACGTGCACCCTGCGCGTCTTGCGGTTGAACCGGATGGGATAATACTGATACCGAAAGACATCCTTGCCCAACAGCATCCAATAGCTGAAGGCTGCCAACCCGGACGACAGTGTGACGATCCAGCCCACCACGAAACGCTCGCCCGTTGTCGGCGGCCGTGGAAAGCCCTGGGGCGTCACCGTGGGCGACATTGCCATCGCAACGGCGAATGCAACGGCAAGCGCAATCACCAGCAGCCCCCACATCGCCCCCCAGCCGCGATAGTGAAAATGCCGATCTACATATTCGATGAACGTGGGATTGAGCGCGATGATGCCCTGGTCGATTGGATCCTTGACCATGCCATCAAAATTGCGCACATCCGCGTTGCGCTCGGCGTCCGACAGGGGTCTGTTGACCCGATAACGCTGAGCCAACCAGCCTGCAAATGCACTCATGCTCACATCCTTGAAGTCGGCCGCTGCGCCAGGCACTGCCGGATTGGACGTCCCGTCCACCCCGCGTTGCGTGCGACTGCGCTACGTGACACCAGCAGAAACCGGAGCCACCCAGCGCCGCGCACTGGATTCAATAGGGACTGGACCGCGCTGACCGGAAGCGTCCAGCCCCCCCCTCACCTGAAGAGCGACGCCAGGCCCTGGTCCTCCGCCCTTGCCTGCATCTCAGCGTCGTTCCAGTACTGCATGAACGCCGCCTCCCCACTCTTGCCGCCCGGAAGGTCGCCGTAAACCTGCGGTTCGCGCAGAACCCGGCTGCCACGCGCTGGCGCGCATTCTGCTTCCACCGAGCTTGGCCATACGGGGCGCCGGCTGCTTGCCAGTGCAATGTAGCGGGCGACACCAATCGGAAAGAGGAAAGGCGCGAGTATCCACCGCAATGCGCCATTGAACACTGCAAACGGAATGATGAACGCGTTTTTCAACGAAACATGCGAGGACGCAAATATGCCAAGGGGGGGGAACGGCAGATCCTCCATCCCCTCATCCATGAAGCGGCGAATCATTTCCCAATGCGCAAGAACGACCCCCGGGCTACTGCCGCCATCGGATCCGATCGACACCGTATGGACAATCTTGCCGCTTTCGATGACATGCATCCGCAGGTCGTAGATGCGGACGTTGTTGGCACCGGTGCCGCCATCTTCGTTGATGAAGAAGAATGCATCGTCGAACGGCACCTCAACGTACTTCCGCGGCCCGCCGGTGAACACATAGACCTTACGGTTGGCTCGATTGAAGCGGACAGGATAGTGGGTGTATCGGAACGCATCCTTGAGCACGAGCACCTTCAGCGCCACAAGCGCAGGCACACCAAACATCACGGCCATGATGACCAGCGCCCAGAACACAGGCGCAACCTGTCCCTGCGAGCTTTGCAGGAATCCGTAGATGCCTGCGCCGCCAAGGACCAGGCAGAACACAACCAGAAACCCACCCCCAAGCACCCCCCAACCCCGCATCAGGAAGTACCGGTCCAGATACTCCAGGCAAGTGGAATCGAGATGGATGGCGCCTTTGTTCAGTGGCTTCGGACGAGGCATCCCGGGAGACCGCAGGTTGGCCCGGGTTTCCTTGTCGGACACTTCGCGGCCCAGTTTGAACGGGCTGACCAGCCAGCCAGCAAAACTGCTCATCGGGAGGTCCTACTTGGCTTGCAATGCGACATACGCTGCTTCCTGGTCTTCAAGTGACTCGAAACGTCCATGATCATGCGCACCAAAGGGTGTCTTGTTGATCCAGATTTCGATCTTATCATCGCGAATAAGGTTGATCAGCCACTCGCCAACAAACCCGATGATGGCCAGGACAATCATGATGATGAAGCCTATGCCAGCGGTCATCCAGCCGAACAGCACGCACACGGCAACCACCGCGCCGCCCACAGCCGTCGCGCCGAACAGGATGGCCATCGGTATGTCGCCACTCTTGGCGGCTTCATAGAACTTCCAACCATCGACCACGGCGCCAAGGAACGCTCCCACGGTTCCTACAAGCTTGCCCATCCATCCAATCACGGCCGACGTTGTCCTCAGTTCAACCGCCGCGATGCGCACCGATCGCGCCACCTGCCCATACGCAGTTCGTTCCAACCCGATAGCGGTCAACTCAACGCTTGTCCCCGCAAGCCCGAACAGGGCCGATCCCAAACTGATGCGGCGGCGATTCTCTGGACCTTGCTTCTCGTCATCAAGCTTGGTGAAGGCGTCCGCGGCATTCCAACCATCCAGCAGCAACCCCACTACACCGAAGCCGACGTCTGCCCGGATATTGACGGTTGCAAAGGAGGCTGCGCGGCTTCTGACCACGGCCCGCAACTGGTCCTCGCTCAACAGCGCCCGGTCCAGGGTCGTGATATTCGTGCCGCGCAGGGCGCGCATGGTTTCATCGTCCCAGTAGACCGCCCACTGGAAGACCTTGCGACCCCGCGCATTGCGCTCACCGGTTGCGGTCCGCGCACCGGAGCGTTCTGTCAGCTGCTGGCGAAGATGTGTATCCACCTGCTGACGGGCACGTGCCTTTTCGGCGGGAGACTGCCCAGCGGTCAGCGCCTCGACGATGAAGTGGGCAAGCTCGGCTTCGGACGCCCTCACCGGGAGCCGGGTGATCTGTCGGCCCGATACCGCACCCATCAGTGCCATCATCCGGTGCTTCATGGCAATGCTGAGCGCAATATTCGCCGCGCCCACCTTGATGGTCTGCCCCGCCTTTGAAAGCCCGGTGATGAATGACCCGGCGATCTCATGCATGAAGTTGGCCACAATACCGGTGCGGGTCTGCATATCCGCCGGATTGTTCTTCTTCCTGTCGTCCACGTGTGCGAACGCCTTCAGCACGTTGCTCCAGGCGCCCGGGTTGTTGGCCAGTTCGAGGCTTGGCCCGGCCGCAAGCTCCAGATACTTGGCGATCGTGGTGTCGTTCAGGACCAGCGCACGCAGGGTGATGTTACGCTTTTCATCGAAACGCCCGTTGAGATCCTTCAACAGCGCTGCAGCAACCTGGTCATGACCGGTGATGCCTTCCACGCAGCGCTGGACAATGACGGTGAATGCCCCGCCACCGCCTTCGAGGCCTTCATGATGGTTGGACGACAACCAGTCACGAAGTGCATCGGACTGATACCAACGCACGAACGACATCGCCAACGGCGTCAGCTGGCTGCTGGTGAATTCCTTGGTTTCCCGCTCCAGCTCTGCTTCGAACCTGGACACGGCCGACTCATCGTAGTCATCCTTGTAGCGGTTCCACGCTGACACACGCGCCTTGCGGTCCTGTTCGGCCGTCAACGACTCGGGCATCTTGATGAGTCCAGCAGCGTAGAGTTCTGCCGAGGCCTTGCCCGTGATCGCCGTTGCACGCCGCTCGCTCAGCTCGGTAGCGGCCGCCTGATCTTCGATCGCCTTCCGGATGCCCTTGATACCCGTCGCCGCGGCCAACTTCCAATTGCGATCCTTGCCGGTTTCGAAGTCCCTCACCAACTCCCGCATCAAGGCCGACACGTCCTGGGTAAGACCGGCCGGATCGTTCAGGGCCAGCATCATCGCCGGCACCTCCGGAGACGCCTTCTTGACCCATTCCTCCATGCCCGCGACCTGCTGCTTGCAGCGGCGGAAGGCGAAGGTGGTGAAGTCAAACGCCGGGTTATTGGAGACCGTCACGCCTTCGAGATTGACCTGCTTGATCATCTTTCCGGTTTTTGGATCCAGCACCATCTGCGACGTCGGCTGACTCGGGTCTCGAGGCTTTGCAACCTGCTCTTCGAACGCAAACTCACTCACCAGACGCTTGGCGTCACCCACTTCACCGGTGTGATCGGAGCGCGCCCCGCCAACCCACGCTTTCACATCGACCGAGCGCATGTGCTTCTTTCGCTCGGAGGAGAGCCGGTTGCGCTTCAGCACCTCAGGTGCCCACGGTGCCTCGCTGAAACCAAACCACACTTTCCCAGCCCTGGAAGGGTCGGGAATGGTGACGAAGCGCGCCAACTGCGAGGTCGCCATGCGCGCACAGGTGGGCGCGAACTCCTCCATGGGCGGTGCATCGGCGTGCACATCGAACTCAAGCAGGTAAGCATCTTCCGTGACGAAGTATCCCTTCCATTCGCCGCGCGCCTCGTTGAATACGTAAAGGTACCCCTGACGTGCCAAGCGCAATGTGTACTGGGCTCGCGCAGCCGGCAGGACGATGTCCTTCACACCCGCGCCGAACTTTCCCTCCAGCGGCGGCATGGTGAATCCGGCCCGCACATCGGTGCGCGCGAGCGAGTAGCGCAGGGGAAGAATGGGCAGACCGCGTTGGTCGCACATCTGGCATTTCTTGCTCGGATCGCAGGCCCCAAGGCCACCCGGCTGTTTGGTGTCAGTTGTTGCCACGTTCGTCCAGCTCCTCTGCATTCAGTTCCATTGATTGGCTGTACTCGTCCATCCATGCCGACAAGTACCCGCACTCCCCCGCGACCGCCAGATCGATCATCCTTCGCTCCACTGGCTGGTCATGCACCTGGGGAGACCTGACAAGCGAGAGGAAGGCGAAGAACTCCACATCTTCATCGGTGCTCAAGCCAAGTGCCTGAGCCCTCATCATCTCGTTGAACGCGGTCCTTCTTGAGGCGTCGGTGTCCAGCACCGGAGCACCGTCGCGCGCCAGCCTGGCAAAGACGCGATTGACCGAGCCCGTCATGGACAGTGCCCGCATCTGGTCGATATCCAGGTCAAGCCGTTGCGCGGCCTCTCGCTCACGTGTACTGGCCGTCCAGTGCTCACTACCAGGCACTGGCCAGGACCAGTGGCTGATCGGGCCCAGCAGGGCGTCGACCTGAAAGGGTCGCAGGATCCAGCGAAGGTTGAGCCACACCCGCGGGTCATGCAAACGCAGCCACATCGCTTCGCCGCCGATCTTCTGCACCATCGCGCTCTGCACATGCCTGGCTACCCGGCTGGGCGACGCCGGGCTCCGCAGCAAGCCGCAGAAGGGGGCTTTGTTGCGCGCGCTCCCATAGTTCATGGTCTGATCCAACCGATACAGACGATCATCCTCGTCCAGTTCGGTCAACGCGATCAGCCGCGGCATGTGCTTTTCCTGTCCCTTCAGTGCATCCGGAACAATCGGCTCACTTGGCCAAAGCGCCACGATGTCGGCATCGATCTGCATCGGATTGATCAACGCGAAGTCCTGGGACATGAAGAAGCGGTGGCTGAACTCCATGCATCAGCTCCCCAGCGGCACGACGGCCGCACCACTCTGCTCGGCTGCTCTCACGCGGAACTGGCACGGCCCGTGGCTTCCGGAAGCCAGGGGGGGCGCTGCAAGCTTCAGCGCCTTCGCCCCGGTCCACTCGCGCTGGGTGCCCTTGAACTCCACCTTCCCCGGCGCGCCCAGCTCGATGTTGTCGCCCTCGATCCGGATGTAAGCCCCGGCCGCCGTCGCAAGCAGGTGCTTGCTCGGCGCCGAGAGCTGCACATCGGCCTGGGTACTGGTGATCTTCACGTTGGTCTTGGCCGCCAGGATCGCTTGGTTCTTGTGCGCGCGTGCACTGACCTTGCCCTGCGCGGCGTGCAGCGCGATCCCGCGTTCCTGGTTCGGACTTTCGGGTTTCGGCTCGGCACCGGCGGTGTACAGCACCAGCCCGCCGGCCACCGCCATCGTGATCGAGCCCTGGCTCAGCCAGTTCAGCGCCACGCCCGAGGCCAGCGTGGTGTGCGTACCACTCACCCAGACCTGATCAGCCGGGGTCAGGCTCATCACACCGGCCACGCCGCTGCCCATCAGCACCGGCTTGTCCCAGCCCGGGGCATCGCCGTCGCCGCCGCTGATGCTGCCCGCCGCGCTGCCGCTCTGGGTAGCTCGCAGGCTTTCCTGCAGTCGTTCCAGCGCGTCGTGGGCCTGCAGCGTGGTCGGCTCCTCAGGCAGTTGGGCCTGCTGGTTCACTGCCGATTCGTTGAGCGATTGCAGCAGCTCGGCACTCTCCTGCAGTTGGGTCAGTGCCTGGTTGGCGGCCAGCTGGGGTTCGCCCGGTTCGGTGCTCAGCAGTAGGCCTTTGCCTCCACGCAGTGACCCAAAGGCCTGCGTGGATAGCTCGGCGCCGAAACCACGCTCGGTCTCGCGCACATTGTCTTCGCCACCCTTCAGATGGCCGAGGGTGAGCGTAGTTGAATGCTGGGTGGTGGACAGCTGCGCGCGGCCCTGGCCAGGCGTGTCATCCAGGCGCATCTGCTGGTAGCCGCCCTGCCCGCCTTGGCTGTCGGCTAGCGCTTGGCTCTTGAAGCCGGTGTACACCGCGGCATGTTCATTGCCATCGAACCACGCCGGCGCATTGCCGGTGGCGTTGGCACCGCCGCTGGCGACCTGGTTGTGGGCGGCATCGGTCTGGCCGCGGCCGTTGTAGACCGCGCCGACCACGACCGGGCGATCGATGTCACCCTCGAGGAAGGCCACCAGGACTTCCTGGCCGCGACGGGGCAGCACGACGCCGCCCCAGTTGTCGCCGGCCCACGGGGTCATCACCCGCACCCAGGTCCAGGCACCGCCGTTGGCCGGGGCATTGTCGTCACCGCCGGGATGGGCCAAGCCGGTGCTGGAGCTGCCGCCGCGCTGCCACGGGAACTGCACCTTGATGCGGTGGTCACGATCAGACTGCAAGGGCTCGCCGTCGCTGACCACGATGGCGCTGAGCGTGCCGGTAATCGACGGGCGCGGATGCAAACGCGTGCCGTGGCCGCCTTCGGTCTGCGGGCGGTACACCACGTCGGCCGGGATGGCGACGAAGCGGTTGTCGTAGAAGGTCGTAGTGAGATCCGGCGATGCATTCGCAACGGACAAGCCACTCAAGGCACCCGGCAGGCTGAGCGGCGCCTGCGCGGCCGGCCCAAGCTGCTGCTCCAGCGCATCGAACACATCGGCCTCGAAATTGTTGCGCGCCTGGTGCTGCACCGACAGGCACAGGAAAGCGGTGCCGGCATCTATACCAGGGTGCTGGGCCAGCTGGAACTGCGCCCCGGGGGTGAGCTGCCGCCACTTACCCTGCCCTTCAATCGTATGCGCCCGAACACGCAGTGCGTCCAGATGCTGTTGGGCGCGGCGTTGGCCACGCGCGTTGTCCTGCCAGCCGTATGGGCCGCAGGTGTCGGCATCTTCGCCGGTCGCCTCGTGTGCGGTCTGTGCCTCGGCGCTGGCCTGGCGCAGCTCCAGCGTGCGGTGATCCCAGGTATGCCGGGAGACCTTGGTGGTACGCCAGCGGCGCGCGGTCGACCACTGCTGCACGCTGTCATCGCGCTCGGTCACATCGCCGCGGTGGAAGCGCACCGCGCCCAGGTCCTTGGCGCCATGGTGGTTGTCGGCCAGCACCAGGGTGTGTGCGCCAAACGCCTCGCTGCCTAGGTCTGCGGCATGCTCGAACCAGTAATAGATGCCCTCTTCGGCCAGCAGACGCTGCACGAAGGCCAGGTCGGTCTCCTGGTACTGCGTGGTCAGGCTGCGCCTGGCGTAGAGGCTGCGGTCGGTGAGGTCCCAGCGCCAGGCCGGGACCAGGCCGCTGTAGTCGGCGAACACGTTCTCGACGATGTCGACCACACTGGCGTCATGGAATACGTAGCTGTCCACGCGCTGCCCCAGAAACGCCAGCCACGGCTGCAGGCGCAGGCGATACCGCGCCAGACCGCCATTGCTGCCGATGCGTTCGGCGGCGGTGATCCGGCCGTGGAACGGGCGTGCGCTGCCGACCGCCTGCATCTGCAGCACGGCCGGTTGGCCTAGCAGGCCGTCCAGCGACAGGTTGGCATCGGCCGACAATGCGATCACATCGAACACGAAGCCGATGCCGTCGATCTGCTCGACGCCATTGAGTGACTCGGCCACCAGCACGTCGCTCCCCAGCGAGGTGCGCAGCTGCAGCAGGCGCTGTGCCTGCCCCGGTGCCGCAAGTGCGGCGAGTATCTTGGTTACGGAATCCATGATGCATCCCCGCATTCATTAGCCCAGTGAATTCGACTGGAGCGATCCATCGTCAGCATAGATCAGCGCAAGCACCGTATATTTCACCCGGGCTGTACCCCGGGTGGGCATTGCGTCGCACACGTCACATGTCACACATTTCCAGCTGGGTGACAGCTCGCCGACGCATGGCGCCGGCGAGCTGTCCGGTGCACCTGCCGCAGCTGCGGTGGGCGCACCTGAACGCCTCTATCAGGCCGACTGCGTAATACGTTCCAGCTGCAGCTTGGCACCTTCGTTCAGCAGCAGGCGGTAGTCGCGGCCGCCAGCGGTGACCGAGACTTCACGGGCATTGCTGACCAGCTGGTTGGCCTTGCCCTGCGCGGGTGCGTGGGTCTGGATGCGCCAGGCGCCACGGCTGATCTGTGCAGCCAGGTTGCGGGCATCCTGGCGGGCATCGGCGGCGGCACCGTGCAGCAGCTCGACGATGTGCTCCGGGCGCAGGCGGTTCCAGGCGCGCACGTTGTTGGTGTCGCGGGCCAGGCCCAGTTCGAGGCTGCCACAGTTGGCAATGGCCTTGGCGCGGTTGAATCCGTAGAAATCCATATTCGTATCTCCTTTCCAGTCGACAATCAGGACAGCTTGTATTTGAAGGCGCCGTTCTTCCCTGCGGTCACCTTGATGGTGTTGATCCGGTTCCCCTCGGCCATCGCCGCCAGGACGCTTTCCGCGACCTCCGGCAGCAGCGTACCGTTGAGGATGTGATCAACATTGCGTGCACCGGAATCCACCTCGGTGCAACGCGACAGCACGGCCTCGACCAGGCTGTCGTCCCACAAGAACGTGGCCTTGTGGTTGCCCGCCACACGGTCGCGGATGCGGCCGAGCTTGAGCGCGATGATCTGGGCCAGCACGTCGTCGTTGATCGGGAAGTACGGCACGACTTTCATGCGGCCCAGGAAGGCGGGCTTGAAACTCTTCATCAACACCGGGCGCAGGGCTTCACCCAGTGCGTCGGCGGTGGGGATCTCCTCGGCCGGCTTGTTCAGGCAGGCCTGCATGATCTGCGACGAGCCGATGTTGGAGGTCAGGATGATCAGCGTGTTGCGGAAGTCGATCTCGCGGCCTTCGGCATCGTCCATCTGGCCCTTGTCGAACACCTGGAAGAACATCTCCAGCACGTCCGGATGCGCCTTCTCCACTTCATCCAGCAGCACCACGCTGTACGGGTTGCGGCGGACCGCTTCGGTCAGCACGCCACCTTCGCCATAGCCCACATACCCCGGGGGAGAGCCCTTGAGGCCGGAAACGCTGTGCGCTTCCTGGTACTCGCTCATGTTGATGGTGATCAGCTTGCGCTCGCCGCCGTACAGAATGTCGGCCAGTGCCAGTGCGGTCTCGGTCTTGCCGACGCCGGACGGGCCGACGAACATGAACACACCGCGCGGCTTGTTCGGGTCTTCCAGCTTGGCGGTGGCGGTGCGCACGCGCTGGGCGATGGCCTCCAGCGCATGGTCCTGGCCGATAACGCGGTCGACCAGCAAGGTGCCCAGGGTGCGCACCGTGCGGATCTCGTCCTTGACCATCCGGCCCAGCGGGACGCCGGTCCAAGCCGAGACGATTTCGGCCACCACGCCGCCATCCACCTGCAGCGGCACCATCGGGGTGTCGCCCTGCAGCTGGCGCAGTTCGGCCAGCAGGCGGTCCAGCTCGGCCTGCTGCGGCGACACCGCGGCTGCGGCAGCCTTCTTGCCCCGCGCTGCGGGCTTCTCGGCGGCGACGGCGTCAGCCGGGGCTGCGTCACTGGCAGCCGCTTCGGCACCGCCGTTCTCCATCTGCTGGCGCAGCTGGCGGATCTGGTCGGCCAAGGCTCGCTCCAGCGACAGGCGTTCTTCATTGGTGGCCAGCACGGCCCGGGCATCGGCCTGCAGCTGCTGCAGTTCGCCCAGACGCTCGGCATGGTGGTTGGCACCGCCGGCGGTTTCGCGCTGCAGCGCGGCCAGCTCGGCCTCCAGGCGATCCAGGTGCTTGCGGGTGTCCTCGATGATCGCCGGCGTGGCGCTCTGGCCGAGTGCCACCTTCGCGCAGGCGGTGTCGAGCACGCTGACCGCCTTGTCGGGCAGCTGGCGGCCGCTGATGTAACGGTGTGACAGGCGCACGGCCTCGGTAACGGCTTCATCCATCACGCGGATGTTGAAGTGCGCTTCCATCAGGCCGACCATGCCGCGCAGCATCGCGGCGGCCAGGGCTTCGGTGGGCTCTTCCACCTTGACTACCTGGAAGCGACGCGCCAACGCGGCGTCCTTCTCGAAGTACTTCTTGTACTCGCTCCAGGTGGTGGCCGCGATGGTGCGCAGCTCGCCACGGGCCAGGGCCGGCTTGAGCAGGTTGGCGGCGTCATTCTGGCCTGCGGTGCCACCGGCACCGATCATGGTGTGGGCTTCGTCGATGAACAGGATGATCGGGTGCGGGCTCTTCTTGACCTCGTCGATCACGTTCTTCAGGCGGTTCTCGAACTCGCCCTTGACGCTGGCACCGGCCTGGAGCAGGCCCATGTCCAGGGTATGCAGTTCAACCCCGAGCAGCACGTCGGGCACGTCCTTGTCGGCGATACGGCGGGCCAGCCCTTCCACCACGGCGGTCTTGCCGACGCCGGCCTCACCGGTGAGGATCGGGTTGTTCTGACGGCGACGCATCAGGATGTCGATCACCTGGCGGATCTCGCCGTCACGGCCGATCACCGGGTCGATGCGACCTTCGCGGGCGCGCTCGGTCAGGTTGGTGGTGAACTGGTCCAGCGCAGGCGTCTTGGACAGCCCGCCCTTGCCGCCGTCCACGGCGGCGGCGGTCTCGCCACCGAGGTCACCCTCGCCCGCGCCGGCATCGGCGTTGCGCACGGTCTGGGTGGCTTCCTGCGAGCCTTCGGTGAGCTTGGCGAAGTCGTGCTTGAGCTCGTCCAGCTTGAAGCGCACGAACAGCTTGGAGCCGCGGTAGGCCAGCTGCGACAGCTCCGGCTCGGTCATCAGTGCCAGCAGCAGGTGGCCGCTGCGGATGCGGCTGGTTTCCGAATCCAGCGAGGCGATCAGCCAGGCGTGTTCGAACAGCTTGGGAATGTGCTGCGAGAACACGGGCGTGCGGCCGTTGCCGGTCTTGAACTGGCTGATCTCGTCGGACAGGTCCCGTTCCAGCGCATCGGGCGAGATGCCGCAGCGGCGGGCAATCAACACGAAATCGCTGTGCGGCTGCTCCAGCAGCGCCAGGAACAGATGCTCCAGATCAACCTCGTAGTTGCCGCGCGACATGCACAGGTTGGCGGCACGCTCGGCGGCCAGACGGCAGGTATCGTCCAGCTTGCTGATCAGGGTCTTGAGATTGATGCTCATGCGGGAAAACGCGCTCCTTGCTGAAACCTGTTGATGAAGGGCAGCGGCCGGTCAGCCCTGCCCCGACCTGTTCATTGCAGTGTATGGATGCCGTAGGTGGTGTCCGAACGCGGGCCATCGGCGGCACGCGAGCACATGTAGCTGTCCCAGCCCAGCCGCGCGCCGACGCCGGCACCCAGCCCGGCGCCGCGCACGTCTTCCTGACGCAACACCAACCGCACTTCGTATTCCAGCGTGCCACCGGTCAGCAGCGACAGCCACTTGGCCAGCGCCTGCTCGGCGCTGCCGCCGGGCAGGAAATCGTCGAACTGCTCCCGTCGCAGCGGGCCGATGCTCAGGCGCATGCGCAGGTCGCGCTGCCAGACCCGGTCGCCGGCCAGCGCACTGGCGCCGAGCGTGGCGTTGGCCTGGCCCAGGCGCGTGGATTGCCCGGCCGGCACCCGGTACCAGGCGCCCACGAACTGCTCCAGCGCCAGCGGCACCTGGAAGTAGTCGGCCAGCACCCGCTGCATCAGCGCCGCCGACACCGGGCGTTGCCGCACCGCGCCTGCGTAGTAGGCAAAGGCCTGGTCGAACACGTCGCCGTGCCCGTCCACCAGCCGGTCGCGCAGTTCGTTCATGCCCATGCCGAACAGCGACATGATCAACGGCAGGAAGCGCTCGCGACGGTCGATTTCATACTGCAGGGCCAGGCGGTGCTTCTTCCACGCCGCGTAATGCAGCGACACCGCACGCGTGGAGAAGATGTCCAGGAACGCGCGTGCCGTGCGGTCGCGGTCGTACAGCTCACGGATCTGCAGGGTTTCGGTGTAATGCAGCGGCAACGCACCGGTGGTGCCCAGCAAGCCCATGAAATACGGGGTCAGGTGCACCTCGGCCAGCGTTTCGTGCTCCAGCGCGTGGTCGATGGCGGCAGCGTCTTCCAGCTTGTCGCCCTTGAGCGAGTACGCCACGCATTCCGAGCTCAACTCAGTAGCCGGGAAGCCCAGCGACAACGGGTTGCGGAACCGCACCCGCATGGGCACGGCCTGGCCTGCCTTCACGCCCTGGCGCTGGAACACCTGCTCCAACAACCGCGCCGCCTGGAAGAACTCGAAGCGGTGCGGTTCGGCGAGCAGTTGCTGGGCTACGCCAGGATCGATTCGCCGCTTCGCGCCGGGCATCGGACGATCTCCTCACCGCTGTCGCTGGACACCAGCACCAGCCGGGTGAAACTGTTGGCATGCACGTACAGTGCAAAGAAGTGATCCATCACCTGAGCAAACGCGGCAATGCCGGCGCCCACGAAATGGTTCTCGTTGATGGTCAGGCGGATCTCCAGCCCGCGTACGACCGAGGCAAACTGCTTGCCGGACATCCAGCTGGTCACCGGGTGCTGCTCCAATGCCAGGATGCCGTCGATCTGCCGGGCCGACACGTTGTTGCCGGACAGGTCGTACAGCCGCAGCATCTCCTTCAGCGCGGTCAGCCCGCTGCCGGTCAGCGACAGCTGGTTCAACGACAGGTGCGAAATCAGCCGCCACTGGGCATTCTTGCCCTGGCGGAAGCGCAACGGCCGGGTCGGCTTGCGCAGCAGGCTGATCGCCCGCGCGGGCGTGCCGCCTTCCAGGGTGAGATCGCCGCCGGCCACGCCATGAGCGAGGTGGCTGGGCAGGTCGCGGTTGCTGCAGGTCAGCTCCAGGCTGACCGTGTCGGTCTGCGGCAGGGTCGGGTTGAAGGCTAGGTCGACGAAGCTGATCTCGGTTTCAAAGCCCGGGCTCTGTCGGGCGATGTCCTCGTCGCGGCGCGACACCCAGTACTGCCCGGTGCGATCCGGGTCTTCGCCGTGATGCAGGGAGTAGAACGGGCGGAATGCCTGGATTACTTCGCCTTGCGGCGTCTGCCGGATGCGGTGCACCGAGTCGATCGAGTGCACCTCATAGGCAAACGCACGCCGCGCATCGGCCAGCACCGCGTAGCTGACCGTGCGATGGGTCACGCGGATCGGCTCGCCGGGCTGGGTGAACAGGTTGACGATCGGGGTACAGCCCAGGCGCACATTGCTGGCGCTCAGGTCTTCCAGGACCAGCTGGTTGCCACGTTCGGGCGCGCTGGCCTGCAGGATCAGGTGCAGGGTGAAGCTGCGGCTGGCCCCGGCGGTAACCGGCTTGAGCAGCAGGTCGACGAAGCCGAATTTTTCCGGGTAGGCAAACAGCTCGGTCAGCAGGCGATAGGCCGGGTGCGAGCGCGCGGGGAAGTCGACCAGCGATTCGTCCTCGCTGAAGCCGACCTGGCGCAGCGGCACCTCGTCCAGGCGGCGCCAGCGGCCGCTGTTGTCGGCCTCCACGTAGGCCACCTTGACCCCGAGCGCCAGCGCATCGCGCAGCGACGCGCGCAGTGAGGGTTCACCGTCCAGGAACAGGCGCAGGGCGTCGGTACCCAGCGTGTCGAAGCTGGCCTGGTCAGACATCAGGCGGAAACTGAGCGACACCTGCGCGCCGCTGCCGGCGGGAAGGCTGGTGGCCATCGGCGCTTCCGCCACGCCGCGGTACACGGCGGACTGCACCGCGATCGGCGCCAGCACCACGTCGAACGCGGTGCGGAAGCGGCAGGACACACCGCGCACCGGGCGCGACTGCAGTGCCGTGCCGCGCGCCACGGTGATCGGCGCGCTCAACTTGGACGACACACCG
This sequence comes from Stenotrophomonas sp. 2619, assembly GCF_040548725.1. NCBI lineage: Bacteria > Pseudomonadati > Pseudomonadota > Gammaproteobacteria > Lysobacterales > Lysobacteraceae > Stenotrophomonas > Stenotrophomonas sp. 2619. Next base: position 7,685 of record NZ_JBEPSF010000013.1, on the reverse strand, counting down.
TCCATGTCGAAATGGGCGATCGAGCACGACGGGAACGGGCGCAGGTAATGCGGATACAGGACGTCCAGCAGGGCGTCGGTGAATTCGGGGTAATCGTCTTCGATGCGCTTGGAGACGCGTGCACTGAGCAGCGCGAAGGCTTCGATCAGGCGCTCGACATGCGGGTCCTGGCTGCCTTCGGCATTGAGCTGGAGGCGACCGGCAATCTTGGGGTAGCGATCGGCGAACTCGCGGCCGTAGCGGCGCAGGTAAGCCAGTTCGCGTTCGTAATAGGGCAGCAGATCCTGCATGTCAGCTGGTCGCCTGCTGGCGACGGGTACGGCTGACCTGGTACTGCAGGGTCGACGGCTGCAACATCGCGTCGAAGCTGACCGGCTCGCGGGCCGGCTCGAGGTCGAGCAATGCGTTGATGGTGAAGTGCAGGCCGCCACCGAACTGCGAGCCAACCTCCAGGCTGACCCCCACGTTCTTCAAACGGCGCTCATGCCGGGCCACGGCCTGCTCCAGCGAGCGGCAGATGGCGGCACGGTCATAGGCGTTGGCCAGGCTCATCGCGGAAAAATCCGCCAGCCCGTAGGTGAGCAGCGATTGCTTGCAGTTCGGGAATTCGGCCATGTCTTCTTCCTGGAACGCTGCACGGGAATTGAGCAGGCCTTCCAGGTCGCGGGCGATCGATTCCTTGTACTGGTCCAGCGATATGGACTTGAACACATGCCCTCCCCCATTGGACTTGGGGGCATCGTCAAACAGTTTCTCGAGCAAGCTGGGTTCGAGTCCCTTCATTGGTCATTCCGGTCTGTCTGCGTCCCTGCATCATGCAGAGGGGCAACACGCGCTGCGGCCGTTCCTGGCCACTCCCGATGTACTGCCAGGTGATTTCAGACTGCGATGGCGCGCAAGGCGCCATCGCAGCGACACTACATCAAACGGCGTAGTTCGGAATGTTCTTGGTTGCACTCCACTGCGCCACGGCCTTGCCACCAACGCCGCCTTCCGGCTTCTGCTGCTGGTAGGTCCACTTGATCGCACCAAAGCTCAACTGAATCACTTCCTGCGGCATCCCCTCGGAATCAACCGTGGTGGTGACGCGGTGAACCAGGACGTTCAGCAGCTCGACCGTGTAGTAATTGATCGCGTTGCCGTCCTTGTCAGCGCGCATGAATTCGATGCGAGCCTTCGGGAAGGTGGTGCCATTGCTGGCCGCCTGGTTCAGGGCAGTGGTGGCGAGATCGATCGTCTTGGTGATTTCGATCGGCGACAGATTCACACGAGCTGCGGTGGTGCCACCCGAGGTCGACGCGGTGGCCGAACGCGGCTGCAGCAGATCCTGCGAGAAGGACTGGATTTCAATCCAATCCTTGTGCTTGTCGTCGTGGGACTCGCCCTTGATGGTGTCGATAGAGAGGAAAGCGTGCTGCATATCTGGTCTCCTAAGTTCCGGTCTTCCGTGAGATTGGGTGCCGGGATCGCTCCCGGCGGTTCAGGGGGGTTTAACCCTCTTGGAAAAACGTCGCTGCAATCAGGGCATCCGCCCCTTGGCGCTACAGCAACATCAATGCGTTACGACTTTTTTGCAGTTGCCGGCAATTCGGCAACCAATCGCAACGAAACAGACAGCTCATCGAGCTGGAAATGCGGCCTGATGAAGGCCACAGCGCGGTAGACACCGGGTTTCCCCGGCACTTCCGAAACGTTCACAGCGGCTTCGCGCAGCGGGTACTGGGCCTTGGCTTCCTGTGAGGCGTTGTCGTCCAGCAGTACGTACTGCGAGATCCAACGGTTCAGGAACTCCTCGACGTTGCCCGCCGAAGCGAAGCTGCCAATCTTCTCGCGCATCATCGCCTTCAGGTAATGGGCGATACGCGAGACGGCGAACATGTACTGCAACTGGGCAGACAGGATCGCATTGGCATTGGCCGAATCGGTGTTGTACTTCTTCGGCTTCTGTGCCGACTGGGCGCCGAAGAACGCGGCGTAGTCGGTATTCTTGCAGTGGACCAGCGGAATGAAGCCGAGGTCACTGAGTTCTTTTTCGCGGCGATCGGTGATCGCCACTTCGGTCGGGCACTTCAGTGCCACTTCACCATCATCGGTGCGGAAGGTATGGGTGGGCAGGTCCTCGACCAGGCCACCGCCTTCGACGCCGCGGATGGCTGCACACCAGCCGTAATCCTCGAACGCGTGGGTAAGGCGCGCGGCCATGGCATAGGCCGTGTTGCACCACAGGAACTTGCTGTGGTCGGCAGCGTCCACTTCCTCGACGAAGTTGAAGCCTTCGACGGTGGTGCCATCCTTCGGGTTGTACGGCAGGCGGCCAAGGAAGCGCGGCAGGGTCAGGCCCACGTAACGGCTGTCCTCGCTTTCACGGAACGACTTCCACTTGGCGTATTCGACCGTGTCGAAGATCTTCGCCATGTCGCGCGGCTTGCCCAGGTCGGTGAAGGTCTCCAGGCCGAACATGCCCTCGGACGCGGCCGAAATGAACGGCGCATGGGCGGCAGCAGCCACGTGCGACATCTGCTCGACGAAGTACATGTCTTCCGGCTGGCGACCGATGAAATAGTCACCGACCAGCGCACCGAACGGCGCACCGCCGAAGGTGCCGAATTCTTCTTCGTAGACCTTCTTGAACAGCGCGCTCTGATCGAAATCGATCGCCGACTTGAAGTCCTTGACCAGGTCCTTCTTCGGCGCGTTGAAGACCTTGATCTTCATGTTCGGGCCGGTGGAGGTCTGCTGGCACAGGTAGTGCAGGCCGCGCCAGGTGCTTTCCAGCTGCTGGAACTGCGGGGCATGCATGACCGCGCTGAGCTGCTCGGAGATGATCCGGTCAATCTCGGCGATGCGCGCATCCAGGGTCAGGTTGAGGTTGTCGGACACCACCACGGTGCCTTCCAACACTTCCCTGGCCAGCTCGGAAATGATGTCCTTGGCACGCTGGTGCTCGGTCTCGGACTTGGCAACCTTGCTCTTCTCGACGATCTGGTCGAGCAGGCCGATTTCCTCGACGGCCGCGGCCGACTGTTCGGCTACACCGGTAGCTTCTGCTGCCATGGCTTATTGCTCCTTGCCCGTGCCCAGCTTCTTGAGCTGTTCGGTGTTGTTCAGGACATCGGTCAACAGGTCTTCGAGCTTCTCGTTGCCGGCCAGCTTGTTGCGCAGGTCGGCCAGCTTGGTGCGCGATTCCAGCAGTTTGCGCAGCGGTTCGATCTGGTCGACCACCGATTCGGGGCGGAAATCGTCGATCGAGTTGAACTTCAACTCGACGCCGAACTCGCCGCCGCCATCACTGATCTTGTTGGCGACGCGATAGACCGCGCGCGGCGCGACGCCTTCCATCACTTCGTCGAAATTGTCCAGGTCGACGTTGACGAACTTGCGGTCCTTGACCTTGGGCAACGGCTGTTCCGGGTTGCCGCTCAGGTCACCGAGCACGCCCACCACGAACGGCAGCTCCTTCTGTTCGATCGCGTCACCCTTTTCCACGTCGTAGGTCAACTGCACGCGCGGGGGGCGGATCTTCTGGAGCCGCTTCTGAATACTGTCCTTCTTCGCCATCGGTGTCTCCTGACTGGGGGCGTTACTGCGTGCGGATCAGTTGCCGCCGAGGTTCTGGAAGGGATCGCCGCCGTTGGACGGCGCCGGACGTGCGGCAGGCGCGGAAGCAGGTGCCGTGGCCGGTGAGGTGGTGCGACGGGGGCCAGTGCGACGGGCCGGCGTGCGCGGCTTCGGCTTGGGATCTTCCAGCACGGCATCGCCCATGGTCTTGCGCAGCGTGTCGGCCAGGGTCTTGGCTTCCTTGCGCGCGGTTTCCGATGCCAGTGCGCCGCGGCCCTGCAGGCGCGTCAGCGAGGTGTTGGCGATGCGGAAGCCGGCCACGGTGATGACGCCATCGGCGACCAGGTCGTCCGGATCGCGCTGCAGCACCTCTTCGGCGGCAACGATGGCACGTGCGTACTGGCCCTGGTCGAACTGCAGCTGCGCGATGCGCACCCACGGTTCCTTGCGGGTCGGATCGGCGCGCGCGGCGTCTTCAAAGCTCTTGATGGCCGCTTCGGAACCCACCGTGGTGACCTGCGTTTCCGCGGTGGTCATCGTTGCTTCGTACGGAGGTACCGCGCCCTTCTTCGGCGCCGACGAACACGCCGCCAGACTGGACAGCAACGCCATTGCCAACAACGGCCGATAGACAGCCTTCCCCATTACCTTCACTTTCATGCCAATCCCTCATGGAAACTTCTAAAGGTGAGTCCGGTCCCCGCCGATACAACACACGGGATTCCCTTCCCTAACCGCCGCAAGTGTACAACTGCAAATACGCAGGGGTATAGTGAAGCGCATAGAGTGTTTCAATGCAACGTTGCAGTTTTTCACACTGTCTTCCGCGATCTTGACGTACATGCGGCATCGCAACGCCCTGCTGATCACCATCCCCATCCTCAGTCCGAGAATGCATGAAACCCCTCATGAGCCGAAATTTCTGCTTAGGGCGTCACACTCTTATATGTCTTGTCACGGCCATGTCATTGTCGCTGTCCGGCTGTGCCAGCGGCGGGCTGGGCAAGGCCATGGACAAGACACTGCAGGCGGTCGGCATCCGTGACGCGCAACCGGAAGCGCCGCCGGTCGTTCCGCTGCGCCTGCTGGCCGGCATCAACCTCAACGCCGGCAACGACAAGCGCGCCACCGCCGCGGTGGTGAAGGTCTACCACCTGCGCAGTGCGCAGCGCTTCGAACAGGCGCCCTTCAATGCGTTCCTGGACCAGAGTGGCGAGCAGGCCGCGCTGGGTGCGGATCTGCTGTCGGTGAACGAGATCGTACTGACCCCGGGCAACCGCCAGGAGCTCAAGGAACAATTGAGTGAGGGGACCGCGGTGCTGGGTGTGGTTGCCCTGTTCCGCGCGCCAGCTGAAGGCCGATGGCGGTTCGCGTTCGACAGCAAGCACAAGAACCTGGCCAACGAAGGTATTACGGTGGGAATCCATGCCTGCGCACTGACCACTGACAGCCAGGCCCTGGTCACACGTGTGTCAGGGGACCCGGGCAGTCTCGCTTCCGTGCGCTGCGTCTCTCCTCGTTGAAGATGCCTGCATTCTGACGTCAGAATCCCGGCATGCGGTAGTATTGTTGTGCAGCCGGGCATCAAAAACGTGATGCATCTCGCACTTTCACATTCCTGTCTTGGGAGTGTGTGTGGAACCCTAGTGTGTATCGGGCGGGGTTGGCCCGAGATTTCCAAGGATTGAAATGTGGCATATGTAAGCAGGATGTCCAAAGTTCTCTGGGGTGAAGGTCTGTTCCTGAGGCCCCAGCATTTCCAGCGCCAGGATGCGTATCACGAGGCGCGTCTGCAGGACCTGTCACTCACGCTGCACCCCTATGCCTGGGGCTGCCGTCGCGTGCGTTTCGATCCGCAGGCACTCGGCAGCGGCACGCTGCGTCCGCTGGACATTTCGGCCGTGTTTCCCGATGGCGAGAGCTACGACGCGCCGGTGCATGACGCACTGCCCGATGCGCTTTCGCTGAAGGATCTGCCGCCCGGCGTGCAGTCCACGGTGATCCACCTCGCCCTGCCGTTGCTGCGCGATGATGGCGACAACTGCGCCGATGCGGAGTCCAGCCAGCTGGCGCGCTATCGCCAGATCAATCGCGGCGCCAACGATCTGTACACCGATGCGGTCGAAGCCGAACTTGGCTTCCTCGGCAAGGCGGTGAAGCTGCTCACCGACGAGAACCCGCGCGACCCCTATTCCACCGTGGCGCTGGCGCGCATCCGCCGCACGTCCACCGGTGGCTTCGAGCTCGACGACGAGTTCATTCCGCCATGCGCGCACCTGGAAGCTTCGCCGACCCTGCACCGGGAACTGCGTGGCATCCTCGATTCGCTCCAGGCCAAGGTGGACGCGCTGTACGGCCTGCACCGCGAACCGTCGAAGAACATCATCGAGTTCCGCTCCGGCGACATCGCCTCGTTCTGGCTGCTGCACACGATCAACTCGTCGTTCAGTTCGCTGGCGCACCTGTACCACCACCCGCAGCTGCACCCCGAACGCCTGCACCAGGAACTGCTGCGCATGGCCGGGGCGATGCTGACGTTCTCCAATGCATACGCGCTCAACGATCTGCCGCGCTACCTGCACGCGCAGCCTGAAGCGGGCTTCCGGCAGTTGTTCGAGATCATCCGCACGCTGCTGGACACGGTGATTTCGGCGCGTTACTTCAAGATCGCGCTCAACGAAGTCAAGCCGTCCTACCACCTGGGCCGACTGGACTCGCAGCGTATCGATGGCGATGCCTCGTTCTACCTGGCGGTGTCGGCCGACGTGCCCGCGCAGGAGCTGGTGCAGACGGTGCCGGTGCGCTTCAAGATCGGCGCCCCCGACGACGTCGAGAAATGCGTGCTGTCGGCGCTGCCCGGCGTCAAGCTCACCCACGCCAACCAGGTGCCGGCGGCGATCCCGGTGCGCCCGGGCAGCCACTACTTCGAACTGGATACGCGTGGCGCGCTGTATGAGCGCATGCTCAAGTCGCAGTCGCTGATGGTGTACGTGCCGTCCGGCATTGCCGACCTCAAAATGGAACTTGTCGCGGTGACCTCATGATGAATTCGCCCCTGCCCCCTACCCCGGGCCCGATGCCCTCGCTGAGCTCGCATGGCGGCCTGGCTGCGCCTGCACCGCAGGCCGCCAATCCGCAGAGCCTGCAGGACCTGATGGCCGATGGCTTCTACCTGCTGTTGCTGCTCAAGCGTGGGCAGCTGCCCTCCGACGGTGAAGCGTTCGTGTCCACCGTGCAGAAGTTCCTGGACGGCGTGGAGCGTAACGCCAACCGCATGGGCATCGCCTCCGAAGATGTTTACGCCGCCAAGTACGCGTTCTGCGCCGCGGTGGACGAAGCGATCCTGTCGCAGCCGTCGTCGCTGCATGAATCCTGGGAGCGCAACCCGCTGCAGCTGCGCCTGTTCGGCGAGCACCTGGCCGGTGAACACTTCTTCGACCGGCTTGAAGAGCTTCGCCGCCAGGGTGCCCCGCGCCTGCCGTCGCTGGAGGTGTACCACTTCTGCCTGCTGATGGGCTTCGAAGGCAAGTACCGCCTGGAGGGCACCGAGAAGCTCGGCTACCTCACCGCCCGGCTGGGCGATGAGATCGTCTACCTCAAGGGCAAGCGACACGGCTTCGCGCCGCATGCACTGCCGCCGGACAACGTGCGCCACAGCCTGCGCCGCGTGGTGCCGCTGTGGATGCCGGCGGCACTGGTGGCTGGTTTCGGCCTGCTGGGCTTCTTCGGCCTGCGCTTCTATCTGGGTCACGAAACCCAGCAGCGGATGGCGGCGTACAACGATGTGGTGCAGATGCCGCAGCGTACGGCGCACATCACCATCACGCTGCCCTGAGGCGCCCAGGGTCGCCGGCCCTGTCCCGGCGACCTGGTACTGCCCCACAAGGGCAACAAGCAGTTTTCAGCGCATGACGGTGCGTGTCGACCGTATGCGGATGCGCACAGGAACGTGAGCATCTTCGCCCATCTTCCAAGAAGCATGACGACGATATGGATATCTCCCGCTCAGCGGCGCTCGCCGCTCTCGCCTCTCCCTCGCAGCAGGCACGCCTGATCCAGCTGCAGGGCCCGGCCCCAGGCCTGGTCGTGGAGCGCTTCGACGGCCAGGAATCGGTCTGCGGCAGTAC
>NZ_JBEPSF010000012.1:0-166088 GCF_040548725.1 Stenotrophomonas sp. 2619 | reverse complement strand
ACCCCCCGGCTGGGCCTGAATGGCCCCGGGGCGGGGGGGGGGGGGGGGTTGTGGGGGGGGGGGGGGGGGGGGGGGGGGGGGGGGGGGGGGGGCCGGGGGGGGGCCCCCCCCCCCCCCCCGGGGTTGGGGGGGCGGGCCCCCCCCCCCCCCCCCCCCCGCCACCCAGCCCCTCAGCGCCAGCACGCCGGCTGTTGAAGTTAGCTGTTAGCTGTCAGCTGTCAGCTGTTAGCCGTCAGCAGACAACAAACCTCACCCACCCTCCAGATGATCAAACAGCCCCGGCTGACTCACCGCCTCGCGCTCGCGAAACCCACCCAACCCAACCCCCACCAACCGATACCGCGTCTCCGCCGGCAGATCCACCCGCGCCCGCAACGCCAGCGCAATATCACGCAACTCCTCACCCGATTCCGGCGGCGACTCCGGCGTAAAACTCCGCGTAATGATCCGGAACTGCGACGTCTTCAACTTCAGCACCACCGTGTGACCCACCCGCTCCGTCTTCCGCGTCGCCCGCCACGTCTTCCCCGCCAACTCCACGATCGCCGCCTCAAGCGCCTCCAACGGCAGATCTTCCGCGAACGTATCTTCCGACGAAATCGACTGCACCGGCTGGTCCGGCTCCACCGCCCGCTCATCGATCCCCCGCGCCCGATTGAACAACCGCGCGCCGAACGTCCCGAACCGCCCCTCCAGCACCTCCAACGGCAGCCCCCGCAGATCGCCCACCGTCGCAATCCCCAACTCTGCCAGCTTCGCCGCCATCACCTTCCCCACCCCCGGCACCCGGTTCACCGGCAGCGGCGTCAAAAACTGCTCCACCCGATGCGGCGGCACCACGAACTGACCGTCCGGCTTGCGCCAGTCCGATGCGATTTTTGCCAGAAACTTGTTCGGCGCGATCCCCGCCGACGCCGTCAACGACGTCTCCTCGCGAATCTGCCCGCGGATGATCGCCGCGATCTCCGTCGCCACTGTCATCCCCCCCTTGTGCACCGTCACATCCAGATACGCCTCATCCAACGACAACGGCTCCACCAGATCCGTATGCCGCAGGAAAATCTCCCGTACCTGCCGCGACACCGCCTTGTAGCGCACAAAATCCGGCGGCACGAACACCGCGTCCGGACACAACCGCTCCGCACGCAACGCCGGCATCGCCGACCGGATCCCGAACACCCGCGCCTCGTACGACGCCGCGCACACCACCGAACGTGCCCCCTTCCACGCCACCACCACCGGCTTGCCGCGCAGCGACGGATCGTCGCGCTGCTCCACCGACGCGTAGAACGCGTCCATGTCCACATGGATGATTTTGCGCAGAACAGACACGGCGGGAAGACTCGGACCTGGAAGCAGATGCGTAGATGAACAAGATTACAGCCACACGCCTGAGTATGGTCTTTTCATAACAACAACATGCGTTTTTCAAGCTGAAAACACTACGCCGGCGTACGGTTAAAACGTTTGATTGAATCACTTTTCCTCTGCACTCTTGCGCACTTGGTTCCAGCAACACAGCCTGCCCATGGCCGGCTTTACCCGATGGCTTCTTCAGGATTGCGCTTTCCATGACTCGTCTCCACGCGTTCTCGCGCGAACAACTGCTGGCCAGCGCCCGCGGTGAACTGTTCGGCCCGGGCAGCGGTCGCCTGCCCAACGATCCGATGCTGATGTTCGATCGCATCACCGACATCCGCGACGACGGCGGCCCCCACGGCAAGGGACTGGTACGCGCCGAACTGGATATCCGCCCGGACCTGTGGTTCTTCGGCTGCCACTTCATCGGCGACCCCGTCATGCCCGGCTGCCTCGGCCTGGATGCCATGTGGCAGCTCACCGGCTTCTACCTCACCTGGCTGGGCGCGCCCGGCCGTGGCCGCGCCCTGGGCTGCGGCGAAGTGAAGTTCACCGGCCAGGTACTGCCCGAAGCCAAGCTGGTCAGCTACGAAATCGACATCACCCGCGTCATCAACCGCAAGCTGGTGATGGCCCAGGCCGACGCCCGCATGCTGGTGGACGGCCGTGAAATCTACTCCGCCAAAGACCTCCGCGTAGGTCTGTTCACTTCCACCGAGAACTTCTGATGCGTCGCGTCGTCATTACCGGAATGGGCATCACCTCGTGCCTGGGCAACGATCTGGACACCGTCTCCAGCGCACTGCGTGAAGGCCGCGCCGGCATCCGCCACCTGCCGGACCATGCCGAAGCCGGCCTGCGCAGCCACGTCGGTGGCAACATCGAACTGGACCTGGACGCGCAGATCGACCGCAAGGTGAAGCGCTTCATGAGCGATGCCTCGGCGTACGCCTACATCGCCATGCGCGATGCGATCGCCGATGCCGGCCTGGACCAGGCGCAGGTCGCCAATCCGCGTACCGGCCTGATCGCCGGTTCCGGCGGCGGCTCCAGCCAGTGGCAGGTCGAGTCGGCCGACATCCTGCGCGCCCGCGGCGTGCGCAAGGTCGGCCCGTACATGGTGCCGCGCACGATGTGCTCCACCGTGTCGGCCTGCCTGGCCACCGCCTTCCAGATCAAGGGCCTGAGCTACTCGCTGTCGGCGGCCTGCGCCACCTCGGCGCACTGCATCGGCGCGGCGGCCGACCTGATCCGCCATGGCGCACAGGACGTGATGTTCGCCGGCGGCGGTGAAGACCTGCACTGGTCGATGAGCGTGATGTTCGACGCCATGGGCGCGTTGTCCACCCGCTTCAACGAGACCCCGGCCAGCGCCTCGCGCCCGTACGACAAGGACCGCGATGGCTTCGTCATCGCCGGTGGCGGCGGCATGCTGGTGCTGGAAGATTACGACCACGCCGTTGCCCGTGGCGCGCGCATCTACGCCGAACTGGTGGGCTATGGCGTCACCTCCGACGGTGCCGACATGGTCGCCCCGTCCGGGGAAGGCGCGGTGCGCTGCATGAACATGGCCATGGCCAACCTGAGCGGCCCGATCGACTACCTCAACACGCACGGCACCTCCACCCCGCTGGGCGATGTGACCGAGCTGAAGGCGGTGCGTGAAGTGTTCGGCCAGGACGTGCCGCCGCTGTCGTCGACCAAGGCGCTGTCGGGCCATTCGCTGGGCGCAGCCAGCGTGCACGAAGCGATCTACTGCCTGCTGATGATGCGCGACGGCTTCATCGCCGGCTCGGCCAACATCGGCGAGCTGGACCCGCTGGTGGAAGGCTTCCCGATCGTGCGCGAAAGCCAGGATGCGCAGTTGAACACGGTGATGTCCAACAGCTTCGGCTTCGGCGGCACCAATGCAGCGCTGGTGTTCGGCCGGGTGTGATGCACGGTTGATGCAGTGACCGAAAAACCCGGCGCTCGCGCCGGGTTTTTTTGTGCGCGGATGTGCGGCCAGTGCCGTGGGGAACCGACCCTACCGGGGGCACGCGATGCGCCCCTCGGATGGCATGACCCGGGCCGGAGACGCCGCTCGCCGGATCGAGCCCGGTTTAGCGCAGGTGCGGCAGCAGCAGGGTGTGCGCGTCTGCCAGTGAGTCGACGATGCGGTGCCCCAGCGCGCGCAGATCGTCGTCGGGGTGCACCAGGTCGGGCACCTGGATGGCGGTCATGCCCGCGCCCACCGCGGCACGGATGCCGGCCGGTGAGTCTTCCAGGGCCAGGCAGCGCGCCGGGTCCTTGCCCAGCTTCTGCGCGGCCAGCAGGTAGATGTCCGGGGCCGGCTTGGGGTGGGCCACGTCGCTGCTGGTCACCACCACCTCGAAGAACGGCAGCAGTCCGGCTGCGGCCAGCTTGCGCGACGCGCGCGGCTGCCGGGTCGAGGTTGCCACCGCGCGGGGAATGCCGTGGTCGTGCAGCAGCTGCAGCAGGTCCAGGATGCCCGGACGCAGCGGCAGGCCTTCCTGCGTGCGCGCTTCGTACAGGTCATGGCAGCGCGCGAACAACGCGGCCACCTGCTCCGCATTGATGTGCTGCAGCAGCAGGCGCTCGCAGTCGCGGTCGCCCAGGCCGACGAAGCGCAGCCAGAACCCATCCTCCAGCGGCAGCTGCAGCTCGTGCGCCGCCTGCGTCCAGCAGGCGATCGACACCCGCTCGCTGTCGATCATCAGGCCGTCCATGTCGAAGATGACGGCGTCGGGCAGGAACGGCAGCGCGGCAATCGCCGTCATGGCACGTTGAAGAGCGTTTCAAGATCGGCGGCATCGAGGATGCGCCACTCGCCCTCACCGAGCTCACCCAGGGTCAGCCCGCCAATGCGGCTGCGGTGCAGCGCCGCGACGTGGTTGCCCACCGCCGCGAACATGCGCCGCGCCTGGTGGTAGCGGCCCTCGTGCAGCACCAGCTGCGCCTGGCGCGGCGACTGCACGTGCAGCTCGGCCGGCAGCAGCGGCTTGTCATCCGATTCCAGCAGCAGCGTGCCGCTGGCGAAGCGCGCGGTTTCATCGCCGCGCAGGTCTTCAGCCAGGGTGACCTCATAGGCCTTGTCCAGGCGCGACTTGGGCGACACGATGCGGTGCAGCAGCGCGCCGTCGTCGGTCATCAGCAGCATGCCGCTGGTATCGCGGTCCAGCCGGCCCACCGACGACAGCAGCGGCGAACGTTCGCGGAAACGCGGTGGCAGCAGGTCGTAGATCAAGCGGCCCTTGTCCTTGGTGGAACAGGTGTACTCGCGCGGCTTGTGCAGCATCAGGGTCAGGCCCTGCGGCGGGTCCAGCGGTTCGCCCTCGACCCGGATCGCCTCGTGCGCGACCACGTCATCGGCGTACAGCACTTCCCCGTCGGCGTCGGTGATCAGGCCTTCGCGGAACATCCCCTGCACCTGCTTGCGGCTGCCATAGCCCAGGTTGGCCAGAAGCTTGACCAGCTTCACGCGCGGCCTCCGCGGCCCCACGACGGCTCACGTTCCCGGGGCGCCCGGACCGGCGTGGCGGTCTTGCTGGCCTTGGTGGCCTGGATCAGCTTGAAGCCGTCGCGCTCGGCGGCCACGCGGATCTGGCCGAAGCTCTCGTTGAGGATCTGCTCGTACGGCAGGTGACGGTTGGCCACCAGCCACATCCGTCCGCCCGGGCGCAGCGCCTGCGCGGCCACGGCGATGAAGCGCTGGCCGATGTCGGGGCGGTCGGCACGCGAGGGGGTGTGGAACGGCGGGTTGGTCACGATGAAGTCGTACTGCGCCTCGATCCCGGCGGTCACGTCCTGCCAGTGGTAGGCCAGTGCGGCCGACGTGCCGAGCGCGTCCAGGTTGGTGCGGGCCAGCGCCAGCGCGCGGCCTTCGGCCTCATACAGGTCCAGCCCGGTCACACCGGGGCAGCGCGCCAGCACTTCGGCCGACAGGTAGCCGAAACCGGCGCCCAGGTCGGCGCCGCGCCCGGCCAGGTCGGCCGGCAGCTGCTCCACCAGCAGCGCCGAGGCCGGGTCGATGCGGTCCCAGGCGAAGATGCCCGGGCGGCTCTGGAAGCGCCCGCCCAGAATCGCGCGCGGCGCGTCCAGCTTCGCCCAGCGCTGCGCCAGGGCCTCATCGTGCTGGCCGTTCAACGGTGCGGTCCAGTAGGCGCGGCAGTGGTTCTTGGTGAGCTTGCCGCCCAGGCCGGTCAGCTGCTGCAGGTCGCCTTCGCCGGAGCGGGCGCCTTCGTTGTTGTGCTGGCAGGCCACCACCACCCCGCCCGGGGCGGCCAGGGCCACGGCGCGGGCAAACAGCGCCTTGGCTTCCTCACGCTGGCGCGGCGGCAGCACCAGCACCACCGCGTAGCGGGTGCTGTCGGCGGCCAGCTGCTGCTCGTCGCGCACGGTCCAGCCGCTGGCTTCCAGCGCATCGGCGAACGGCCGGAAGCTCTGCTCGCAGACCAGCTGGGCCGGCTGGGCATGCTCGCGCAGCGGCCAGCCGTCGCGGGCGCGCAGGAACAGCACCGGGCCGGCGGGCCAGGACAGCACGCCACTGGCGAACGGCAGGAACAGGGTTTCCAGGGGAGCGTCGTGCTGGGCAGCCATCGAGAGGGGGCACATCTTGAAAAGAGACCGCCATTCTACCGGTTCGCCCGGATCGCCTCCGGCCGGGGCCGATTTGCGTTTATTCAACGCCATGTTGATGCCCCGGCAACATCCAAACCGTCAGGGTGGAGGCTCACTTGCGATGGAGATGGCTCATGCGTGCATTGTTTGTCGGTGGCGTAGTCGACAACAGCGAGATGGACATCGAGGGCGCCCAGCCCCCGGTGCACTACCCCGAGGACACCGGCGGTGGTCACTCACGCTACCGCCTGCACCAGGTCGGCAAGCAGGCCGACGGCACGGTGGCGTACGCGGTGTATGGCGCGCCGGACATGGCCGACGACGAGGTCTCGCGGGTGGCTGACGAACGCGCCTACGCACGCCGTTTCGAGGCCGAGCCCGAGGTGTTCGTGCATTGAGGCGGGGTGAGGGCAGGCGCTGAGGTTCAGTGCCGGCCCTTGGTTTTCCGTCGCCGTGCGGGCGCTACCGCGCGCATGGCGACCGATGCAACGCATTGGCGCCGGTCTGCCCGGCGCGGGGGTTACTCGACCGGCGGCAGCTGGCGGATGCTGGCGATCCGGTCGAGCCAGACCAGGTGCTGCTGCACCGGGGTATCCAGGTCGTCCAGCCGCAGCTGGCCGTTGCTGCCCTCGTTCTCGTCGGCATCGCGGTACTGCTGCAGGGTGGGCTGCACCGTGACCGTGCCCAGCACGCGGGTGCCGTCGTCCAGGGTGATCTCGACGGGGGCCTGGCCGCGCAGCTGCGGCAGCAGGGCTTCCAGCGCCGCAATCCGGGCCGGGTCGGTATGGATGGTCGGGGCGTAACGGGACATGGTGACTCCTGTGGGGTACGGGTGCGGGTTTACCGGCGCTGCTCGGCCAGTACGCTGCGCACCGCCGACACCAGCTGGGCCACCGAATACGGCTTGGCCACATGCTCCTGGAACCCGGAGGCCAGTGCCCGCTTGCGGTCATCGGCACGGGCCAGCGCGGTCACCGCCACGGCGGGCAGCACCTGCGCTTCCACGCCGATGTCCTCGCGCAGCGTCCGCACCAGGCCGTAACCGTCCATGCCGGGCATGCCGATGTCGGTCAGCAGCACGTCGATGCCTTCATGCCCGCCGCGGTCCAGCAGGGCCAGCGCCTCGCCCGCCGAGGCAGCCGCGGTGACTTCGGCGCCCTGCTCCTCCAACAGCCGGCGCAGGTACTCCAGCACTTCGGGCTGGTCTTCCACGGCCAGCAGGCGCAGGCCCTTGAGCGGGAAAGGCTCGATGACCTGTTCCCCGATCGGGCCACTGAACACCTCGCGCAGCGGGCGGCCGTCGGCCTGCGGCTGGTAGCGCGGCAGGCGCACGGTGAAGGTGGCGCCGTGGCCGGGACCATCGCTGGTGGCCGCCACGGTGCCGCCATGCAGTTCCACCAGCTGCTGCGCGATGGCCAGGCCCAGCCCGAGACCGCCATGGCGGCGGGTGGTGGTGCCATCAGCCTGGCGGAAGCGGCTGAACAGGTGGCGCAGGAATTCGGGGGCGATGCCGTCGCCGGAGTCGGCCACGCTGATCGACCAGTGGCCGCCGTCGTTGGCCAGGGTGACGGCCACGGTGCCCTCGGCCGGGGTGAATTTGATCGCGTTGGACAGCAGGTTCCACAGCACCTGCTGCAGCCGGGTGGCGTCACCCAGCACCAGGGTGGGCTCGTCGGGCAGTGCCAGGGTCATGTGCAGGGCCTTGCCTTCGGCCACCAGCTCCTGCGCCCGCATGGCTTCGGTCAGCTGGGCGCGCAGGTCCAGCACTTCCACTTCCAGCTGCACCTTGCCCAGCAGCATGCTGCTCAGGTCGAGCATGTCCGAGATCAGGCGCTTCTGCGCCATCGCGCTGTTGGCGATCACGCCCAGGCCCTTGTACAGCGGGCTGGTGGCGTCCACGCGCTGCAGCAGCAGTTCGCTCCAGCCCAGGATGGTGGTCAGCGGGGTGCGCAGTTCGTGCGACAGCGTGGCCAGGAACTCGTCCTTGAGCCGCGCCATGTTTTCGGCGGCGCTGCGCGCGGCACGCTCGGACTGCAGCAGCTCTTCGCGCGCCATCTCGATTTCGCGGCGTTCGGTCACGTCCGGGCTGCTGCCGGCCAGGCCGATGAAGTGGCCCATGCGCGAGAACCGCGGCCGGGCGTTCATTTCCAGCCAGCGCCACTGGCCATCGGCACGCAGGCCACGCACCAGCGCATGCATCGACCGCTGCGCCTTCAGGGCTTCCTGCAGCTCGTAATCGAACACCGACGCATCATCGGGATGGACCAGGCCCCGCCAGACGTTCTCGGGCACGCGCTGTTCGTCGCCGCCGAAGAACTCGCTGAAGGCACTGTTGACGAAGCGCGCATGGCCCGCTTCGTCCAGCACCCACACCGGCATGGGCAGGCCATCGGCGAGCGCGCTGAAACGTGCTTCGCTTTCGGCCAGCTCCACTTCGATCTGCTTGCGGCTGGTGACGTCGAAGAACACCACGGCGACCTGGTGGTCACCCGGCTCGCCCACCCGCACCGCTTCCACGGAGTACCAGCGGCCCAGCGCACGCGCTTCCAGCTCGAACTGCTGGGATTGGCCGGTCTGGGCGACCTGGCCGTAGATGCGGAACCAGTCCGGCTCGTGGTCGGGCTGCAGCGTGGTCATGCGCTGCCCGCGCGCGTTGAGCAGCCCGGTGTTGCGCTCGAAGGCGTCGTTGACCTCAAGGAAGCGGTAATCCACCGCCTTGGTGCCTTCGAACAGCACCTCGATCACGCAGAAGCCGGCGTTCATCTGCTCC
Organism: Stenotrophomonas sp. 2619; assembly: GCF_040548725.1. Lineage (NCBI taxonomy): Bacteria > Pseudomonadati > Pseudomonadota > Gammaproteobacteria > Lysobacterales > Lysobacteraceae > Stenotrophomonas > Stenotrophomonas sp. 2619. The sequence goes on along the minus strand of NZ_JBEPSF010000012.1, from coordinate 157,339 downwards.
AGCACGCTCCGGTACATCCCGGCGTGGGACGCAACTGTCATGAAAGAAGGGCGTTCAAGAGTGGAAGTAGGCAGGCTGGGCAAGGGCGTCAAGGGGGCAACTGGCGAAACAGAGGGACACAGCATCTTCCAGAGGGCGTATTCGTAGCGTCAAGCGCCATGGGTGGGATTGACGTAATCGAAGACGTAGGTGAATTGGCGGCAACCGCCGCTGCGGCCGACGCAATTGGCGATTGTCCCACCGGGGGATGAGGATCACACTGAAAACCTGATCCCGTCTGTGATCGCGATCGAGGAGTCGTCATGAACCGCAAACCGTTGGTGGCCGGTCTGTTGACCTGCCTGTTGGTGATCGGCAGCGCGACCGCCGCTGCGCCCCGCACCGTGACCGACCCCCAGGCGCCCCGCGCCCTGAGCGGCGATGGCCCGGTCCAGGTGTCGTGGACCGACCCGGCCCAGTTCAGCGAGATCCGGCAAAGCACCAACCGCTTCGAAGCCCAGCGAGGCAACTGGGTCGAGCAACTGGCCACGTATGTGCAGACCAGCGCCGGCAAGCAGCTGCAGCCCGGCCAGCGGCTGGAGGTGACCCTGACCGATATCAAACGTGCCGGCGACTACGAGCCGTGGCACGGGCCGCGCGGCAACGATATCCGCATCCTGCGCGACGTCTACCCGCCGCGCATCGCGCTGACCTTCACCCTCACCGATGCCCAGGGGCAGGTGCTGGCGCAAGGCGAGCGCAAGCTGTCGGACAGCGGTTACCTGCACAATATCGGCCTGCAGCGCGATACCGACCCGCTGCGCTATGAGAAGCGGCTGGTGGACGACTGGGTCCGCCGCGACCTGCGCAGCGACGCCACCGCCAGCCGGTGACGGTGGCGCCACGCCAGGCGTGGCGTCCCCTCAGCCGCCCAGGTGCTGGTGCGGCACACGCTTGACCGCGCACGGCAGCTGGTAGGCGCTCACCCCGCACAGCGGCGCCAGCACATCCAGCCGCGGTGACTCGCCCCACAGAGTTACCGTGCTGCCCACCCCGGCCTGCGGCAGGTCGGTCAGGTCCACGGTCAGCATGTCCATCGATACCCGGCCGATCAGCGTGCCGGGCTGCCCGTCGATCTGCACCGGGGTGCCATTCGGGGCGAACTGCGGGTAGCCGTCGGCATAGCCCAGGGCCACCACGCCGACCCGGGTCGGCCGCTCGGCGACGAACCGCGCGCCATAGCCGACCGGTTCGCCGATTCCGATCTCACGCACCGCGAAGACCTTCGACTGCATGATCATGACCGGGCGCAACCGCTCGGTCAGCGCCGACTGGGTGGGCAGCGGGTTGGCGCCGTACAGCATCAGCCCCGGACGCACCCAATCGCTGCGCACGTCCGGCCAGCCCAGCAGGGCCGGCGAATTGCACAGGCTGGTTTCACCGGCCAGGCCATCGATGGTGGCGGCGAACAGGTCGGCCTGCTCGCGGGTGCGCTGGCTGTCCAGCTCGTCGGCGCGGGCCATGTGGCTCATCAGTACCATCGGCGCCACCTGCGGCAGCGCGCTCAGGCGGGCGTGCGCGGCGCGGAAGTCGGCCGGCGACAGGCCCAGGCGGTGCATGCCGCTGTCCAGCTTCAACCAGATCTTCAGCAGGGCGGTGGTCTGGAAGGCCAGCACCGCCTCCACCTGCCACGGTGCGCCCACGGCGAACCACAGGTCGTGCTGCACGATCAGCGGCAGTTCGTCGGCGTCGAAGAAGCCTTCCAGCAGCACGATCGGCGTGGTGATGCCGGCCTGGCGCAGTTCCAGCGCCTCTTCGATGCAGGCCACGCCGAACGCGTCGGCCAGGCCCTGCAGCGCGCGCGCGCAGGCCACGGCGCCGTGGCCGTAGGCATCGGCCTTGATCGCCGCCAGGGTCTTGCGACCGCCGCCCAGTTCACGGGCAAGGATGAAATTGGCGCGCAACGCGTCCAGGTCGATCAACGCGCGGGCTGGGCGCATGCTTTGGGCTCACTATGAACAACGGATGCGGCCGTGTGGCCGTAACGGAAGATATCCAGGCCTTCGGTACTGATCTGCGGCTGGCGCGCGCTCATCAGGTCGGCCAGGTAACGGCCCGAACCGCAGGCCATGGTCCAGCCCAGCGTGCCGTGGCCGGTGTTGAGGAACAGGTTGCGATACGGGGTGGCGCCGATCACCGGGGTGCCATCGGGCGTGGCCGGGCGCAGGCCGGTCCAGAACTCGGCGCGCGACAGGTCGCCGCCGTCCGGGTACAGGTCGCCCACCACTTTTTCCAGGGTGGCGCGGCGGCGCGGCGACAGCGACAGGTCGAACCCGCCCACTTCAGCCATGCCCCCCACGCGGATCCGGTCATCGAAGCGCGTCACCGCCACCTTGTAGCTCTCGTCCAGGATGGTCGAGGTGGGCGCCATGGCCGCATTGGTGATCGGCAGGGTCAGCGAGTAGCCCTTCAGCGGGTAGACCGGCAGGCGCAGGCCCAGCGGGTCCACCAGCGACGGCGAATAGCTGCCCAGCGCGACCACGTAGCGGTCGGCGGTTTCGAGCTTGCCGTCGATGCGCACGCCGGTGATGCGGTCGCCGTCGGTCTGCAGCCCGGCGATGTCCTGGTCGAAGCGGAACTCGACCCCGGCATCCACGCACATCTGCGCCAGGCGCCGGGTGAACAGTTGGCAGTCGCCGGTCTGGTCGCGCGGCAGCCACAGCGCGCCGACCAGTTTGTCGGCCACCCCGGCCAGGGCCGGTTCGTGGGCAATGATGCCGTCGCGGTCCAGCACCTTGTAGGGCACCCCGTACTGGGCCAGCACTTCGATGTCCTGCGCCGAGGCGTCCAGCTGCTGCTGGGTGCGGAACAGCTGGGTGGTACCCAGGTCGCGGCCTTCGAATGCGATGCCGGTCTCGCGGCGCAGCTCGTTCAGGCAGTCGCGGCTGTACTCGGACATGCGCACCATGCGCGCCTTGTTGATCGCGTAGCGCTCATGGGTGCAGTTGCGCAGCATCTGCGCCAGCCAGGCGTACTGGCGCCAGTCCAGGCCGGGGCGGATGGCCAGCGGAGCGTGCTCGGAGAACAGCCACTTGACCGCCTTGAGCGGCACGCCCGGCGCGGCCCACGGCGAGGTGTAGCCGAACGACAGCTGGCCGGCGTTGGCGAAACTGGTTTCCAGCGCCGGACCGGGCTGGCGGTCCACGACCGTGACTTCAAACCCGGCCTGCCGCAGGTACCAGGCACTGGTGGTGCCGATGACGCCGCTGCCAAGGACTAGAACGCGCATGTAGCTTCTCCGACCCGATCATTCCCTGCACTGGAGCGTGCCGGGACCATAATTGCGGAAGTATATTCCGGCCAAACCAAGCTTTTGCCCTGTTTTTAGGAGCGATGACAGGATATTGTCGCGCCAACCCCCATGCCTGGATGACGCCGATGGCCGTGCGCCCCCGCGAACTGGACAAGATCGACCGCAAGATCCTGCGCATCCTGCAGGACGAAGGCCGCATTTCCTTTACCGAACTGGGCGAACGGGTGGGTCTGTCGACCACGCCGTGCACCGAACGGGTGCGGCGGCTGGAACGCGATGGCGCCATCACCGGCTACTACGCCAAGCTCGACCCGCATTACCTCAAGGCCAGCCTGCTGGTATTCGTGGAGATCAGCCTGGCCTACAAGTCCGGCGACATCTTCGAGGAGTTCCGCCGCGCGGCGTTGAAGCTGCCCAACGTGCTGGAGTGCCACCTGGTGTCGGGCGATTTCGACTACCTGCTCAAGGCGCGCATCAGCGAGATGGCCTCCTACCGCAAGCTGCTCGGCAGCACCCTGCTGACCCTGCCGCACGTGCGCGAATCCAAGAGCTACATCGTGATGGAAGAGGTGAAGGAAACGCTGACCCTGCCGATTCCGGATTGAACCGGGGGCCCTCAACGCAGAAGGCGGCGCGCTTGCGCGCACCGCCTTGGTCATGCAATCCCGCGCGTCAGCGCTGTTGTTTGGAATCGGGGTGACGCTGGTCCGGCTGCTTGCCCTTCTGGTTCTGCTGGTCCCACTGTTGCTGGTTCTGCTGTCCGGCCTTCTGGTGCTGTTGCTGACTGCCCTGCTGTTCCTGCGGCATCTTGCCGCCTTTCTGGTTCTGCTGGTTGGTCATGATTGCACTCTTCTGGAAAACCCTTCGGAATACGCCGCGTTCCGGCGCACGCAAAGGGTCGCGCGAAAACGGTTAAACACAGGCGAAAAAGCGGTGAGATGGCGCGTTGATGCAGCTGACTGTGCGGCGTGGTTTGTGCACGGTTCATGCACTGCCCCCGGCCGCACCGCTTACGGTCGGATCTGCTGCCCATCGCCACTGGGAATGGCGTCGTAATACTTGCCGGTGCGGGTATCGAGCACCCGGTTCGGCCCGACCTGTTTGGCGCCGGGAATGATCCGTCCGTGGCGGTCATACACCTTGGGTTGCAGGGTCGGCCCCTGGATCGGTTGCGCCGGGCCGGTGTCGCGCGCCTGGATGGGATGGCTGCGCAGTTGCTGCTGGACCTGGCTGTTGGACTTCACCGGGGCCATCTGCCCGGACAGGCTGTCCACCGGTGCAGGGCGCACGGGGGTCGGCAGCGGCGCCGGCGGGGCCACCACCACCGGGCGGGTCGCGGTGGGACTGGGCGGGGGGCCGATCTGGGCCATGCCGATGGCCGGCAACAGCATCAGGCCCAGCGCGGTGGCGAAGCGGACGTGGCGGCACATGGCAGGCTCCGGCGGTGATCGATACTGCACCTTGCACCCACGCGGGTATCAGCACCATGAACGCGCCCGGGTCAGCGGGGCGCTGGCTTGAAGCCCGCCATCCCGGCCCAATCTTGAACCCACCCCCGCGAGGAACCGCCAATGACCGCCTTCGATCTCTCTCCCCCCAGCGACGCCCAGCGCGACGCCCTGGTGGCCGGCCTCAGCGCCGACGAACGCCGCGTGCTGCTCCAGCACGGCACCGAAGCGCCGTTCTGCGGCGTGTTCCTGGACAACAAGCAGGACGGCGTCTACGGCTGCCGCCTGTGCGGGCTGCCGCTGTTCCGCTCCAGCACCAAGTTCGACTCCGGCACCGGCTGGCCCAGCTTCTTCGCCCCGTTCGATCCGGCCCACGTGCGCGAGATCCGCGACATCAGCCACGGCATGATCCGCACCGAGATCGTCTGCGCGCGGTGTGACAGCCATCTCGGCCATGTGTTCCCCGATGGCCCGCCGCCGACCCACGAGCGCCACTGCCTGAACTCGGTCTCGCTGTCGTTCACCCCGAACGGACAGGCCTATCCGGATCCGCTGCAGCGCGGCGGGGCCGAGGCGCAACCGGCCGGCTGAATCCGTAAAAGTGTGACATTGAGCGAACGCCCCCCTTCAGAAAACCGGGGGCGGGGCCGACATGGAGGTATCCCCTACTCCGCGCCGGCCCCATGCTCATCATCGTTGGATTCCTCATCGTCATCATCAGCGTGCTCGGCGGCTACGTCGGCGCGCACGGCAAGCTGGGCGCCCTGTGGCAGCCCTATGAGCTGGTCATCATCGGCGGCGCGGCACTGGGCGCGTTCCTGGTCGGCACCCCGTTCAAGACCGTCAAGCAGACCCTGAAGGCCACCGTGGGCGTGTTCAAGGGCCCGGCCTACAAGCAGCAGGACTACATCGACGTCCTGAGCCTGCTCTACGAACTGCTGAACAAGGCCCGCCGCGAAGGCTTCATGGCGCTCGAAGACCATGTGGAGCGCCCGGCTGAAAGCAGCATCTTCGCCAACTACCCCAAGGTGCAGGCCGACCACCACCTGGTGGACTTCATCACCGACTGCCTGCGCCTGATGATCGGCAGCAACATCGAGCCGCACGAACTGGAGCCGCTGCTGGAGCTGGAGCTGGAAAAGCACCATGCCGAAGCGATGCAGCCCTCGGCGGTGCTCAACAAGGTGTCCGACGGCCTGCCCGGCTTCGGCATCGTGGCCGCGGTGCTGGGCATCGTGATCACCATGGGTTCGATCGGCGGCGAAATCACCGAAGTGGGCGCGCACGTGGCCGGCGCGCTGGTCGGTACCTTCCTGGGCATCCTGCTGGCCTACGGCTTCGTCAGCCCGCTGGCCGCGGCGGTGGAAGCGCGCGCCGAACAGGACAGCCGCATCTATGAGTCGGTGAAGACCGCGCTGCTGGCCTGCCTGCGCGGTTACAACCCGAAGATCGCACTGGAATTCGCCCGCAAGACCCTGCCCTCGAACGTGCGCCCGGGCTTCAGCGCCTTCGAGCAGCACCTGAAGACGGTCAAGTAAGGCACCCCCATGGCCGAGAACAAACCCACCGTCATCGTCCGCCGGGTCAAGAAGGCCGGCCACGCTGCCCACCATGGCGGCGCCTGGAAAGTGGCCTACGCCGACTTCGTCACCGCGATGATGGCGTTCTTCCTGGTGCTGTGGCTGATGGCCGCCACCACCAAGCCTGAGCGCGCGGCCATTTCCGAGTACTTCCGCAACCCCAGCCCGCTGGTCGGGCAGAGTTCCACCCCGGCGCCCGGCATGGCCGGTCCGGGCGGGGCCAGCACCTCGATGATCAAACTGGGCGGCGCCACCGACATCTCGCGCGGCAACAGCAACGACCCGTTCCAGGCCCAGCAGACCGCCAAGCCGATCCCGCAGACCGAACGCGAGCGCGAACAGCAGCAGCTGGAAGCGCTGAAGCGGGAGCTGGAAGAGGCCATCAGCAAGAGCCAGGCGCTGGAGCCGTTCAAGGACCAGCTGCTGCTGGACCTGACCCCGGAAGGCCTGCGCATCCAGATCGTGGACAAGCAGAACCGCCCGATGTTCGACATGGGCAGTGCGGCGCTCAAGCCGTACACCCGCGAGATCCTGCGCGAGCTGTCGCAGTTCATCAATCACGTGCCGAACCGGATCAGCATCACCGGCCACACCGACACCACCGCCTACAACGCGGTGCACGGCTACAGCAACTGGGAGCTCAGCGCCGACCGCGCCAACGCCGCCCGGCGCGCGTTGCTGGACGGTGGCATGACCGAAGAGAAGGTAACCCGGGTGGTCGGCCTGTCCTCGTCGGTGCTGTTCGACAAGGCCCAGCCGGACAACCCGATCAATCGCCGCATCAGCATCGTGGTGATGACCAAGGCAGCCGAAGCGGCAGCGCTGGCCGGTGCCGGGCAGGAGGTGGCGTTGTCGCCCACCACCGGCGACGCCGACATCCACGCCGCACAGGCCCCGGCGGCGACGCCCTGACCGGGGCCGGTCGGGGGTCGGTCAGCCGTGCGGGCCGGTCGGAGGGCCGCACGGCCGGTCGGTGCGCGCCACGTTCGGTTGATGCCTGCACGCCCAGACGATGCACGCCTCGCGCGCTGGTAGGGTCGCGCCCCAGCCGACTGCACGCGCATGGGCAGCGTTCGATAGGGGCATGACCTTCAACGGAATGACCGCTTCCAGACGCCATGTCGCGCGCCACGTTCGGTTGATGCCTGCACGCCCAGACGATGCACGCCTCGCGCGCTGGTAGGGTCGCGCCCCAGCCGACTGCACGCGCATGGGCAGCGTTCGATAGGGGCATGACCTTCAACGGAATGGCCGCTTCCAGACGCCATGTCGTTGGAGGCCATGCGTCCCCGGGCGTGGACAGGCTACCGGCAGTCGGTTGGGACCCGACCCTACCGCGGTGGGCCGCATTCGATGGGGGCATGACCGGAAGGGCCGACGCCTGCGGCCAACCCCCATTACAATGGCCGCTTTCCACGTACAGATAGATCCCACCATGTCCAAGCAGTCCAAGGCCAAGCGCGACAAGCGCAAGAAGCTGCAGCCCAAGCGCCCGATCAACCGCCTCAACGCCCAGCAGCAGGTGCAGAACCATGCCGTGCTGACCAACGAAGAGGGCCAGGTAGTGGCCGCGATCGGCCTGCAGGGCACCGAATGGCTGCTGGCCATCGGCGGCCAGACCATGGGCAACGCCGACAACCCGATCCCGATGCTCGCCATGCTCAAGCACCTGTCCAACGTGCAGGAAAAGGAAGGCCGCAAGGTCAACCTGGAGTACTCGACCCAGCTGCAGCAGCTGATCGACGACCTGGCCGCCGACGAAGGCAAGACCGCCGACGACTACCTGGCCCAGCTGGTGTCCGAGTTTGAAGGTGTGGAAGGCGAAGAAGGCGACGACGCCGAAACCGCTGAAACCACTGCCGACGCCAGCGACGACGCCCCGGTGGCAGACGAGGCTGGCACCGATGCCGCCGCCGACGCCACCCCGGCCGCCAGCGACGACAAGCCGCAGGCCTGAGTCACGGCCGCCCGGTGACGGTCTATATCGACGATGCAGTCCACCCCTGGCGCGGCGAGCGCTGGGCGCATCTGATGGCCGACACCCTGCCCGAGCTGCACGCCATGGCGGCGCAGCTCGGGATTCCGCGGCGGGCGTTCCAGAACCGCCCCAGCGGCGCGCATTACGACGTCCCCGCCCCGCTGCGCCTGCAGGCCATCGAACTGGGCGCACAGGCCATCTCGCGGCACACCGACCGCGCACTGGTCAAAGCCGTCATCGCCAACGCGCGCACTCAATACCTGCCGTAGGCGGGTATTGAGTGCGCGCGTTGCGCCCCACGCCTTGCTACGCAAGCCGCGGGCCCGCACCGGTCAACCCGCAGCACGCATCAGAACGGGTCCGAACCCGGCCGCACTTCCACGCCCAGCAGCGAGCACAGCGCCAGCATGGCGTCATCGTCGCGGTTGAGCGCCATCCAGCCGGCCAGGCCGCCATTGCCCGTATCCACGCTCCACAGCGCGTAGTTGTGCTCGCGCAGGCGGTCGTGCGCGGTGGCCATCAGCGCCGGGGCGTCGGTGGCGGCGGCGAAATCCTCATCGTCCAGGTCGCCACCCCAGTCCAGCTGAAGGTTCCAGCGTGCCGCCAGCTCGTTGATCGCCGACACCAGCGCATCGGGATCCTCGCGGTCCACCTCGAACCCGGACTGCCAGGCGATGGCGGCCATCAGCGGCGGCAGCCAGTCGGCCTCCTCGTCGATCTCCTCGCCGCTTTCCAGCAGCGCCTCGCGCCAGCGGTTGAACTGCTGCAGCGCCAGCTCGTCATCGCCAGGGTTGATCAGCACGAACAGGTTCCAGATCCGCGCCTCGAAGTCGTCTTCGTCGAAATCGCGCTCGTCTTCTTCGAAGTCGAAATAATCGCTGTTGTCAGGCATGACCGGTAGTTCCTTGAGGCAGGCGGGCATTCTGCCGTGCAGTGGCGTTGGCAGGAAGCGAAATTCGGCGTGGGCCACGCCGCGGTTTATCCTGTGCGCCTGGAAGATGGCCGTGGTGGCCATCACAACTGAATGACCATGAGCGATACCCCTCCCGATCACCTGGCGATCAACCCGACCAGCCCCTTCCACGATGCGGCCGCCCTGGAGCGCGGCGTGGGCATTCGTTTCAACGATGTCGAGCGCGACAACGTTGAAGAGTATTCGGTCAGCGAAGGCTGGATCCGCGTGCAGGCCGGCAAGGCCCGTGACCGCCGTGGCAACCCGATGACCATCAAGATCAAGGGCACCGTGGTGGCGTATTACCTGGACCAGAAAGCCGACGCGTAACCCGCGTTGATGGCCGGCCCGTAACGGCCGGCCCCCGGGGGGTAGAGCCACCCCATGGGTGGCTGTTTCCCGGGTAAGGCGCGCCCCAGGCATCGGGCATCGCGACAGCCACCCATGGGGTGGCTCTACCCCCCGGGGGGCGGGCGCGTCCCGGTTTCAATCGCGTTGGCGGGTTTCCAGCAGGTCCAGGTTGCGGATCAGCTTGCGCGAGACCTCGTCGGAGATGGTGCCGCGCCGGGTCAACCGGAACAGCTCCTCGCGCTCGGCGGTGAGCCCGGCGCCGCGCAGCTGGCGGTAGCCCTGCTCCATGCGCTGCACCTTTTCCGGGTCCGCATCCGGGCCGTCGTCCTTCTCGAGATTGCGCTGGTACAGCAGGCTGACCCGTGAGGCGGCGTCGTTGTAGAGCTGCACGTTCTCGGTGGTCTGGTTCTGCACCAGCTGCTGGCGCATGCGTTCCACCCCGGCCAGCGCCGCCTTGGACGCCAGCCGCCGGGCCAGGTCCTCGGCCTTGCGCTCGCCCGAATCGGCCGGGAGCTCCAGCCCCTTCAGCAACCGCGGCAATGCCACGCTGGCGCCGACCAGCGATACCAGGATCACCGCCGCCGCCAGGAAGATCACCAGGTCGCGCGCCGGGAAGGCGCTGCCATCAGGCAGGAACAGCGGCAGGGTGAGCACGCCGGCCAGGGTGATCGCACCGCGCACGCCGGCCAGCGAGGTGGCCACCACGATCCGCCACGACGTGCCCGGCCGCGCTTCACCGCGGTGGCGCGCCCGCAGCACGCTCCAGCGCAGCGACAGCCACACCCAGGCCAGGCGCAGCAGCACCAGCGCCAGGTTGATCACCACCACGTACACCAGCAGCCACCACGCGCTGTGGTGGCCGCTCTCGCTGACGGTGGTGATGGCGCGTTCAACGATGCCCGGCAGCTGCTCGCCCAGCAGCACGAACATGATGCCGTTGAAGCTGAACTGCAGCATTCCCCACACGGCCGCGCGCTGCACGCGCATGCTGCCCGACACCCGGCCGGTCAGCTCGACGTAGCTCATGGTGATGCCCGCGGCCACCGCCGCAAGGATGCCCGACGCGTTGGCTTCTTCGGCCAGCAGATAGGCCGCGAACGGAATCAGCAGGTTGACCAGCAGCGCCGCACCGGGCTCCTCGCCGAACCGCCGCCACAGCCAGCGCTGGAAGGTGGACACGCCCAGGGTGACCGCCGCGCCGATCGCCACACCGGCCAACGCTACCCACAGGAAGGTCAGCGAGGCGGTCGCCAGCGAGAAGCTGCCGGTCATCACCGCGGCCACGGCAAAGCGGAAACAGACCAGGCCGGAGGCATCGTTCAACAGCGACTCGCCTTCCAGGATGTGCATCAGCCGCTTGGGAATGGGCGCACGCGATGCGATCGATCCCACCGCCACCGGGTCGGTGGGCGAGATGATCGCCGCCAGCGCGAAGGCCACCGCCAGCGGCATCACCGGAATCATCCAGTGGATCAGGAAGCCGGCGCCGATCACGGTGAACACCACCAGGCCGAACGCCAGCTCCAGGATCACGCCCTTGTCGCGGAACAGGCCCTGCTTGGGAATGCGCCAGCCGTCCAGGAACAGCAGCGGCGGCAGGAACAGCAGGAAGAACATCTCCGGTTCCAGCGCGTGGCCACGGTTGAACACCCCGGCGATGACCGCGCCCAGGCCGATCTGCACCAACGGCAGCGGCAACGACAGGGGCAACACCCGGACCAGATAGCCGCTGGCGACCACGGCCACCAGCATCGCCAGGACGACTTCAATGGTATGCATGCATTTTCCAGTGGACGGCGCGAGGGGGAGGCTGCAGGCAGCCAGGCGCCGGAAACTGCAAAAAAACTACCACACCCATCCGCCTGCGCGAACGCCGGGGTTGCCGCGGCTCAGTGGCCGGACAGCAGCGCGCGCGTGGTCCACGCGTTGAAATCGACCTGCATCGCAGCGGTCAGCGTGTGATCAGCCGGGTAGCCGTGCAGTGCATGCTCCACGCCCAGCGCCTGCAGCCGCGCCGCTGCGGCGGTGGCCAGCGCGAACGGCAGCTTGCTGTCCTGCTCACCGTGCAGGATCAACCCGCGCACGCCACGCGTGGCGATATCGGCGGGAATGTGCGGTGCGATCTCCGGCAGGATCCGCCCGGACAGGATCGCGAACCGGCGGGCCACCTGCGGCGCGGTGAGGGCCACGCTGGCACTCATGATGCCGCCCTGGCTGAAGCCGGCCACCAGCGTGTGCGCGGCATCCACGCCGTGCTGTGACTGCAGTGCACGCACGTAATCGATGAGCAGCAGGCGGCTTGCCTCGGCCTGCGCGGGGTCGATCACCGGCCCCTGCGCGCCGAACTGCACGGTGAACCAGCCGAACGCATCCGGCCCGAACGCCAGCGGCGCACGCGGCAGCACCACCTCCACGCGCGGGTCCAGGCCGTGCGCCAGCGCCTGCAGCGAACGTTCGTTGCTGCCCACGCCATGCAGCAGCACCACCAGCCCGTGCGCCGGGCCGGTGGCGGGGCGCACCACGGCGTGCAGCGTGCTCATGCCGCAGCCCCGTCGAAGCGGTAGATGTCCATCGCCAGGAACCCCGCGTCGATACCCGCATCGATGCGCTGCGCACCCAGCGTGTCACCCCCGGCCGCGCCCATCGCCACATGCAGCGGCTGCAGGTGCTCGTCGGTCGGATGTGCCTTGACCGCGTGCGGCGCACGGGCACGGTAGTCGAGCAGCGCGGCGGTGTCGTTGTCCTGCAGGCGCTGCTCCACCCAGTCGATGAAGGGCCGCACGTACGGCGCTTCCTTGCCGTCCTGGTAATGGCCCCAGTCGTGCAGGTTGTGGGTGATGCTGCCCGAGCCGATCACCAGCACACCCTGCTCGCGCAGCGGGGCCAGCGCGCGGCCCAGCGCGAACTGGTGGGCCGGCCCCAGCAGCGGCTGGATTGCCAGCGGCACCACCGGAATGTCGGCCTGCGGGTACAGGAAGCGCAGCGGCACCCACGCGCCGTGGTCGAGACCGCGGGTGGTGTCCAGCGCGGTCGGCAGCCCGGCCGCCGCCAGCCGCGTGGCGATCTCGCCGGCCAGCGCCGGATCGCCCGGGGCCGGGTACTGCAGGTCGAACAGCGCCTGCGGGAAGCCGCCGAAATCGTGGATCGTCGGTGGTTGCGCGTGGGCGCCCACCGCCGGCTGGTGGGTCAGCCAGTGCGCCGAGGCCATCACGATGGCGCGCGGGCGCGGCAACTGTGCGGCCAGCGCCGCGAGGCGTTCGCCGACCAGACCGGGATGGAGCGCGGTCATCGGCGAACCATGGGAGATGTACAGCGAAGGCAGACGGGACATCACAGGCTCCAGAAAAGGATCAACGACGGTGCGGTGCTCAGCGCGAGGCGAGCGTCCACTTGCCGTCCCCGATGCAGAACAGCACCAGCAGCGCCAGCGCCCAGAACGCCGGGTATTCCCAGCCGCCGCCGGCATTGGCGAAGCTGAAACCATTGGCACCGTGCACGCTGACGATGGTGCCCAGCAGCAGCGGCACGCCCAGCAGCCCTACCCAGCGCGCGTACACGCCCAGCAACAGCGCAGCGGCCAGGGTCAGTTCCAGCACGAGGGCGACGTAACCGAGCGCGCCGGGCAGGCCCAGCGACTGGAAGTACGCCGCGGTGCCGGCCGGGGTGAACACCAGCAGCTTGGTCAGGCCGTGCACCAGGAACAGCACGCCCAGGCTCCAACGCAGCAGGGTGGCGCCGACAGGGGCGAGCGAGGAAACGCGGACAGCGGTGGTAGGCATGGGACACCTCGCGGACTAGGATGGCGACAGGTTATTGCGCTCAGCCGTGGCGATAAATACGATCAGACGACGCTGTTTATTACAGGATCTGAAACAATGGATACCCTCGACGCGATGCGTGTCTTCGTGGCGGTGGTGGAACGCAACGGCTTCAGCGCGGCTGCCCAGGCCCTGGACCTGTCCACCGCCGGCGTCACCCGGCAGATCGCCGCGCTGGAAAAGCGGCTGTCCACGCGCCTGCTCAACCGCACCACGCGCAGGGTGAGCCCCACCAGCACCGGCGCGGCCTACTACGCGCAATGCGTGCAGCTGCTGGCCCAGTTCGACGCCCTGGAAGCGGGCATCGGCGCGCAGGCGCTGGAGCCGTCGGGCCTGCTGCGGGTGAACGCCCCGGTCAGCTACGGCATCGCCCGGCTGGGCCCGCTGCTGGCCGGCTACCGCGCGCGCTACCCGCAGGTGCAGCTGGATCTGTCGTTGTCCGACCGCCTGGTGGACATGGTGGAAGAAGGCTACGACGTGGCCATCCGCATCACCCGCCAGCCGAACCCGGCGCTGATCGCACGCAAGCTGGCCGGCACCCACATCACCCTGTGTGCCGCCCCCGCCTACCTGGACGCCCATGGCCGCCCGCAACAGCCCGAAGACCTGGCCGGCCACGAATGCCTGGGCTACAGCTACTGGGGTGGCGGCGACAGCTGGCAGCTGCGCGGCCCGCGCGGCGAGGTGTCCGTGCCGGTGCACGGCGGCCTGCGCGCCAACAACGGCGACGTGCTGCGTGAAGCCGCATTGGCCGGCATGGGCATCATCCTGCAGCCGGACTTCCTGATCGCCGACGCGCTGGCCGACGGCCGCCTGGAACGCCTGCTGCCCGACTGGGAGATCGCACCGATCAGCATTTTCGCCGTCTACACCAGCCGCAACCATCTGGCCCCGAAGGTGCGCAGCTTCATCGATTACCTGGTGGAGGCGTTGGGGTGAATCCCGGCGTGGTGGGGTGAAGCGGCCGGGCAGAGCCCGGCGCTACGGCATGCTGACGGCCGAACAATGCGCATCATGCGCGACCGTGTCGCAACGCCGGGCGCCGCCGAAATCCCGGCGTGTGCGGGTGAAGCGGCCGGGCAGAGCCCGGCGCTGCCCGGCTGCCTCGCATCAGGTGGCCTCGGCGGTTTCCAACCGCGCGATGACCTCGACCAGTGGCGATGGGCGCCCGAGCAGGTAGCCCTGCACCTGGTCGCAGCCGTGCGCGGCCAGCCACTGATGCTGGCCCGGCGTTTCCACGCCTTCGGCGATCACCGTCAGTCCCATGCTGTGGCCCAGCGACAACAGCGCGCGGCAGATCGATGCATTGCGCGGATTGGTTTCCACATCCGAAACGAAGCTGCGGTCGATCTTCAGGATGTCCAGCGGCAGGTGCTGCAGGTAGGACATGTTGGAATACCCGGTGCCGAAGTCGTCCAGCGAAATGCACACGCCCTGCTCGTGCAGCCGCTGCATGGTCTGCTTGGCCTGGGCCGGCTTGCGCATCAGGCTGCTCTCGGTGAGTTCCACCTGCAACGCGCCGCGTTCCAGCCCGAACTCCTGCGTGGCCCGTGCGAACTCGGCCACCAGGTCGCTGTTGAAGAACTGCACCGCCGACACGTTCACCGCGATCGGCAACGGCCAGCCCGCATCAGCCAACCGTCGCTGCGCCTGCGCCGCCGCCCGGATCACCCAGCGCCCCAACGCCAGGATCAACCCGGTGTCTTCGCACAGCTGGATGAACTCGCCCGGCGGAATGAAGCTGCCATCGGCCTGCGGCCAGCGCAGCAACGCTTCCAGCGCCGCCGGCGTGCCGTCGCTGGCATGGCAGATCGGCTGGTAGTACAGCTCGAACTCGCTGTCGATCGCGCTGTGGATGCGCCCGGCCAGGCGCAGCCGCTCGGCCAGCCGCGAACTCACCGTGGTGTCGAACCAGGCAATCACACTGCCCTCGTCACGTGCGGCGTGCGCGGCCTGTGCGGCCATGCCGATCAGCTGTTCGGCCGGCACGTTGTCGCCGTCGAACTTCACCGCCACGCCGATCCGCGGCTCGAACTGGTGCAGCCAGTCCTGCCCGCGCACCGGCTCCGAGACCGTCTGCACCAGCGTATCCAGTGCGGTCTGGCGCTCGTGGTCGTCGCGGATGGCGAAGATGAAATCTTCGGCCGGCTGGAAGGCCAGCAAGCCATAGCGCGTTCCCAGCCCGCCCAGGCGCTTGGCCATGGCCTGCAGTACCACATCGCCCACTTCGCGGCCCAGCGTGTCGGCCACCAGCTGCAGCCCGCGGAACTGCACGTAGGCGATGGTGTAGCCGCCGCCTTCCTCGTCCAGCTGTGCGGCCAGCGCGCGGGTGTTGAGCAGCCCGGTGGCCGGGTTGTGGGTGGCGTGGTAGGCCAGGTCGCGCTCGTAGGCCAGGCGCTCGCTGATGTCCTCGGCCAGCACCAGGCAGGCCTGGCGACCGTCGAAATCCAGCCGCGACAGATGCGCGCGCACCTCGAACAGGGTGCCGTCCTTGCGCCGGTGCACGCGTACCTGCGCGTCCTGGGCATCGCCGATGGTGGCGCGCGAAATCGCACCGCGGATCTCGTCCCAGCCTTCGCGCGGACGGATATCCAGGATGCTCATCGACAGGAACTCGTCGCGGCTGTAGCCGTACTGCTTCACCGCCGCCTCGTTGACCTCCATGAAGCGCAGCGTGTCCGGGTCGAACACCCAGAACGGGGCCGGGTTGCGGTCGAACAGCAGCCGGAACTGGCGCTCGGCCTGCTGCACGCGGGCCAGCGCCTGCACGCGTTCGCTCACATCGGTCAGCGCGCCGATCATGCGCCGCTGCCGGTCAACCACCGCCACCCGCTGCCCGCGCGCTGACACCCAGCGTACGGCGCCGCCGGGCAGCACCACCCGGAACATTTCGTCCAGCACGCCGTTGCCGGCGAAGGCGTTGTCGAACGCCAGCTGCATGCGCTCGGCGTCCTCGCGGTGCACCCGCGCGAAGAACGCGGCCACCGGCAGGCTTTCGGTCTCGATGCCGAAGATCTCCCGGGCCAGCGGCGACCAGCGCAACAGCGAGGCGTCCTCGTCCACGTACCAGGTGCACACCTTGCCCACCTGGTGCGCCATCAACAGCTCGGCGTGGCCGGTGCGCAGTTCCTCGGTGAGCGCATCCTGGCTGCGGGTGGCACGGCGCACGCTCACGAATACCAGCGCGAACACGCCCCAGTACAGCAGGTACAACGCCACCGACGCCTGCACGTAGGGCCACCAGGGCGCCAACACGTCGGCGCGGCCCAACCCGGCGTACACCGCGATGGGGTACTGGCCCAGGGTGGTGAGCGTGGAAATCCGCTCGATGTTGTCGATGGCGCTGGTTTCAACGCCCAGCGGGACCACGGCATCGCGGCGCAGCATCTCGCGCTTGCCCAGCCCGAAGCGTTGGCCGGTGAGGCCCACGGTGTCCGGGCTGCGCGCCAGCACGTAGCCCTGCGCATCGGTGATCGAGATGACGCCCTGCTCGCCGGTGTCCATGCCACCGATGATCGATTGCAGCTCACTGGTGTGCAGCCGGCTCAGCAGCCAGCGGTCGTCGCCCATGCGCAACGCCAGCGGCAGCACCCAGCGCTGCGCGTTGCGTTGCTGCGGCGGCCCCAGGTACAGCCGGCTGTCGCTGCCGCGATTGGTATCCACGGCCCATAGCGGCAGGTACAGGTCGCCGCTGCCGCTGGTCAGTGCGCGGCCGTACTGGTCCACCACCACGATGCTGTCCAGCTCGGCATGCCGCTGCAGCACCCCGCCGATGGCGTCGTCCAGCAGGTCCGGCGCCTGCGTCGGCACGCGTTCGAACAGCAAGGCGCCGTCCTCGGCGATGCCCAGCATGGCCCGTTCCAGGTTGCGCAGTTCCAGCCGCAGCAGGCGCTGCGAGCCGGTGGCCAGCGCCGCGCTCTGGCGCTGCGCGGCTTCCTGGCGGCGCTGGTAATCGTTGGCCAGCGTCATCGCCAGCCCAACGGCCAGCAGCACGCCCAGGCTGACGCCCAGCCACACGATCGTACGCAATGGCCGTGCCAAGGCGCGGTTCAACGCGGGCATTGCCGACCTCTCCCGCTGCGATGGGCTGACTTCATGCGTAAACGCTTCCTGGTTTCCCCAAACCTGAGCGGCCGAAGCCCGGGATTCTTGACCTCTGCGTCGCCCCGCCGTGACTGCACGCAGGCGCGCCCCGAATCCTGTCTGCCAGCATGCACCAGCGCGTGCAGCACGGGAAGAGCCCCGGCCGCGCGCCGCGTGGGGAACGGCCACGCTTGGCACAGCCAGGTGCGGTTGCAGCGGCAACCAACCCGCTGCCGGGGGGATTAGACTTGAGGTTTCCCCGTTGCCTGAGAAGTCCATGTCCAAGCTGCGCCGCCCTACCCTGATGCTTGCCATCGCCGCCAGCCTGTCGCTGGGCCTGAGCGCCTGCGACCGTGAGCCGGCCGCCCCCGCCGCCACCGCGCCGGACAGCCCCGCCGCGGCACCGGTCGCGCCCAAGCCGCAGCTGGGCAGCTTCGGCTTCGATGCCACCGGCATGGACCGCAGCGTCGCCGCCGGTGACGACTTCTTCGGCTTTGCGAACGGCAGCTGGGTGAAGAACACCGAGATCCCGGCCGACCGCTCCAGCTACGGCAGCTTCAACGTGATTGCCGAGAAGACCCTGGCCGACACCCGCGCCATCCTCGAAGGCGCCGCCGCCGACACCAAGGCCGGCGGCGAAGCGAAGCTGATCGGTGACTACTACGCCGCATTCATGGACGAGGCCGGCATCGAATCGCGTGGCGTGGCCGCGGTGAAGCCGGAACTGGACGCCATCGGCGGGATCGCCGACAAGGCCGCGCTGGCCACCACCCTGGGCGGCACCCTGCGCGCCGACGTCGACCTGCTGAATGCGACCAACTTCTACACCGACCGCCTGTTCGGCGTGTGGGTGTCGGTGGACCTGCTGCAGCCGGACCGCAATGCGCCGTACCTGGTGCAGGGTGGCCTGGGCCTGCCCGACCGCGACTTCTACCTGCAGGGCGGCCGCATGGCCGAACTGCGCAAGCAGTACCAGGCGTACATCGCCCAGGTGCTGCAGCTGGCTGGGGTGGCCGACCCGGCGGCCAAGGCGCAGCGCATCCTGGCGCTGGAGACCAAGATCGCCCAGGCCCACGCCACCCAGGAAGAAACCAATGACGTGGCCAAGGGCGCCAATGCCTGGAAGCAGGCCGACCTGAACGCCAAGGCGCCGGGCATGGACTGGGCCGCGTTCCTGGCCGGGGCCAAGCTGGGCGAGCAGCAGGACTTCATCGTGTGGCAGCCCAAGGCCGTGGCCGGCATCTCGCGCCTGGTGGCCACCGAGCCGCTGGACGTGTGGAAGGACTACCTGGCCTTCCACGCGCTGGACCGTGCCGCGCCGTACCTGCCCAAGACCTTCGCCGATGCGCGTTTCGCCTTCCACGGCACCACCTTGAACGGCACCCCGCAGCAGAGCGAACGCTGGAAGCGCGCGGTGGATGACAGCAACCACGCCGTCGGCGAGGCCATCGGCAAGCTGTATGTGGAACGCCACTTCGACCCGGCCACCAAGGCCCGTGCCGACGAGATGGCCAAGAACATCATCGCCGCCTTCGCCAAGCGCATCGACGCGCTGGCGTGGATGTCGCCGCAGACCAAGGCGCACGCCAAGGCCAAGGTGGCCGGGCTGACCGTGGGCATGGGTTACCCGGAGACCTGGCGCGACTACACCGGCCTGGAGATCAAGCGCGACGACGCCCTGGGCAATGCCGAGCGCGCCGAGCAGTTCGAGTACCAGCGCAACATCGCCAAGCTGGGCAAGCCGGTCGACCACGGCGAGTGGGCGATGCTGCCGCAGACCATCAACGCGATGAACGTGCCGCTGGAAAACCGCCTGGTGTTCCCGGCCGCGATCCTGCAGCCGCCGTTCTTCGATGGCGCTGCCGACGACGCGGTGAACTACGGCGCCATCGGTGCGGTGATCGGCCATGAGATCAGCCACGGCTTCGACAATGCCGGTGCGCTGTTCGATGAAACCGGCAAGCTGCACAACTGGTGGACGGCCGATGACCTGAAGAAGTTCAACGCCGCCGGTGACGCGCTGGCCGCGCAGTTCAGCAGCTACCAGCCGTTCCCGGGCGTGTCGGTCAACGGCCGCCTGACCCTGGGCGAGAACATCGCCGACGTGGCCGGCCTGGCCACCGCCTACGACGCCTACCAGCTGTCGCTGCAGGGCAAGCCGGGCCAGACCCTGGAAGGCTTCAGCCCGGACCAGCGGTTCTTCCTGGGCTTTGCCCAGGCCTGGCGCAGCAAGGCGCGCGAGCAGGCCCTGCGCAACTCGCTGCTGACCAACGTGCATGCACCGGGTCAGTTCCGCGCGCTCACCGTGCGCAATCTGGACGCGTGGTACCCGGCGTTCGAGGTCAAGGACGGCCAGAAGCTGTACCTGGCCCCGGACAAGCGGGTCAAGGTGTGGTGATCGGTCTCACCGCGCAACGGTGACACCCGGGAACGGGCGCTTCGGCGCCCGTTTTCGCGTCTGGGTGCGCGGTGAACGGCCGGCGCGCATCGGCGTGGTGTTGCACGCCCGCACGCCAATCCGGGCCGTGCGGCGATGGCGCAGCCGACCAACGGTCGGCTCTACGGGGAAGGCCACTCGGCCAGCACGCTGGCCGGCAGGCCCATCCGTGCGCAGGCACGCGGGGCCAGGCCGTCCTGCAGCGCGCGCCGGAACAACGGGGTCATCGCGCGCAGCATGCGCGCGTAGGTGCGTGCCTGTGCGCGCTGCATCCCCGTGCGTTCCAGCATCGCCTCGGCCCAGTCCGGCAACAGCGCCGCGCCCGCGCCCAGGAACAGCTCGCGCGACAACCCGGCCATCGGCACCGGCAGGCGGATGCCCGACAACACCCCCAGCACTTCGCGCGAGCGCGCATCGAACCGAAGCTGCGGCAACTGCCGGGCGAAGTATGCGTCCACCTCCGCTTCTGACGCGGGCACGTCGGTGGCGCCCAAGGCCTCGGCGACGCGCTTGTACTCGCGGTAATACTGGTCGGCCACCGCGCCGGGCACCTCGCGGCAGTAGCGCCGGCAGCCCTGCAGGAAACCGTAGGCCTCGGTCACGTGGACCCAGGTGAGCAGGGCCGGATCATCGGCTGAATACGCGCGCCCGTCGGCGCTGTGCCCGCGTACCTGCGCATGGATGCGTTTCACCTTGGCCACCAGCGCGTCCACCTCGCTGCTGGGCGCATACGTGGTGCCGGCCACGAAGGCCGTGGTGCGTCGCAGCCGCCCAACCAGGTCGTCGCGGAAGTTGGAGTGGTCGTACACCCCGGCCAGGGCCAGCGGGTGCAGGGTCTGCAGCATCAACGCGCACAGGCCGCCGGCGAGCATGCCGGGAAATTCCGAATGCACGCGCCAAGTGGCACTGTGGGGGCCGAACCAGCCCGGGTCGCCGCGCGGATGGTCGTACTCGATGCCGCTCTGGCCGCGGGGGAAGGCGCCCAGCACCCAGCGCCGGATGGGCGCGGTGACGGGCTGGGAAAGACGGTGCAGCAACGGCGGCATCTCAGGGGGTCCAATCGGGCGAAGGCGACGGCAGTCTGCGCGGTCGGCGCCGATTCTGGCCGATCCCGGGGCCTGCGGGGAGCCCCTGCGCTTACCCGGCGTTCGATGTGCGGGTGCAGCATGATTTTACCTGCGACATCTTGTCGCAGGCTGCGATCGCGATGATGCACCGCATCAGGCCACCCGCATTCAGAAATATCCGTCCGGCAGCTTCGCATTTCCCCCATTGCACGACCCGCTGGAAGTGCTAGAACTGAATCCGCCTCACGTTCGTCCAATGCGCTGCCGCACGTTCCAGAAGGAGCACGTCATGATCGCTTTGTTCAAGGGTTTGGGTTTGCTGTTGCAGGACAACGAGCTGTATAGCAGCCCGTTCGAAAAACAGGTCGCGCATTGGCGTAACAAGAGCGAGCAGCAGATCCGCGAGGAAGTGGCGGTGCTGGCCAAGGCCAAGGGCCAGTGGCTGATGGCCTCGATTGTCGGCTGGCAGGCAGCGTCGCTGCTGATCCTGGGCCTGATCTCCAACTACCTGTGGAAAGACGACTTCCATATCACCTTCACCCGCGTGGTGATCGTGTTCGGCTCGTGGATTTCCATCCTGTTCGTGATCTGGTTCATGGCCAACATGTTCGACCATACCGCCGGTTTCGAGCGCTGGATGAAGGCCTTCAACAGCCGCGCCCGCATCACCTCCGACGCCGACAGCGTGGAATGCGTGGCCGAAGCGCTGGACATGGCCCAGCATTATCCTGAGGTACTGGACTACAAGCAGGCCGTCAGCGCGCGCCGCGAGCTTCGCCACGAAGACATCCGCATCATGCGCGAGATCGGGCGGATGCAGCAGCACACCGAACTGGTCGGCCAGCTCAACCACGTGGGCGAGCAGGACAACCGCAGCAACCTGCACCTGCAACCCGCGTACTGACCAACCCGGAAAGTGGGGGGAGCCACAATGCCATCGTGATCACTCACGGTGGCATTGTTCTTTGGGCTGCTCGCTGACGCACTGGTTGAAACCGGCCGGCAACCCGGCCATCTGTTCGGTCTTGCCGGCGGCCACCGCCAACCGGTGCAGCGGTGGCTTCGCGCACGCGGTGCCCTTGCTACAGGACGGGTCAAGCAGCAGGTAGTGGCAGGTGCCACTGCTGCTGGCGATGCACTCGAAGTGCGCCACGCCGTCCACCAGGGTGCTCTTGCTGTACAGCGCATCCACGCCGTTGGCACGGATGCGGGTCACCGACGTGTTGCTGGATTGCTGGCACCCGGCCAGCAGCACCACGGCGACGCACAGGGGCAGAAGAATACGCATGATCACTCCAAGGAAGATGAGGGCCCGTTCCGGCTACATGCCCCGGAACAGGCTCATGAACGGCTGACTGACATTGAGCACTTCGGCCCGGTGTTTCAGGCGCAGCTGGCCGCGCCCGGTATCGTCGCGGCTCACCGCCGCCACCGCTTTCATGTTCACGATGGTGGAGCGATGGACCTGGCGGAAACGCTGCGGGTCCAGCACGTCCAGCAGCTCGCGCAACGGCGTGCGCAGCAGGCTTTCGCCGTGCTCGGTGACCACGGTGGTGTACTTGCTGTCGGCACGGAAGTACAGCACGTCTTCGAGCATGATCAGTTGCGTGTCGCGCCCGTTGCTGGCGGTGATCCAGGCCAGCGGCGGCGCACTGCCGGGCGCCGTGCCGCCCTGCGCCAGGCGCTGCAGCAGCTGCTCCAGCATGGCGTTGTCCGGCCGGCCCTGCTGCATGCGCGCCAGGATGCGCTCACGGGTCGCCAGCAGGCGCTCGTCGCTGACCGGCTTGAGCAGGTAGTCCATCGCGCCCTGTTCGAAGGCGTCGATCGCGTACTGGTCGTAGGCGGTCACGAACACCACCTGGGTACGTGGGCTGATCTCGGGCAGCGCGCGCGCCACGTCGATGCCGGTGATGCCGGGCATGCGGATGTCCAGGAAGGCCAGGTCGGGTTTCAGCTCGGCCAGCTTTTCCAGCGCGCACGCACCGTCTTCGCATTCGGCCACCAGCCGCAGCTCCGGCCACAACCGCTGCAGCTGCGCCACCAGCGACTGCCGCAGCAGGTCTTCGTCTTCGGCGATAAGGGCATCAAGCTGCATGGATGGCCTCGCGCGCATCGCGCGGCAGGGTAATGGTGGCGGCAACGCCGCTGGGGAAGTTGGAGACGATGGCCACCCCGGCGCGTTCGCCGCAGGTCAGGCGCAGGCGTTCGCGCAGGTTCTTCAGGCCAATGCCGGTGCCGCTGGTGCCCTGGCCGAAGCCCAGCCCGTCGTCGGCGACCGTGAGGGTGACATGGTCGTCGAAGGCGCGCGCGATGATCCACACCGTGCCGCCGCCGGGCTTGGGTTCCAGGCCATGCTTGATCGCGTTTTCCACCAGCGTCTGCAGCGCCATCGACGGCAACGGCAGCGTCAACAGCATGGGCGGCACGTCGACCTGCAGCGCCAGCCGCGCACCCATGCGGATCTTGAGAATCTCCAGGTAGGCCTGGGTGCGCTCCAGTTCCACGCCCAGGGTGGACATCGACTCGTCCACGCTCGGCAGCGAGCTGCGCAGGTACTGGATCAGATGCCCCAGCATCTGGTCGGCGCGCGGCGGATCGGTGCGGGTCAGCACCTGCGCATTGGCCAGCGTGTTGTACAGGAAGTGCGGTTCCACCTGGGCGTGCAGCAGGTTGAGCTTGGCCACCGACAGTTCCTTCTCGGTGGCGGTCTGTTCGGCCGCGGCCTGCTCGTCGCGGCGCTGCTCGGACACGCGCCGGGTGATGGCCCGGGTTACCGCTTCGGCATTTTCGAAGTTGCTGCCCTCATCCACGGCCAGCAGGTCGGCCCAGACCCCGGCATCGGGTTCGAACAGCAGGGTGACGCTGCTGGTGCCCTGCCCCGGGGTGACCGTGGCCAGCACGCTGTTGCGGCGGATCGCCAGCCGCGCCGGCAGGTTCCAGCGCGAGGGCGGCCGGCCGTTGTAGGGATCCACGCGGCGCACATAGGCACGCACCTGCAGGCTGCCGGCGGCGCTTTCGATGTCTTCCACGCGGGGCAGTTCGGCGATGGCCTTTTCCAGCAGCGCGAAGGCCGGGCCGGCATCCATCGGCAGTTCGATCTGGCGGCGCTGGCGGCTGGACAGGGTGGTACCGTCCAGGCGCCCGGCGATCAGCCAGACCCGGCGGATGTGGGTGATGCAGCTGCCGATGGCGGTGACCGCCAGGAACATGGCCAGCAGCCCGAAGACCCACCCGGGGCCGTCGTCCATGCCGCTGAAAATGCCACTCCAGACAAAGCCCGCCACGATGATGGCGGCGGCCCAGGCCAACAGGATGCGGAGGATCAGTGCGAGGCTGGCGAACACGGCGGCGTCTTCACATAGGGAGTGAGGCGAGCATAGCCCTGCCACCGTTGGGAACAAGCGGCATGCGACGAAAGCCGGGAATGGGGGGACGAAGCACCGATCACGTTGCGCCGGGCTCTGCCCGGCGCAACGGCCGGGGTGTCCCCACCGGGGATGCCGGTGGGGACGGTGGGGTTACCTGCGCTCGGCGGCGCTGGCGTCGCGCGGGGCGCGGAACTGGGAATCGGCGCTCCAGTTCGGCCAGGTACGCGAGTTGGCCAATTGGTTGCCCAGCGTGTACAGCACCTCCAGGTCGCGCGAGGCACCGGCGAAGGTCCAGTCCGCCTGCCACTCATCGCCCTGCTGGTGGTAGCGCTTGGCGGTGTAGTCATCCGACGCCGCCTTGCCGGCCGCCACGCCGCCCTTCACCCAGTCCTGGCCGGCCGAGTAGGACACCGCCGGCACGCCGCGCTTGGCGAACGGGAAGTGATCGGAGCGGAAGAACAGGCCGGCTTCCGGCTTCGGGTCCGGGGTGTAGCGGATGTCCCAGCCCTTGGCCACGTCCTTGAGCTGGTCCAGCAGTTCCAGCTTGGCCGACCCGTAGATGCCGAAATCACGCGACGGCCCGAACGGTGCCATGCCGTCCATGTTGATCACCGCCACGGTCTTGCTCAGCGGATACAGCGGGTGGCTGGCGTAGTACTCCGAGCCCAGCAGGCCCTTTTCCTCGGCGGTGACGGCCAGGAACAGCACCGACCGCTCCGGGCGCTTGCCCTTGGCGAACCCACGCGCCAGTTCGATCAGCGACGCGGTGCCGCTGGCGTTGTCGAGCGCGCCGTTGAAAATGGTGTCGCCGTTGGCGTCGGGCTTGCCCACGCCGATATGGTCCCAGTGCGCGCTGTACACCACGGTCTCGTCGGGATGTTTGCTGCCTTCCAGGCGCGCGGCCACGTTGTGCGAGGTGATCACTTCGGTCTTCACCGCGTACTTGGCCGAGAAGGTTTCGCCCTTCAGTTCCACCGGCTTGAAATCGCGGGTCTGGGCCTGGCGCTTGAGCGCCTCGAAATCCAGCCCGGCGCGCTTGAACAGGTCCACCGCCAGGTCGCGCTGGATCCAGCCTTCCAGCAGCGGATGTGCCTCGGCGGGGTTGTCGCGGACCACGTCGAACATGGTGTTGGTGTTGGAGCCGGCCACCGTGGCCCAGCCGTACGATGCCGGTGCCGTCTCGTGCACGATCAACACGCCGAGGGCTCCCTGGCGTGCGCCTTCTTCGTACTTGTAGGTCCAGCGACCGTAGTAGGTCATGCCCTTGCCGTCGAAGTCGCCCTGGCCGGTTTCGAAGTCCGGGTCGTTGATCAGCACCACGGCGATCTTGCCCTTCAGGTCCACGCCCTTGAAGTCGTCCCAGTTGCGCTCACCGGCCTTGACGCCATAGCCGAGGAAAACCAGCGGCGCGTTCTTGATGTCCACGGCGCTGGCACCGTTCATCGCGGCGCGCACGGCGATTTCCTTGCCCTGGCTCAACGCCTGCGGCGTGCCCTTGCTGCTCAGCGACAGGCTCGGCGTACCGACGATATCGCCCTTGAGCAGCGGCACGGCCTGGGTCCACAGGCGCTTGCCGTCCTTGAGGTCGCCGCCCGGCTGCAGGCCGGCCGCGGCGAACTGCTTGCTCAGGTAGGCCACGGTTTTTTCTTCGCCGGCGGTGGCCGGGGAGCGGCCTTCGTAGGCGTCGGAGGCCAGTTCCTTGACGTCCGCGGAGATCCGGGCGCCATCGAATTTGGGTGTTGCCGCCATCAGGGCGCTGGACACCGACAGGGCCAGCACGCTCAGTACTACTCGCTTCATCGCTCTCTCCACAGCTTGGACCACGAAAGCCCAAGTGTAGGGTAGAGCGGGGCTCTGCCCCGCTGCCCTGGCCACATCGCGCAACGCAACGGCAGCCGGGCAGAGCCCGGCGCTACGAGGCGGTGCGCCACAGGCCCGTAGAGCGGGGCTCTGCCCCGCTACCCTGGCCACATCGCGCAATGCAACGGCAGCCGGGCAGAGCCCGGCGCTACGAGGCGGGCGCCACAGGCCCCGTAGAGCGGGGCTCTGCCCCGCTGCCCTGGCCACATCGCGCAATGCAACAGCAGCCGGGCAGAGCCCGGCGCTACGGGACGGTGCGCCCCGACAGCCGTAGAGCGGGGCTCTGCCCCGCTGCCCTAGCCACATCGCGCAATGCAACGGCAGCCGGGCAGAGCCCGGCGCTACGAGCGCTGCCCCCCGTACAGCGGGGCTCTGCCCCGCTGCCCTTAACCCCACACCGCGCAACGCAACGGCAGCCGGGCAGAGCCCGGCGCTACGACGGTGTCAGCGACGGCGACGGCGACGGCGGCGTTATGCGATCGGAACGGCCTGCGCCCGTGCGCGCAGCACGGCCTGTTCGCGGGCGTTGGCGCTGAGGCTGGCGGCACGCAAAAACGCGGCGCGGGCTTCATCGACGCGCCCGAGCTGCAGCAGCAGGTCGCCCTGCACCGCCGCCAGCGGGGCATAGCCCTCCAGGCGCGGGTCCTGCGCCAGCTGCTCCACCAACGGCCATGCCGCGGCCGCGCCCTGCGCGCGCGACACCGCGACGGCCCGGTTCAATTCGATCACCGGTGATGGCTGCTGCTCGGCCAGCCGTTGGTACAGCGCCGCCATCGCCGCCCAGTCGGTGTCCTGCACGCGGCGCGCGCGGGCGTGGCAATCGGCAATCGCCGCCTGCAGCACATAGGGATCGTCGCTGCCGCCCAGCGCCATGGCCTGGGCCAGCGCGGCCTGCCCGCGTGCGATCTGCAACCAGTCCCAGCGCGCGCGGTCCTGCTCGGGCAGCAGGATCGGGGTGCCGTGCGCATCCACCCGCGCCGCTGCGCGCGAGGCCTGCAGCTCCATCAGCGCCAACAGCCCGTGCACCTGCGGCCACGCCGGCAGCCGGCTGGCCAGCACCCGCCCCAGCCGCAGTGCTTCGTCGCACAGCGCCGGGCGCATCCAGTCGTCGCCCACGCTGGCGGTGTAGCCCTCGTTGAACACCAGGTAGACCACCTCCAGCACCGACCCCAGCCGTTCGGGCAACGCCGCCTGGCGCGGCACTTCGAAGGCCACCTGCTTGCTGGCCAGGGTGCGCTTGGCGCGCACGATGCGCTGGGCGATGGTCGGTTCGGGCTGCAGGAACGCCCGCGCGATCTCGTCGGTGGTCAGCCCGCCGAGCAGCCGCAAGGTCAGCGCCACCCGCGCGTCGGCCGACAGCACCGGGTGGCAGGCCACGAACATCAGGCGCAACAGGTCATCGCCGATGTCGTCCTGCAGCGCATCGCTGTCGTCGGGCAGGGGCAACGGCTGTGGCTCCAGTTCGCTGCCCCACAGCGCATGCTGGCCGGCCACGCGCTGGTGCTGGCGCAACACGTCGATGGCGCGATTGCGCGCGGTGGTCATCAGCCACGCTCCCGGGTTGTCCGGAACCCCCTGCGTCGGCCAACGCTCCAGCGCGGCCAGCCAGGTGTCCTGGGCCAGTTCTTCGGCACGCCCCACGTCGCCGCGCAGCATCCGCGCCAGGCGTGCGATCAGGGCCGGCGACTCCATGCGCCAGAGGGTGTCCAAGCGGTGCGACAGGGCGTTTTCCATGCGCGCGATCAAAGCACTGGCGGCAGGCCGGTTCAAGCCCGCCGCCGGGCAGGCTTTGTTCCGGTCAGCCGGGTTCGCCGTCCATGTGCGCAATTTCCCACAGATGACCATCCAGGTCCTGGAAGCCGCGCTGGTACATGAAGCCGTAGTCGCGCGCGGGCATCGGCTCGCTGGCACCGGCCTTCAGGGCCTTGTCCACCAGCGCGTCGACCGCCGTGCGGCTGGTCGCCGACAGGCAGGTGATCACCTCGGTCTGCTGGCGCGCGTCGCTGATCGGCTGGGTGGTAAAGCCGCGGAAGAACGACTCCACCAGCAGCATCACGAAGATGCTGTCGCTGATGATCATGCAGGCCGCGTTGGCGTCGGTGAAGGTCGGGTTGAAGGTGTAGCCCAGCGCGGCGAAGAACGTCTTGGACGCCTCCAGGTCGCGCACGGGCAGGTTGACGAAGATCATCTGCGGGGAATCGCTCACGGTGCCATCCTTAGAAGTGTGGGAATCAGGGTTGTTTCATGCAGTTGACCATCCACGGCTTGCCGTAGCGGTCGATCAGGAAGCCCCAGCGGTGGGCCCAGAACGTTTCGCCGATCGGCATCTTGACCTCACCGCCGTCGGCCAGCGCCTTGAACACGCGCTCGGCCTCTTCCACGGTGTCCACGTCGATGTTGATGGTGGTGCTGTTTTCCCCGCCGCTGGACGGGCCATCGGCGGCCATCAGGATCGCGCTGCCCACTTCCAGCTGGCTGTGCGCAACGTGGTCCAGCGTTTCCGGCGGCATCTCGCCGCAGCCGTCGGTGTTCTCCATCGGCGGCATGTCGCGGTACCTCATTTCCGAGGTGACCTTGCCGCCCAGCACCTGCGCATAGAAGGCCATGGCCTCGTGGGTCTTGCCGTTGAAGCCAAGGAACGGAATCAGTTTCATGGGAGTGCTCCAGGGAAGTCGGGTGGGTCAGTCGGCGGCGCCGATCTGCTCGCGCAGACGCTGTTCCTGCGCCTGTAATTCGGGGGTGAAGGCCTCGCCGAAATCCTCGGCGCTCAAGATCGGACGCAGCTCGACCACGCTGCCCGGGCCGAACGGAGCGCGCTTCAGCCACTCGGTGGCTTCGTCCAGCGAGCGCACCTGCCACAGCCAGAACCCGCAGACCAGTTCGCGGGTCTCGGCGAAGGGGCCATCGATCACCCGCGGCGGCTGCGCCCCGAAGGCCACGCGGCGCGCGCGTGAGGTGGCGTGCAGGCCCTCGCCGGCCAGCATGATCCCGGCCTGCACCAGCTGTTCGTTGTAGGCGCCCATGGCGCGGATTTCCTGCTCGGTCGGCATCTCACCGGCCTCGGTCTCCGGGGTCGCCTTGACCAGTACCATGACTTTCATCGGTGTTTCCCTCAGGGCGGGCCCGGTTGGTGGGCCCTTCAAGGGATACAACGCAGCCGGGCGCCGGAAATCGACACGTCGGCAAAAATAATTTCCGCCGCCGCCCGGAGCCGCCTGAACAGGCACCGCGTGCCGCGCTGCAACAGCACGGATGCGCCGGCTGCGGCATCATGGCCGCCCCTGCCCCGGAGCCTGCCGGCCATGCAATTCCTGCTGCTGATCTACATCGACGACGGCCTGTTGCAGGCCCTGCCCGGCGAGGAATACGACCGCCTGATGCACGACTGCCTGCAGCACGCCGATGCCCTGCAGGCCGACGGCACCCTGGTGCTGGCGCAGAAACTGGAGCCGGTGCACAGCGCCCGTACCCTGCGCACCCGCCAGGGCAAGGAGCGCATCACCGACGGGCCGTTCGCCGAAACCCACGAACTGCTGGCCGGCTTCAACCTGATCAACGCGCGCGACCACGACGATGCACTGCGCATCGCCCGGCAGTTCCCGTGGTCGCGCTTTGGCAGCATCGAGGTGCGGCCGCTGGCCGACATGGACGCCGAGCGCGAACGCGTCGGCGCCTGAGCCGCGCTACAACAGCGTGATCTTGAGATCGCGCGCGCCGACGCCCTCGTTGCCGCTGTAGTCGCGCACGCTGGCCCGGATCACGTAGTCGCCGGCGGGCAGCGCGTCGGGCCGCCAACGGCCTGTTTCCACCAGCCCATCGCGTACCGTGTTGGTTACCAGGTAGCGGAAGCGTGTAACCGCACTGCCGTGCACGGTGATGCCGCTGTCCGGCGCATAGGCCACCACGGTGGCACTGTCCTGCGGCGGCATGCGGTTGAACACGATGTTGAAGCGCGGCTGCTCGTACCCGGCCAGCGGCTGGCCCTGTGCATCCAGGATCTGGTAACCCACCTGGTAGGCGCCCAGGCGACGACGCGGCAGGTTGCGGTCCACCTGGTCCCACGCTTCCACCACGATCTGCACGCCGGGGCCCTGCCGTGGCACCACCAGCGGCGCCGTGCCCACGGCCTTGATCGGCAGGTCCTGGTCGTCCAGTACTTCCACCGAGGTGATGCGCGGTGCGAACGCATCGGCGTAGCCGACAAAGCCCAGCGCCACCGCGTTGCGCTCGAATCCGCTGGCGCCCACGCTCAGGTGCACGTGCGCCATACGGTTGATGCTGCCCAGCGGCTCGCCCACATGGAAGCGCGTGCCCCGGCGCACGCGTACCCGTTCCAGTTTGCCGTCCATGTCCAGCACCTGCTGCCAGCGGGCGTCGAACGGCTGGCCACGCGGGTCGCGCCCCACCTGCATGTGGATGTACTTGAGCCGACCCAGCGCCATGCCTTCGGCCTGCCCGCCCACCGACCAGCTGGCAAAGGCGCTGTCGACCTTGCCATCGGCGATGGCCAGCACGCGCTGGCCGACATCGCCGCGGATATCGAAGCCGCCGTGCAGGTGGTGGCGGCTCTCACCGCTGAAGTTGCCGCGCACTTCACCCAGCGTGCCCACCACTTCATGCCACCCGTCCTGGGGGGCCAGCGGCCAACGCCCACCCGTCACCGGCAACGGCGCATTGGCGGCGGGACCGGTCAACGCCGGTGCCGGCACCGCACCAATGTCCAGCGGACGCAGGCGATGCACGCGGTACGCCGCGGCATCGGCCAGGTAGACAGCGCCCTGCGCATCCAGTGCCAACCCGCTGGGCCGCGCAAAGCGCGGCTGCGGTGAAACGCCCGCCAACGCCACCTGGTGGCCCTGCGTGGACACCTGCACCACCTTGCCGTTGATGTCGCCCACGTACAGCACATCATCATGGGTAACGGCCACCGACAACGGACCGCTCATCACGCTGCCGTTGGCCACCTGGGTGCGCAGCATGCCGTCCGGCGACAGCCGCCGGATGGCGTTGTTGTACAGGTCGGCGATCAACAGGTTGCCGTGGGTGTCCAGCGCCAGGGCCACCGGCGTATCCAGGCGCGTCTCGGCACCGAACCCATCCACGTTGCCCGGATGCTCGCCGCCCGCCGCCGTGCGTACCATGCCGTCCAGCTCGATCACCCGGATACGGTCGTTGTAGGTATCGGCCACGTACACGCGGCCGCTGGCATCCACGGCCACGCCCATCGGCGCATCGAACCGCGCCTGCGCGGCCGGCCCA
The DNA here is from genome assembly GCF_040548725.1 of Stenotrophomonas sp. 2619. Taxonomy (NCBI): domain Bacteria; kingdom Pseudomonadati; phylum Pseudomonadota; class Gammaproteobacteria; order Lysobacterales; family Lysobacteraceae; genus Stenotrophomonas; species Stenotrophomonas sp. 2619. The sequence continues at coordinate 125,846 of NZ_JBEPSF010000012.1, read as the reverse complement.
TCGGCAAAGCCCGCCACCCCGTCGCCGGCAAGCGTGCTCACCACGCCATCGGCGCCGATCCGGCGGATGCGGTGGTTGCCGGTGTCGGCCACGTACACGTTGCCCGCGGCATCCAGCGCGATGCCCGATGGGGTATGGAACTGCGCCTGCGCGCCCGGCCCATCGCGCCACCCCTCGCCGGTGCCGGCCAACGTATCCACGCGCCCATCGGCATACACCCGGCGGATGCGATTGTTGTCGCCGGCGTCGGCGATGTAGGCAACACCGTGCGCATCAACCACCAGCGCATACGGATCGGCGAAGCGCGCCTGTGCACCGGCTCCATCGCGCAGGCCACCCACCCCATCACCGGCCAGCACCTGAATCTGCGCCTGCCACGCCAGCGGCGTGGGTACCGGGCCCTGGTCAACCGGCGCCGATGCAGGCGTGTCGAAAAACGTCCATGCCAGTGCCGCAGCGGTGATCGCCACCACCCCGCCGATCATTACCTGCCAACGTTTCATTGCCATCCCTGCGCTTGTCCGGCGTAGACCTTAAACGTTGCCTGCGCGTCTGCACACCCCATGCGCTTGTGTGGCTGCGTGGTTCCGGGTTCAATCGGTGCAGACCCCACGCAAGGATGCGCCATGCACCGCCCGCACCATCGCCTCGCCCTATCCCTGCTGCTGGCGATGTCCGGTATGCCAGCACTCGCCGCGACGCCGGTGGCCACACCGCCTGAAGACGCACTTGCGCAGCGCCTGACCGACACCATCGCATTGGCCGAGCAGGGCGATAGCGTCGGTGCACTGATCGGCTTCGAACGCGTATTCAACGATCCCAACCTGGCCACCCTGGATGCCGCACAACGCCTGGAAGGGTGGGTCAGTGCCGGGCGCACGGCGTTCAACGCGCGCCAGCCGCAGGAGACGCAGCGCTACCTGGACGCGGCACTGAAGCAGGCGCCCGATGACGCACGTGCGCTGTATGTGCTGGGTCGCCTGAAGCTGCTGCAGGACCAACCGGTGCAGGGCGCCGCCCTGATCACCCACTCGCTGCGTGCATCGGACCGGTTCCTGGCCGACATCGATGCCCCGCTGGTGTACCGGCTGGGCGATGCGCTGCAGGAGCAGCCCGATGACTACCGCGCGCTGCTGGAGGTGCTGTTCGACCGTCAGTGGAAGGTCGATGGCCTGGAGCCGACGGCCGTGTGGCTGACGCTGGCCACGCTGCAGGCCGATGCCGGACAGCAGCAACGCCTGGCCGCCACCGTGATGCGTATCGATGCGCCGATCGAAGTGGTCGCGCTGCGCAGCGACAAGCGTTTCGATGCCGTGGTCGACCGCCGCGATCCGCGCTTCGACCCGCTGCAATCGGCGCGTCGCCATGCCGATGCCCTGCGCGTGTCGGCCTTGTTGCAGCCAGAGGCCAGCGACCTCGCCGCGCTCACCGACACCCTGCTGTTGCTGGGCGAGCACGCGCAGGTGCTGACCGCTACGGACCCGCTCCATGCACGCCTGACCGAGGCCGGCGCCCCGCGCAGCTTCCCTGGTGGAGCCTACGCGGCGTGGGTGCTGCTGCACCGCGCCGTGGCCCAGCACCGGCTGGGCCAGAACGACCAGACCGAGGCAACGCTGGAGCTGGCCAGTACGCTCACCGACGAGGGCGACACGGTGAACCCGCTGCAGCGGCTCTACCTGGCCAGCTGGTACCTGTCCAGCGCCAAACCGGCGCGTGCCCTGCAGACCCTGGACGGGCTGGAGGAGGCGCCGATGTTCGGCGAGTACCTGCGCCAGTGGATCCGTTTCAGCGCGTACCGGTCGCTGGGGGATACCGCGCGCTCGGCGCAGGCCCGCCAGTGGTTGCAGGCCAACCAGGACGAGGGCCGCAGCGTGTATGTAAACGTGCTGCTGGAAGAGCAGCGCACCGACGAGGCGGCACGCTGGGTCATCACCGAACTGCAGTCGCCCCGGCGCCGCCAGGACCTGCTGGAGGTGATGCAGGACTTCCGCGCGCTGCCCCCGATGCCCGCCGACGTGGACAACGACGCACGCTGGGAAGCGCTGCTGAAGCGACCCGATGTGCGCGCCGCGCTGGAACGGGTCGGCCGCCGCGAGACCTTGCCGATCTACGGGCGCGGTGCGTGGCGGTGAGGCCGCACGCCGCGATCAGCGCGCCGGCGTTTCCACCTTGAAGCCCATCGCCTCGCGGTAGCGCTGGTACAACGCGCTGACTTTTTCCACGTACGCCAGGGTTTCGGCGTACGGCGGCACGCCCTTGTAGCGGGTCACCGCGCCGATCCCGGCGTTGTACGCGGCCGCCGCCAGGGTGCGGTCGCCTTTGTAGCGCTTCAGCAGCGCCTTCATGTAGCGCGCGCCCCCGTTGATGGACTGTTCGGCCGACAGCGGGTCGGCCACGCCCCATTCGGTGGCGGTATCGGGCATCAGCTGCATCACGCCCTGCGCGCCCTTGGGCGATATCGCACCGGCATCGAAGCCGCTTTCGGCATGGGCGATCGCACGCAGCCAGGCATCGTCCACGCCGGTGGCCTTGGCCGCCGCCTTGAACTGTTTGGCATGGCGGTTGAGCTGTGGCGTGCCCACCTTGCCCAGCCCCTCGTGCGCCGGCTCGCCGGGCGGGGTGGCCACGGTGAACTTCAGGAACACCCGTGACCCGGGCAGGTTGCGCGTGGAATACACCAGCGCTCCGTCCTGCTCGCGTTCGTACAGGGTGCCGCTGAAGATGCCCATGTTGCCCCACAGGTTGGGGGTCTGCACGGCGCTGTCATCGATCTGCTGCGGCGTGCATTTCGAGCCCGGCTCGGGCGCGGTGGCCAGGCTCACGGTGTTGTCCCGCACGCAGCGGTACACCGTGCGCGCCGACGCCGACCACGGCAGCAGCATCGACAACAGGGCCAACGCGGCAGGCAGGGTCGGATTCATGGGCTCGGATCGGGGCACGGAAGGGTGCGGCGCGATCATCCGGCCCTGGCTGCGAACCGAAGGTGAATACCGGGCCCGCCATGGCGGCGGGCCCCGCCCGGCTCAACGCGCGATCAGCCGCTTGGCCGCATAGCCCAGGCCCAGCAGCAGGAACCACAGCGGGCTGATCGCCAGCGCGTACAGGGTGTCCGGCTGCAGGGTGAGCAGCACCAGCACGAACACGAAGAACGCCAGGCAGACCCCGCACATGAAGACGCCGCCCGGCATCTTGAACCTGGACGCCGCGTGCAGCTGCGGGCGACGGCGGCGGTACACGATGTACGAACACAGGATCAGCGACCACACGAACATGAACAGTACGGCCGCCAGCGTGGTGACCAGCGTAAAGGCGGTAACCAGGTTGGGGATCAGGTAGATCAGCATGGTGCCCAGCAGCAGGCAGATGCACGAGAACAGCAGGCCCCGTGCCGGTACCGCCGCCCGCGACAGGCGCGCGAAGAAGCTCGGGGCGTGCCGTTCTTCGGCCAGCCCGTACATCATGCGGCTGGTGGAGAAGATGCCGCTGTTGGCCGACGAGGTGGCCGAGGTGAGCACCACGAAGTTGATCAGGCTCGCCGCAGCCGGAATGCCGGCAAGCACGAACAGCTCCACGAACGGGCTCTTGCCCGGCACCACTTCGCGCCAGGGGGTGACGGCCATGATCGCGATCAGGGCCAGCACGTAGAACACGATGATGCGCACCGGGATGGAGTTGATCGCCTTGGGCAGGTTGCGCTCGGGATCGGCGGTTTCAGCGGCGGTGGTGCCGACGAGTTCGATGCCGACGAAGGCGAACACCGCGATCTGGAAGCCGGCGAAGAACCCGGCCATGCCCATCGGGAACAGGCCGCCGTCGTTGTACAGGTTGGCGAACGAGGCCTGGTGGCCCGACGGCGAGGTGAAGCCCCACGCCACCAGCCCGAAGCCGGTGATGATCAACGCGCAGATGGCGATGATCTTGATGAGCGCGAACCAGAATTCCATTTCACCGAACAGCTTCACCGTGACCAGGTTCAGGCTGAGCAGCAGGATCACGCACAGCAGCGCCGGTATCCACGGCGCCAGTTCGGGAAACCAGAACTGCGCATAGGCGGCGATGGCGATCACATCGGCGATGGCGGTGATGATCCAGCAGAACCAGTAGGTCCATCCGCAGAAGAATCCGGCCCAAGGCCCGAGCAGGTCGGTGGAGAAGTCGATGAACGACTTGTACTCCAGGTTGGACAGCAGCAGCTCGCCCATCGCGCGCATCACGAAGAACAGCATCGCGCCGATGATCAGGTAGACCAGCACGATCGACGGGCCGGCCAGGCTGATGGTCTTGCCCGAGCCCATGAACAGGCCGGTGCCGATGGCCCCCCCGATGGCGATCAGCTGCAGGTGGCGGTTGGACAGGCTGCGCCGGAGGTGTTGCGGCGGCACGGCGGGATCGGTCATGGGCGGGGCCAGCAGGGCGAAGGCTCTGAACATAGAAGACCGCTGGCCGCCGCGCCACTGTTGCGTGCATTTGCGGCCGGTCGATGTCGGTTTCACCCTCTCCGACGCGGCCCGACAGCCCGGCGGGCGGCCGCCTGACGGGTACCCCGGAACATCCCGGTTCCAATCCCGCCCGTCAGGTGGTGAGATAGCGCAGCGGGTCACGGGGGGTCGAGGTCGTGAGCGCCGCCCCCGTCTCCCTTCCACGGCATCGAGGTCTGCTTGAACCGCGCCAGGATCATCGCCGCCACCGTGTTGTTCGCCCTGCTCGGCGCCTTCGTGCCGATCGCCGGCCTGGTGTACTTCACCTGGAGCCGGGCCACCGAAGCGGAGGCGACCCGCCTCCAGCTCACCGCCGAACGCACCCTGCTGCGCGCCAACCGCGCCTACGAAGCCGGCATGCTGGCCCTGCGCCGGCTCAACCAGAGCCCGCTGGAACCGTGCTCGGCCGAGCACCTGCACCTGATGCGGGCCCTCACCCTGAGCACCCACTCGGCCGAACAGGTGGGCTACTTCGAAGACGGCCGCCTGCGGTGCACTTCCTGGGGCATGATGGACGCACAGGTGCCCGAGCCCCGGCCGGACCATGTGACCGCCGACGGCGCCGGCATCACCCTGGGGGTACGGCCGATCGCCGGCGATGGGTCGCCGCTGATCGCCCTGCACTTTGGCCGCTACGACATCCTGATGGACCCGTCCCGCTTCGTGGACGTCATTGCCGATCCCAACGTGCGCCTGGCCGTGGCCAGCCCCGATGGCCGCCTGATGGCCCAGCAGGACCTGCTCGACCAGCCGCTGCTGCAACGCCTGCTGCGCGATCCGCACAGCGGCATGGACAACCACACCCTGTATGCCACCGCGCAGGACCAGGAGTGGCTGGCCATCGCCACCGCCCCGCGCACCGACCTGCTGGCCAGCTTCCGCCAGCAGTTCCGGCAGTTCATTCCGTTGGGCGTGCTGGGCGCGCTGGCGGCGATCGCTGCGGTGGTGTGGCTGTCGCGGCGGCGGCTGTCGCTGCGCGGGGAACTGGCCACGGCCGTGCGCCGGCGCGAGTTCCACATGCACTACCAGCCCATCATCGAGCTGGACACGGGCATCTGCGTGGGCGCCGAATCGCTGGTGCGCTGGACCCGGCCCGACGGCAGCCACGTGCGCCCGGACCTGTTCATTCCGCTGGCCGAGGAACATGGCCTGATCGACGCACTGACCGACCAGGTGATCGAGCGCGTCATCGACGACATGCGCGAGCTGCTGGTCCAAGACCGCAGCGCGCATATCGCCATCAACCTGTCGGCCGGCGATGTCAGCAGCGGGCGCGCCCTCAAGGTGCTGGCGGCCAAGCTGGCCGGCACCGGCATCCACCCGCAGCAGATCTGGCTGGAGGCCACCGAGCGCGGCTTCATCGACATCCAGCGCGCGCGCAACACCCTGGCCATCGCGCGGCGCACCGGGCACTGCGTGGCCATCGACGATTTCGGCGTGGGCTATTCCAGCCTGCAGTACCTGCAGCAGCTGCCACTGGATGCCTTGAAGATCGACAAGTCGTTCATCGATGCCATCGGCACCGACAGCGCCACCAGCCCGGTCACCTCGCACATCATCGACATGGCCAAGACCCTGGGCCTGTTCACCGTAGCCGAAGGCATCGAAACCCCCGCCCAGCTGGCCTATCTCCAGGCCCGCCAGGTGGAGTTCGGGCAAGGCTGGCTGTTCTCGCGTGCGCTGTCCCCGGAGGCCTTCATCGCCTTCCACCACCAGCGCCTGCAGCAGTACGGCAAGGCGCGCGAGAACTTCCAGAACCCGAACAGCGCGGTGGAGTAGCGCCGGGCTCTGCCGCGCCGCGAGGTTCGTGGGCGCCATCGCGTATAACGCGTCGCCACGTAGCTCCGGGCTCTGCCCGGCTGCTTTTCTGCGGGGATCCTGAACTGCCGGGCAGAGCCCGGCGCTACGCGCTCCCGAAGGCGCGAGAGGACACAGGCGCGTGGCGACGCGTTCCACGCCATGGCGCCCGCAGGTCGCGCGGCGCGGCAGAGCCCGGCACTACTCGCTCCCGAAGGCGCGAGAGGACACAGCCGCGTGGCGACGCGTTCCACGCCATGGCGCCCGCAGGTCACGCGGCGCGGCAGAGCCCGGCGCTACTCGTTGGCGATGCCCGCCAGCTCCAGCACCCAACGCGGCACCTTGGGCTCGCCGGCGTAGAAGCTGCGCGGCTTGCCCTCTGCCATCGCCCAGCGGTGGATCCAGCTGATGCCGCCGGCGCCGTTGTAGCCATCGGCGTGCGCATAGGCGGGGTCCTGCAGCGCCTGCTCCAGGGTAATGAACGTGTAGCCTCTTCGGCGGGTAGCGGCGATCAGTTCGTCGATGCTGGCCGCATTGAGCGCGTTGGCATGCATCAACCACACCTGCGCCGGCAACCGGCCCAGCAGGTGACGCGACTGGTCTTCGTAGTAGTCCAGCTTGCTCAGCATGTAGGGCACATAGCCTCGCCGCAGCTGGCGCAGCCGGGCCTCGCGCACCACCGGGTCGGCCTCGGTGTCGCGCACATGGTCGTAGGCGAAGGCCCAGATCCACTCACTGTTGTCCACCGTAACCGGCGCAATGCGATAGCCGTGCTGGTCCAGGAAGGCCGCCAGCGCCGCGCGTTGCTGCGGGGTCTCCCCGGCACGCAGGTACGGATGGCGGAACCAGCGTGGCGTCTGCCCGCGTTCGGCCAGCAACGGGCGCAGCGTCTGCTCGCCACGCAGGATGTCCTGCTCGTAGGCCGCCAGCCCGATCGCATGCAGGTCCACGTGGCCACGGGTGTGGTTACCCAGTTCGAACCCGGTATCGCGCCAGTCGCGCAGCATCTGCACGCGCGCCGGCTGCACCTGGCCATCGCGCTCCAGCTTGATCTCATTGACGAACCCCACCACCGGCACCTGCGCCGCCTTCAACGCGGCAAGCAGCTGCGCGTGGCGGTGTGCCAGCTCCGGATCATCGCGCTCATCCAGCCGCTGCCAGGGCAGGTCGTCGATGGTCAACGCAATGCGCTGGTCCGGCGCGGCCTGCACGGCCGCGGCAAGTCCCAGCAGTCCCAGTCCCATCCAACGCAACACGATGTGGCGCACGCAACCCTCCTGATCCGTGCCGCCACCTTAAACCAATCGTGGTGCCGGGCCAGAACACGTGGTGCCGGGCCAGAACACGTGGTGCCGGGCTCTGCCCGGCAGTTCGATATTCCTGCGGAAAGCAGCCGGGCAGAGCCCGGCGCTACGTCCAACAGCGGCAGAGCCGGGCGCTACGTCCCGACGCGGTGGGTCCCTGGCGCGTGGCGACGCGTTCTACGCCATGGCGCCCTGCGAACCTCGCGGCGCGGCAGAGCCCGGCGCTACGTCCAAGAGCGGCAGAGCCGGGCGCTACGTCCCCGACGTGGGCGCCCACGCGCCCGGCCGCCGCAGCACTACCAGTACCGTGGCAGCCAGCAGCGCCAGCACCACGCCCGGCAGCCACCGCTCGCCCCATGTTTCCAGCATCACCCCGCCCACCACCCCGGCGATGGCGATGGCCAGGTTCCAACCGGTGACCACGAACGATTGCGCGATGTCGCCGGCCACCCCGGCGCGACGCGCCACAGCGGTCTGGAACAAGGTGGGAACGCCGCCGAACGCCATGCCCCACACCACCGTGCCCAGCACCAGTACCCCGGCCGATGCGGGCCACAGCGCGAAGGCCAACGCGGCCAGCACGAACGCGGCCGTGCTGGCCATCACCAGCACGCGCAGCCAGCGGTCCACCCACATCCCGGTGATCCAGATGCCCACCAGCGCGGCCACACCGAAGACCAGCAGCAGCCGGTCCAGCCAGGCCACCGCGCCGGACAGCGCTGCAAACGGTTCGATGTAGGTGTACAGCACGTTGTGCGCCAGCACGAACAGGAACATGGTCAACAGCGCTGCGCGCATACCTGGCAGCCGCCATACCGCGCCCAGCGTCTGCCGCGCGCCCGCGCCGGGAGCCGACAGTGCCGGCAAGGCCAACCGCGCCCACACCAGCAGGCCCACGCTCAGCAGCGACATCAGCGCGAACGCCCAGCGCCAGCCGATGGTCTGCCCCAGCAACGTACCGGCGGGAATGCCCAGCGACAACGCCAGCGGCGTCCCCACCATCGCCACCGCAATGGCGCGCCCCTGCAACCGGGGCGCGACCATGCGGCTGGCATAGCCGGCCACCAACGACCACAACAGGCCCGCGCTGATGCCGGCGACGAAGCGTGCCACCAGCATCACCGCGTAATGGTGGGTCAGTGCGGTGACCGTGTTGACCACCACGAACCCGGCAATCGCCGCCAACAGCAGCGGTCGCCGCGGCAGCCGCTGGGTGAGGGCGGTCATCGGTAACGCCGCCACCAGCGAGCCGAACGCATAGATGGTCACCAACTGCCCCACCAACGCGCGGCTGACGCCCAGATCGGCGCTCATCGGCGACAGCAGCCCGGCTGGCAAGGCTTCGGTGAGGATGGTGATGAAGCCGGCGCAGGCCAGCGCCAGCAACCCGGACAACGGCAACCGCTCGGCCGCCGTGGGCGCGTCGGCAAGCACGCCTGAACCCGCCTCGCCACTCATGCCTGCGCCGCTCATGCCCGTGCACCGGCAGCAAGGTCGGCGTACACCGCATCGCGCAGCTGCGCCACGAACGGGCCATGCATGCCCTCGTACAAGGTGTTGGTCAGCGCCACCACGCTCACCCCGCGCGCCGGATCGACGAACCAGCTGTGTCCATAGGCACCGCCCCAGCACCAGCTGCCCGCCGCCTGCGGCGTGGCGGCAAGTGCCGGGTCCCGCAGTACCGCAAACCCCAGCCCGAAGCCCCAGCCCGGTGCATCCGGCGGCCCCTGCTCGCCCACCTGCGCACGCGCCATCGCGGCCACGCTGGACGCCGGCAGCCAGGCGCGCTCGGCATCGCCGCGGAGCGCTTCCAGCAGGCGCATCACATCCTGCGCGGTGCCCACCATGCCGCCGCCGGCGGAAGGAAATGCATCCGGGTTGCTGGCCCGGGCAAGGCTGTAGGCAATTCCCGCCGTGCCTTCGAAGGGCGGCACCACCTCGCCTTCGCGCAACCGGTGCGGTTGCGGCGTATCGGACACGTAGGGCGTGGCCAGGCGCACCGGGGTCGTGGTGTGGAAACCAGTGTCCTTCATGCCCAACGGCGCAGTCACCTGCTCGCGCACGACCTGCGCAAGCGGCTGACCAGTGGCCGCTTCCAGCACGGCACCGGCCACGTCCACACCCAGCGCGTAGTGCCAGCCCTGCCCGGGCGGGAACAGCAGCGGCACATCGGCGATCCGCCGCAGGTTCTCGTGCAGGGTGATCGGGCTGTCGTCCATGCCGTCGCTGACCCCGGCGCGCGCATGCGGGCCTTCGGCGTCGGCATCCAGGAAGCGATAGCCAAGCCCGGCACTGTGGCTGAGCAGCTGGCGCAGGGTCATGACCGGCCGGGTGCCATCAGGCAGCGCGGGCCGGAAGTCAGGCAGCCAATCGGTGACCGGTGCATCCAGCGATACGTGCCCCTGCGCCACCAGGCGCATTACCGCGGCGGTCACGATCGGCTTGCTTACCGACGCCAGCCGGAACAGGGCATCGGGCTGCATCGGCCGCTGTTGCTCGCGGTCGGCCCAGCCGCTGGCGCTGGCGTGGCGCAGCTGGCCATGTTCGCGCACCAGCACCACCGCGCCGACAACGCGCTGGTCGGCATGGGCGGCGGAGAGCACGGTATCCACCGCGGCCAGGCGCGGCGGGACAAGGGGAGGCGCATCAAGCACGGAGGACATGGCGGAATTCCAGCAGCGGGGGGAGCGCCATGCTCGGTGTTCGGCGGCGCGCCAAACACCCAGGTCGCAGTCCACTCATTCCGGACAGTGCATTCCGCAATCGGTGCAGACCCCGTACCAGCAAGGGATGCCGCCGCTGCCCCCCCGCACGCACCGCTGCATTCCATCCGCCCTGCACCGCCGCCGCGCCGGGCCGCTAGAGTGGCGCCTTTCCCCTTGAGTTCGGCCATGTCGGCTTTGGACAACATCGGCAACCTGCAGACCTTCGTGCACGTGGCCGACACCCGCAGCTTCGTCGACACCGGGCGCCTGCTCGGCGTGTCGGCCTCGGCCACCGGCAAGACCATCACCCGCCTGGAGCAGGCCTTGGGCGTGCGCCTGTTCCATCGCAGCACGCGCAGCGTGACCCTGACCGCCGAGGGCGAGCGCTTCCTGCTGCGCTGCCGTCGCATCCTCGACGAGCTGGACGCCGGCCGCACCGAACTGGCCCAGCAGGCCGCCGCCCCGTGTGGCGTGTTGCGGCTCAGCCTGCCGCTGGTGGGTGACCTGTCGCTGCCGATCCTGGCCGCGTTCATGGCCACCTACCCCGGCATCCGCCTGGAGCTGGATTTCGACGACCGCCTGGTCGATGTGGTCGAAGAAGGCTTCGACGCGGTGCTGCGCGTGGGCGAGCCGTCCGACTCGCGGCTCAGCGCGCGCCGGCTGGGCGTGTTCCCCCGCTACCTGGTGGCCTCGCCCGAGTATCTGGCCCGGCGCGGCACGCCCCAGGCCCCGCACGATCTGCTGCAGCACGACTGCCTGCACTACCGTTTCCCGAGCAGCGGCAAGCTGGAATCGTGGCCGCTGCCACGCGCGTCGGGGGAACCGGCGTTGGAGCTGCCGGTGTCGATGGTGGCCAACACCATCGAGGCACGCCTGGCCTTCGCGCTGGCCGGGCGCGGCATCGCCTACATCCCCGAGCACTCGGTACGCGATGCGTTGGCCGATGGCCGCCTGGTGCGCGTGCTGCCCGAGCAGATCCACGCCTGCGGCACCTTCCACCTGCTGTGGCCGTCAGGCCGCCACGTGCTCCCCAAGCTGCGGGTATTCATCGATTTCGTCAGCGCCCGACTCACCGGCGTGAGTTGTTGAACAGCGTGCATTCACTCCCTTGGCGCGGCGCAAATCTATACTGGCGTCGCGACAGCCAGTCGCCTGTGTAATGAGGTATGCCCGCATGCGCCAGTGATGCCCCGCCGTCTGTTTGACGGCCTGTGTCCTTCCCGCCCCGTGCGTGAAGGGAACCCACGGCATCCCTGGAGGTCGCATGACCGCATTTTCCCTCACGCTCGACCGCGTGACCTACACCCTGCCCGATGGGCGGGTTCTGTTTTCCGATATCAGCACCCACTTCGACACCACCCCGACCGGCCTGGTCGGGCGCAATGGCGTGGGCAAGAGCTTGCTGGCCCGCGTGTTGGCCGGCCAGCGCGCGCCCAGTGCCGGCCAGGTGCAGCGCCACGGCCGCGTGCACCTGCTGGCCCAGCACAGCGGTGCCCCGCCGGGCAGCATCGCCGCGCTGGCGGGCGTGGCCCCGCTGCTGGCTGCGCTGACGCGCATCGAGGCCGGCAGTGTCGATCCCGCCGATTTCACCGCGGTAGGCGAGCGCTGGAACATCCGCGAACAACTGCAAGTGCAGTGGCAGCAGTTGGGGTTGCCGCCGCTGGACCCGGCACAACCGGCCGCCTCGCTCAGCGGCGGCCAGGCCATGCAGGTGGCCTTGGGCGGTGCGCTGCTGTCGCAGGCCGACGGTCTGATCCTCGACGAGCCCAGCAATCACCTCGATGCCCGCCATCGCACGCGGCTGCTGGATGCGCTGGCGCACTGGCGCGGCGGCCTGGTGGTGATCAGCCACGACCGCCACGTGCTACGCGCGATGCAGCGCATTGTCGAACTGTCGCCGGGCGGGCTGCGCAGCTACGGCGGCAACTACGACCTGTATGCGGCGCAGAAGCACGACGAGCACAGCGCCGCCACCGAACTGCTGGCGCTGCGCAAGCGCGAACGGCGCCACCAGCACGACGCCGCGCGTGAGCAACGCGAACGGCTTGAGCACCGCCAGTCGCGCGCGCAACGCACCGCGCGCACGGCCAACCAGGCCCCGATCCTGCTGGGCGGCATGAAGAACCGCAGCGAGCACAGTGCCGGGCGCTGGCAGGCCCAGCAACTGGAGCGCAGCGCCGCGCTGGACGCCCGCGTGCGCGAGGCCGCTGCGCAGGTGGACGATGTCGCCGGGATTGCCCTGCTCGCGCCCCACCAGGCGGAGCCCGGGCCGCAGCGCGTGGCCGAGCTTATCGACGTGCAGCTGCCGTGGGTGTCGCCGCCCTGGCGGCAGCTCAGCCTGCGGGTGCAGCGCGGTCAGCGCATCGGCGTGCGCGGCCCGAACGGCAGTGGCAAATCCACGCTGCTGCGGCTGCTGGCCGGCGACTGCGATGCCGTTGCCGGTACCTGCACGGTGGCCGCGCGCACCGCGCTGCTCGACCAATCCCTGTCATCGCTGCCCGCGCAGGCAACGGCGCTTTCGCTGCTGCGCCAGGCCCACCCCGAGGCCGGCGACGCCGATGCGCGCACCCGGCTTGCGCTGCTCGGGCTGGACGCCGAACGCAGCCTGCGCCCGCTGTCCACGCTGAGTGGCGGCGAGCGCCTGAAGGCCGCGCTGGCCGCCGTGCTGTACGCGCGCGCGCCGCCGCAATTGCTGCTGCTCGACGAACCCGGCAACCACCTTGACCTGCCCTCCCTGGCCGCGCTGGAGCAGATGCTGAGCCAGTTCAACGGCACGCTGATGATTGTCTCGCACGACCAGGCGCTGCTGGATGCCGTGGGGCTGACCCACCTCCTGGACGCGGGCACCGAAGGCTGGTCGTTGACGCCGGTGTAGGCGGCGCCGTCAGTGCCGCGACCACGACGGGAACGCGTCGGGCAGCAGCTGCCACAGCATCGGCCCGGCGCGCATCTCGGTATCGGTGAGCAGGCAGGCGTCGAACTCGGCGCGCACCGCGCGCTCGTCCATCTCCACCCCGATCACCGCCAGCTCCTGGCGGCGATCGCCCCACCACGGGTGCCACATGCGGCGCATGGCCTGGTACTCGCCGGCATCGCCCACCTCGTCCATGCACGGCATGGGCGCGGTCCAGCAGGCGGCCTGTTGGCGCACCCAACCGACGTCGGTGTAAGGCACCTGCGGCGGTGGCAGCAGCGGCGGGGCGTCCTCCAGCCCGGCCTCCACCCGCTCGCGTGCGGCGTACCAGAAACCGGCCGCCTCGGTACGGGTGGCCGCGCCCACGCTGGACAGCTCGCCCACCCAGTCCATGCGGTTGGCCAGCCAGAAGAACCCCTTGCTGCGGATCACCGGCCCCAGCCCCTGCTGCAACAGCTGTGCGAACCGCTGCGGGTGGAACGGCCGGCGCGCACGGTACACAAAACTGCTGATGCCGTACGCCTCGGTCTCCGGCGTATGCACGCCACGCAGGGCCTGCATCCAACCCGGTGCCAACTGCGCCTTGATGTAGTCGAAGCGGTGCGTATCCAGCACGTCGTGCAGCGGCACGTTGCCCTGTTCGGACAGCACCAGCCGCGCCTCGCGGTTCATTGCGCGCAGCACGGCCAGGGTCGACTGCAGCGTGTCGTCGTCGATCAGGTCGCACTTGCTCACCACGATCACATCGGCAAACTCGATCTGCTCGGCCAGCAGGTTCACCACCCCGCGCACGTCGTCGGCACCGGCCTGCTGGCCGCGGTCGGCAAGCCGGTCGGTCGAGCCGAAGTCGTGCAGGAAGTTCTGCCCATCCACCACCGTCACCATCGTATCCAGGCGCGCGATGTCGTTGAGGCAGAAGCCGTCCTCATCGCGGACCGAGAAGGTGGCCGCCACCGGCATCGGCTCGGCGATGCCGGTCGATTCGATCAGCAGGTAGTCGTAGCGGCCTTCGGCGGCCAGCCGCTTGACCTCCTGCAGCAGGTCGTCGCGCAGGGTGCAGCAGATGCAGCCATTGCTGAACTCCACCAGCGTCTCTTCGGTGCGGCGCAGCGCCGCGCCGCCATCGCGCACCAGCTGCGCGTCGATGTTGATCTCGCTCATGTCGTTGACGATCACCGCCACCCGCCGTCCCTCGCGGTTGCGCAGCAGCTGGTTGAGCAGCGTGGTCTTGCCGGCGCCAAGGAAACCGGACAACACGGTCACCGGCAGGCGGGCATCGGTGGGGGCAGCAGTGGCGTTCATGGAGGGACAGGGTCCGCAGCGGAATGAAATGTTACTATATAACATTCACTGAGCCGGACCCCAGCCCCATGAAACGTTCTTCAACCCTGCTCGATGCCGGCGCCATCGCCCTGTCCAGCCTGTGCCTGCTGCACTGCCTGGCCCTGCCGATCCTGGCCGCCACCCTGCCCTTGTTCGGGGTGTGGGCGCAGGCCGAATGGGTGCACGTGCTGTTCGTGGCCATCGCCGCCCCGCTGACCGGCTTCGCCTTGTGGCGCGCGCACCGCCAGCAGCGCCTGCCTGCGGCCGCCGTCACCAGCGCCGCGCTGGGCCTGCTGCTGTTGCTGGCCGGCGCCGCCGAGTGGCCCAGCCACGACAGCGAAACCCCGATGACCGTCGCCGGCAGCCTGCTGCTGGCGGCCACGCATGTGTGGAACGCCTGGCGGCGGCATCGGCATTGAGCGGCAGTCAACCGTCGCCGCTGGCGTGATGCTGCGCTTCGTCAGCGCGCGATCGCGGGACATCCGCCCCCTCAGCGGTGCAGCAGCATCGACACGATGAACAGCGCCAGCGGTGCCGTGCTGACCACCGCACCGACGATCCCCAGCCACGGCCAGCGTTCCTGGCGCACCCGCGAGGCCATGGCGGCCACCAGCCCCACGGCCGCCGCGGCGAGCACACCGATGGCGACCCCGGTGGTACCGGCCCCGGCAATGACGCCATGGTTGGCCACGCCGGCCAGCCAGCCGGCCGCCCCCCCCACGGGCAGGCCAAGGAAACTGCACAACCCCAACACGGGTGCCCGTGCGGCACGCGGTGATGCGGGAAGGGTGGATGCAGGCGAAAGGTTGTCCTGGGGCACAGGCGCTACTCGTTTGGAAGGCCTCCAACGTACACCCTGAACCGTATCGGCGAGGCGCTGTCGATCCACGACGCCCGGGGGCGCATCCCTGTGGGAGCGCGTCGGGTGGAGGTGGCGTCTGGCCGCATCGCCCTCAGTGATGGGCGATGAACGCCACGAGGAACAGCAGCAGCGGCGCCTTGCTGACCAACGCGCCGGTGATGCCCAACCACGGCCAGCGCTCCCGGCGCTCGCGTGCGGCGATGCTGGCCACCATCCCCACGCCTGCCGCCGCCAGCACGCCAATGGCCGCCATGACGCTGCTGGCCACGCCTGCATCGCCCTGCCCGCCTACGTCTGCCAGCCAATAGGCCGCAGCGCCCAGCGGCAGCCCGAGGAAGCTGCACACGCCCATTACCGGGGCCCGGGCCGCAGCTTGCCGTGGTTGGAAGGATGCTGCCGGTGGCGGACGGGGGTGCGGGGGCACGGGCGCTGCTCGTCTGGACGGCCACCAACGTACACCCGGGCGGATGGCAGGGGTGTACACGGCGGCCTCTCTACACGGCGTCGTTGGACACCGTTGCCTAGACTGCGCCTACCGCCGCACCAGCACACTGCCATGCGCCCAGCCATCTGCCTGCCCCTGCTTGCCCCGGTCCTGCTGTTGGGTGCCTGCCGCAACCCCGACACCGGCGCCGGCGTGTTCTCCGCCGATCCCCTGCTGGGCTGCTACGCCACCCACGCGCGCAAGCCCGCCGAGTTCCGCATCGAGCAGCAGCAGGGCCAGTACTTCGTCAGCTTCAACCGCGACGAGCAATGGCAGCGCGACCCCACGGCGCTGCAGGAGTCCTCGCGCGCGGACATCACCCGCTACTTCAAGGACGATGCCGAGCAGATCGACAAGGCGCTGGTCCGGCCCACTGGCGGGTTCGGCATCTTCCACTTCAACCCGGGCGCCACCCTCAAGGGCAAGGACAAGAACAGCGACTACATGGCCCTGGTACTGATCGGCGCCGGACCGGTATTCAAGGTGCGTTGCGGCTGACCCTGGCGGCAACCGGCACTACCTCAGCACTGCACCTCCTCCGACCGCCCCACGCGATGGATGGAGCTGTACGGCCATTCCATCGCATCGCGCACGTGACCGTGCTTCACCGGGTTCTGGTGCACATAGGCCACGTGTCGATGGAAGTCGTCCTCATCCAGAATGCGGTGTTCGCGGAAACTGCTGTGCCACAGCGGCCGTGCGCAACGATCGCGACGCAGCACCGCGCGCGGCGGCTTGCCCGGCAGGTGGCGGTCGAAGATGGCCTGGATCTGCGTCCAGCGCCGATGCCCGTCATCATCCCCCGCCGGTAGCGTCCACACACCATGCAGGTGGTCGGGCAGCACCACGATGGCATCGATGCGGAACGGCCGTGCCTGCTGCGCCACCCGGAACGCCAGCCGCAAGGCCTGCGCATGCTCCACCAGCAGCCCGGCGTGGGCACGGTGCAGGTGCGCACTGAAGAAGTACGCGTTGCCAGGCTGCCAGGGGCGGTGATCGCAGGACATGCTCGCAGTGTCCGTATCCGCCTGCACGGCAGCGATCAGAAGACGCAGCACCATTGGCTGGGAAAGTGACGCGCCGCGCTGTCATCGCAGGAGCTGCGAAGCATCAGACAACCCCTCAATGGGGTGACGACGCTACACTGCGCGGTCACCCGCACCCGTGGCTGCCTGATGCGATTGTCCACCGTGTTGTTGCCTGCGCTTCTGCTGCTTGCCGGCTGCGGCAACGGCGATTCGATCGGGCAGGGGCGGTTGATCGGCTGCTATGCCGCACCGGGTGCCCACCGCCGGGAAACCGTCAAACTGACCCGCGTGGACGGCCGTTACTTCATCGCCTACCGGCTCGCCTCGCCCTGGCGTCAGGTGGCTACACCGCTGGTCACCCCCGACGACGAACAGCGCGCGGTCCTGTTCAATGCAGACGAACGTGCGCAGATGGAAGAAGCCCTGCTGACCCCGGACGGCCAGAGTGGCGTGTTCCGTTTCAAGCCCGGTGCACACGTACACGGGGAGGCGCTGCACGAGACGCACGTGGTGGTCGAACACGGCAAGGTGCGTGCCATGCGCAAGCGACGCTGCCAATGGCTGTTCAGCCGCGGAACTCTGCTGCGCTACGGAACCTGATGCGCGCCATTGTCAGCGATGCTGCGCCTCGCAGGCGACCCGCGCGGTGGCGGCGATCCGCCCCACCAGTGTCCCGTCCTCGCGCCGCCCCAGCCGTTCAAACGCCTTGGAGGATTCGGGCAGCAGCCGGCGCAGCGCCTGGCTGACCGGCACCGACCACGTGGTCACCGCGGCATCGCCTGCTCCGGGCTCACCCAGCACCCACGGCAACATCAGCAACGTGCGCTCGTTGGAGGCCAGCACCTGCGGTGGCCGGTGCTCGTAGCGGATCACCACCCGCATGGCGGGGTCATCATCGGTCCAGAGGCCGTTGGCGTAGTAATGATCCAGCTGCGCCTTCAGGGACGCCCGCTGTAGCAGCGCGTGCACCCTGGTCTCGAACGCGCGCGCCGGGCATCCGGGTGCCGCCGGCGAGTCGTACGGCAGCGCCTGCTCCAGTATCCGCGCGGGCCGCACCCGGCGCGCCACTGCGTCCACGCCGCGCTCGCGCGGCCATGGCGGCGCGGAAACCGCCCACAGCAGCTCGGCAACGCGTTGCACCGGAATGGCATCGGTCACCACGGCATCCGGGTCTTCCTGGCTGTCCAGCTGCGAGCTGCGCTGGAACGTGCGTCGGCCCGCGCCCGGTTTTAACCGGTGCACTTCGTCCACCCGGCCCCAGCCGCTGTACTGGTAGCGGATCTCGATGGATTGCACGTCCTGCAAGGCGCCTGCGGGTGGGGCATGCGGCGCACTGCAGCCGGCAACCAGCACCATGCCCAGCATCTTCAGCGCGCGCGTCCAGCGCGGGAAACGGCGGATGTAGTCCAACGGTGTGCCCACGTCGATTCCCTGTAAGGCCCTGCAGCACGGTATGTCGCCGGTACTATAGAGCCTCCGGCCAGTGCTCCCTGCCCCCGGGCGCGGTCTCAGGTACGATGCCCACCCCTGGCTCACTTGCGCCACGCGGCCCCACAGGCCCGGCGCCCCTACTTCCGTGCCCCATTACACCGGCCCCCTGCTGACCCGCCCGCTTGCCGAAGCCCTCACCTGCGCCCGCGACAGCGGCGCGACCGAATGGACCGGCTCGCTCGACCTTGGCCTGTCCACCGGCACCGCCACGCTGGCCGCCGACCACTGGCTGTGGAAGGGCGCGCGCTACGACTACCCGGGCAAGACCAAAGACCGCACCCTGTATTACTGGGACGGCGAAGAATTCCTGGCGGTGTCGCGGTTCGGCTCGGCACTGATCAAACTGGTGCCCACCGAGTGGGATGCTCCCACTTTCGAGATCGACGGCATCAAGATGCTGCCCAGCGCCCAGGTGTCGCCGTTCGAAGATGCGCGGCGCAAGGTGGCGCTGATTGCCCCGGCCGGCAAGACCGTGCTCGATACCTGTGGCGGGCTCGGCTACTTCGCGGCGTGCTGCCTGGAAGGCGGCGTCACCCGTATCCAATCGTTCGAAAAGAACCCCGACGTGCTGTGGCTGCGCACGCTCAACCCGTGGTCGCCCGACCCCGAGGCGGCCAGCAGCGGCGGGCGCCTGTCGCTGACCCAGGGCGATGTGTCACAGGCCATTGAAGCGCTCGAATCCAGTTCGGTCGACGCCATCCTGCACGACCCGCCGCGCTTCGGCATTGCCGGCGAGTTGTATTCGCAGGTGTTCTACGACCAGTTGGCGCGGGTGATCCGCAAAGGCGGGCGCATGTTCCACTACACCGGCGCGCCGAACAAACTCACCAGCGGCCGCGATGTGCCACGTGAAGTGGCCAAGCGCCTGGAGAAGGCCGGATTCAAGGCCGACCTGGCCCTGGACGGCGTGCTCGCCATTCGCCGCTGAGGTCGCCGCCCGTTGCCGGGCGACGCCGCGTCATCAGGGCGCGTCAGTCCCCGCGTGGGAGCTTGGCCGCCCACATGTTGTCGACCAGGTTCGGATAGGCACGGCCGTTTTCCTCGGCCCGTTGCCGCGCGGCGTCCTTTTGTGCCGGCGACAACGGTCGGGACGCCCCGCCTTTGGGGTTGGGCTTCTTCCACGGCGGGGTACGGGTCTGGCGCATGGGCGGATGCTACCGCACCGTCACTTGGCCAGGAACGCCACCAACGCCGCGTTGAACTGCTCGGCGTGGCTGGCATTGCAGCCGTGCGGCGCGTCCTTCAGTACCACCGCCTCGCTCCCGGCAATGGCCGCGTGGGTGCGCTTGCCCGAACCCTCGTAAGGCACCGTGCCATCGCTGTCGCCGTGCAGCACCAGGGTGGGCACGGTGACCTTCTTCAGGTCCTGGCGGAAGTCGGTGGTGCCGAAGGCCTTCATGCAGCCCAACGCCGCCGTCTGGTCCGACTGCCTGCACAGGTCGATGGCCTCCTGACGTTCTTTCTCGCTGACCTTGAGCTCACCGTTGGCGCTGAAGAAGTCCTTGGTGAAGCCATCGAAGAACGTATCGCGATCGCGCTCCAGGCCCTGCTTCATTTCATCGGCCTTGGCCGGGGTCAACGGCCCTTCGGGGTTGTCGTCGGTCTTGAGCATGTACGGCGGCACGGCCGAGGCGAACACCACGCTGTGCAGGCGCTGTTCGCCGTGGCGGGCGATGTAGCGGGCCACTTCGCCACCGCCCATCGAGAAGCCCACCAGCGTGACATCCTGCAGGTCGAGGTCGTTGATCACGCCGGCCAGATCGTCGGCCAGCGTGTCGTACTCGTAGCCGTCGGCCGGCTTGTCCGAGCGCCCGAAGCCACGGCGGTCGTAGGCCACCACGCGGTAGCCGGCCTCTTTGAGCACCGGCACCTGCGCCTTCCAGGAGTCGGCCGACAGCGGCCAGCCGTGGATCAGCACCACCGGGCGGCCGGTACCGCCGGTATCTTCAACATGCAGGCGAACGCGGGAAGCAGTCATGGAAACTCCGAGTGTGGGCGGAAAGAGAGTGGCCGATGCTAGGCAGGCGGCACGGCGGGGCCTGTGAAAAATTCCGCCGCACCCTCTACGCCGCGTGCACAGCGGTACGCATGGCCCCGTTGTGGCGCGGCGCGCAGCGGATGAATCGCGCATCAACCGCAGCGCGCGTCATCCACCCCGGGTTAACCCTTCCACGCACCGGCGTGCCCTACGCTTGACCCCTCGACGACGCCATCAGGACACTGCATGACCCCGCCCTCTGCTGCGCCCGCCACCGAAGCCGAACGCCAACGCGCACTGGACGCCCTGCATATCGTGGGCAGCCTGCCCGAGCCGGCCTACGATGACATCGTGAAGGTAGCGGCCGCCGTGTGCGGCACGCCGATGGCGCTGGTCACCCTGATTGATCGTGACCGCCAGTGGTTCAAGGCACGCACCGGGCTGGACGGCATGCAGACCGAGCGCAACGTGGCCGTATGCGACCACGCCATTCGCCAGCCCGATCAGTTGATGGAAATCGGCGACCTGGCCCAGGACGCGCGCTTCGCCGACAACCCGGTGCTCAACGACATCGGCGCACGTTTCTACGCCGGCATGCCCCTGGTCACCGAGCAGGGCGCGGCGGTGGGCAGCGTGTGCGTGGTGGACGTTACCCCGCGCGAACTCAATGCCGTGCAGCGCGATGCGTTGCAGGCGCTGGCCCGGCTGACCATGACCCTGATGGAAAGCCGCAGCCGCGAACGCGACCAGCAGGTGGCCGCCATCCTCGACCACGCCGTGCCAGCAGAGGAAGCGTCGCCCGACCCGGCCAGCGCCTACACCGTGGTGATCCTGGAGCTGCAGGACCTGGCCACGCTGGCACAGCAGTTGGGCGAGCGCACGCTGGACCGCCACCTGCAGCAGCTGGACGTCGCGCTGGAGCAGTGCCTGCAGCCGGACCGCGGCGACAGCCTCAACCGGGTCACCGGCAGCGGCGAGTTCATCGCGGTGCTGGGCAGCGCCCATGCCCCGGACACCGTGGCCGCGTTTGAGACGGTCGCGGATGACACCCTGCAACGACTCGGCACGCCGTTGCTGCTGGGCGCGGCGTCCACCGATCGTGGCGAATCCACCACCGCCGTGTTCCTGCGCGCGGACCAGGCGCTGAGCGCCGCCAAGCAGCGGGGCCACTGACCTTCCACCGTGGCGGGCCTGTGCATCGTCAGCGTGGCTGTCTCAGTCCATGAGACAGCCACGCCGCATGCTGCATCACGCACCACCCCACGGAGACCGGGACAGATGGACCTTCGCCCGCTTTATCCCCGCGCCACCGCCCCTGCCGTGCTGGCCCTGCCGCGCGTTGCCTGCGGTGGCCTGGCCCGCACGTTGCTGCTGCACGGCGTGGGCGCACACCCCGCCTCGCGCGCCGCGCTGCGCAAGGCACTGCGCAGCACCGCGCAAGCCGGGGCATGCCAGTGCTGCCCCGCCACGCCGCGTTCGCACCCGTGCACCGCTTCTCCGGTCGCCCGCAGCGCGGCGTGCGTGGGCAAGGCGGCGTCCCTAGCCAGCGCCAGCGCCTGAGCGCACGCGTTTCACCCCAGCCCAGCAGATCCACCTCCCGGCGCCACAGGTCCTCGCGTTTGGGGCATGGCGCACCCCATTACTAATTACATAGTTGACATGCCGAGCGCGGCGGGCGCACGATCCGATCATCAACTAACAAACCAGTAGACCGTCATGGCCCGCCCCAGTTCGCCCACCCTGACCGACTCCGAGCGCCGCATCCTCGAAGTGCTGTGGAAGACCAAGGAAGCCTCGGTGCGCGAGGTAACCGACGCGCTGTCGAAGAAAAAGCCAGTGGCCTACACCACCGTGCTGACCATGTTCAAAGTGCTGGAGAAAAAGGGCCTGGTGACCTACCGCAGCGAAGGCCGCGCGTTTATCTACAGTGCGGCCATCAGCCGTAGCGAGGCCCGCCGCCAGGCATTGGAAAACCTGCTGAAGTCGTTCTTCAACGACTCGCCCAGCGTGCTGGCCCAGCACCTCATCGACGAACACGACATGGACGCCGACGAACTGGCCGCCCTGCAGAAGCGTGTTGACGATGCAGCCCCCCCGGGGAAGTCGTCATGAGCGCATCCGCAGCCCACACCCTGTTGACCGTGGCCGTGCAGCACCTGTGGCATGCCGCACTGCTGCTGGCGCTGGTACTGCTGGTCATGCAGCGCGCGCGGCTCAGCGCCGAGGTACGTTCCTGGGTGCTGTGCGGTGCGTTCGCGCTGGCCGCGGTGTCGCCGTTGCTGGTGCTGCTGCCGCGCGAAGCGGTCACCGTCACCGAGGCCGGGATGTCCCTGCCCGCCGCAGCACGCTCGACCGCACTGCCGGCCTCCGATGTGCCAGCTGCACCCGCGTCACCCACTACCTCACCGGCCACCTACGTACCCACCGCGCTGCAGGCGTTGGCGATGGTCTGGCTGCTGGGCACGCTGTGGGGGCTGCTGCGCCTGGCGCAGGGCATCTGGCAGGCCCACCGGCTGCACCGTGCCGCGCGTCCTGCCCCCGCACTGGACGTCCTGCTCGGCCCGGCGCTGCCGCGCGGCAGCGGCGTTGCACTGTCCGATGCAGTGGCCGGCCCGATGGTGGTGGGTCTGTTCGCCCCGCGCATCCTGGTGCCCCCGCACCTGGCCAGCACCTTGTCGCCCCCGGCCCTGCGCGACCTGTTGCTGCATGAAGCCGCGCACGTGCAGCGCCGTGATCTCTGGGTAACCGCCCTGCAGCGCACCGTGCTGGCGGTGTACTGGTGGAGCCCGTGCCTGCGCATGCTGGGCAACCGGTTGGAGCTGGCCCGCGAAATGGCCTGCGATGCCCGCGCCGCACACCGCTCCAGCAGTGGCCGCGACTACGCCGATTCACTGCTGCGCGGTATCGCCGGCATGGTCCAGCACCGCCCGCAGGGCGCTGCCCTGGCGGTGGGCATGTCGGGCAGTCGCAGTGGGCTGACGCAACGTGTGGATGGCTTGCTGCACCTGCAGGCCGGGCAGGTGGGCTGGCGCAGCCGGTTGCGGTGGAGCGCCCTGTGCCTGGCCGCGCTGGCCACCCACGTGGGCGTCACCGTCGCGGCCACCCCGCGGCTGGGGGCGCCGATCATGGTGGCGCCTGACAGCGCCCCCGCCACACGCACCGCGTCGGCGCAGGCCGAGCGCCTGCTCGACGCCGCCGCAGACGGCGACCTCGCCCAGGTGCGGCAGCTGGTGCAGGCCGGCGTCGCGGTGGATACCCAACGTCCCGGCGACGGCACCGCGCTCATCGCCGCCGCGCGCCACGGGCGCCTGGCTACGGTAGATGCGCTGCTCGCCCTCGGCGCCACCCCGGACCTTGCCTCGCGTGGCGATGGCAACCCGCTCATTGCCGCCGCGCGCCGTGGCCACCTGCCGGTGGTGGAACGGCTGGTAGGCGCCGGTGCCGACGTCAACCGCATCGTTGCCTACGACGAAACCCCGCTGATCAATGCCGCGCGCTCCGGCGACGTGGACACCGTGGCCTATCTGGTCGCCCACGGTGCCGACGTCAACCTGGGCGTGGTGGCCGACGCCGGGCAGTGGCGCTCGCCGCTGAACCAGGCGCGCAACAGCCGCGTGCGCGACTACCTGATCCAGCACGGCGCCGTCGCCGGCCGCCGCTGACCCCGCGCGCGCGCCGCGCGTAACCCGCCCCTGCAACACACGCCCACGTGGTGGCCGCCCGGCCATCACCGGCCGGCTGCGGCCTGCAGTTGGCACCGCCGCACCTCCAGCTTCCCGCCCGCACACCGCACCCCGAGGTTCCGCATGGTTTCGATCCGTCGCACTTCCCTTGCCGCCTCCGTGCTGCCACCCCGCCACGTCCTGCTGCGTGGCGCACTGGCCACCACGCTCTCACTGCTGCTGGCCCTGCCCGCCTTCGCCGCGGACCGCCGCGACACCGCCATCGACAGCGCACTGACCGCCGGCCTGCGCCCCAGCGTGGTGCCCGCCAGCGACCCGCTGCCACACTGGTCGCTGCAGGCGCGCATGGCGCATTACCACGTGCCCGGTGTAGCCATCGCGGTGCTGCGGGATGGCAAGCTGGTGCACAGCGCCGGCTACGGCCTGCGCCAGGCCGGCAGCCGCGATGCCGTGAACGCAGACACGTTGTTCTCGGTGGGCTCGGTCAGCAAGGTCATCACCGCGGCCACCACGTTGCGCCTGGTGGCCGATGGCAGCCTCGCACTGGACCAGGACATCAGCACCTACCTGCGCAGCTGGAAGGTCCCGGCGACACCCACCACCCCGACCCCGCGGGTAAACCTGCGCATGCTGATGTCGCACACTGCGGGGCTGGGCGTGCACGGCTTTGCCGACTACCTGCCGGGCGAACCGCTGCCCACGCTGCTGCAGACTTTGGACGGTATCGCCCCGGCGAAGAACACACCGGTACGCCTGATCCATGCACCCGGCGAGCGCGGCGACTATTCCGGCGGCGGCGTCATGGTGGAACAGCAGGTGCTCGAAGATGCCAGCGGCCAGCCGTTGGACGCACTGGCCCGCGCGCAGGTGTTCGCCCCGCTGCACATGCAGCGCAGCCGCTTCACCACCCCGCCGGACACCCTCGACAACATCGCCAAGGCCCACGATGGCGACGGCGCGCCCACTGCCCTGCCGCGCGGCTGGCAGTCGTTCCCCGAAGCCGGCGCGTCGGGCCTGTGGACCAGCGCCAACGACCTGGCCGCCTTCGTCGCCGCGTTGACCAACAGCTATCGCGGCCCGGGTGGTTTCCTGCCGCAACCGATCGCCATCGACATGATGACCGAGGTATCGCCGAGCTGGCATGGCCTGGGCCCGCGCCTGGACGGCAGCGGCGCCACCCGCATCTTCCACCACGGCGGCTCCAACGACAGTTACCGCGCCTGGATCGAAGGCTACCTGGAAACCGGCGACGGCCTGGTCATCCTCACCAATGGCGAGAACGGCGCCGAGCTCACCACCGAGATCCGCAATGCCCTGTCCGATGCGCTGGGCCGTGGCGTGAACCCGCCCGTCCGCCCTGTCGCGCTGGACCTGCGCGCACCGGCTTATGCCGACTACGCCGGCGTGTTCGAGCAGGACCGCACCGTGCCCATGGCGCATCGCCGCGCCCTGGCCGACATCTTCGACATTCCGGCATTGCAGGTGAAGGTGGCCAACGGGCAGGTGCGCGTGGGCGTCGCGGGGCCGCCGCAGGACGGGCAAGTGCTGCCGCTTGCCCCCAACCGCTTCGTGTCACCGGATATCGACGGACTGCAGATCGAGTTCCACCGCGATGCGTGGGGCAAGGTCAACGCGTTGAGCGTGGTGCATGGCGAGGCGCGCGCGTACTACGTGCGCAAGTGACAGTGACGTGCGCGGCGGCCAACCAAGCTGCCGCGCACGACCGGTGAGGGGCCCCTCAGTCTGCGGATGCGGAATGGCGCAGTTGCATGCGGCGCTCGCCAAGCACCGCGTAGGAGATGCTGAGCCGCTTCCCCGGTGCCACGGTTGCCTGCAGCCCGCTGGCACTGCCGGCGGTCTGCAGCAGATGCCACTCGCCGCCCACCCGCGCGAACAGTGCGTGCTCCACGCCTTGGCGGCCATCATTGCGACGCGCCCGCATCACCTCCTGCACCGGCCCGGTCATCGTGTGGCGGCGCACCGCGTCGCGCTGCAGCCACATGCGCAGGGCAGGCACCCAGGTGCCCAACAGCCACACCGTGAGCACCAGCAGACCGACCCACAGCCACACGCTGAAACCGCGGCTCACGGTTGGCAGCAAGAGCGACATGGCGGCCAGCCCGGCCACCATCGCCGCGCCCAGCCATGCCGCTGCCCGCAGCGCCGCCCGCGGGCGGGCGCAGAGGTCGCGCCAATCCTGCGCCTCCATCACTGCGGGCGCGTCGGCCACCGCCGCCATCCCCGGGTAGTCCACCTGCAGCAGGTGACCGGGATGCGCCGCGCTCCATACCAACCGCAAGGGCGTGCCCGGCGCAGGCCCCAGAACGTACTGCGGCACGAAGCCGGATAGTGCGTCAGTCCCGGGCGACTCCTCCAGCACCGGGTGCCGGTAGTCGCCCACCACGTAGGCACGTGGCGCTCGCTCGAAACGCACCTGCTGCGGCAGGATCTCGGCGACCTGCAGCGCACCGTCCATCACCGCCACCTGTCCCGATGCCAGTGCCTCACGCACCCACACCGGGCGACGCTGCCGCACCAGGACCGCCGCGACAATGCCCGCCACGCCTACCGCTGCCGCCAGCATCATCGGCACCCAGGTGGGCGCGGCATGCGCGCGGTGCAGGCCCCGCCAACCGAAGTAGGCGGTGATCGCAACAGCCAGGCAGACGGCGATCAACAGCCATAGATTGCCGGCGGCGCGTTGGTGGGTGAGGTCGGCCTGCAAGCGGGAGTGGAGTTCGGCGGGTATCGCGGTGAGGGTGCGCGGGGAAGGTGGGGACATCCGTGGTCTCGGTAGCGGTGCGCGTGGGTCCGCGCAGACCGCTAATTATGGCGCAGACGTTCATCGCGCCGCGCGGACCGCGACGGCCTCTAAAGACTTTGTCAGACGTGCCGCTACGTCCCGTGATGCTGACCTCTTTGGCCAAGGGCGGCCATGAGGTCTGCGGTGGGAGGATCGTTTGCCCGTAGCTGGATTGAATGGTTCCAGCAGAGTGGCTGGTGCGACATGAGCACGTGAACCGGTCCAGCAGCTTTGCGAAGATTCAACGCCAACGCGTTCCATCTTCCCGAATGGCACCTCAATCAACAGATCCACCGTTTCCGCAGCGCGCCACCGTGTATGAATCAAGGACGACCGAATGAACAATGAAAAGGTTGAGCCAAGCTCCAACGAACGAACCTGGCCGGAAGAATCTCGCATCATCCGCAAATGGATAGAAGATCACCCGGTTCTCCTGACAGCACTTGCGTTCTTTTTGCCTAGTTCCGGGCTCTATCATTTCGTCGCGGACGGCAACATACCACTGGAAATCGCCTCGTCCGATGCCATAGCAGCATTGCCCATGCTGCTTACACGCGTCTCGTTCCTGGTCATCATGCTGTGCGCGCTATTCGTACTGCCCGCTTTGATGATGTTTGAAGGGGCGATCCGTGAGCCAGACGGACGTCTTCGGGTGCTGCCGAGAAAGCTCCCTGTCAGGCGCAAAAAGCTGCTGCAATGGTACGTCACACTGGCGTTACCCGGCCTCGTGATCGTAGCGGCGGTGATGGCCGATACTGCTTTCGAGATCCAGGGCAATTGGTTGGTGGTAATCGCTATCGTCGTTTCAATGATGGTGTTCACCGTGTTCACGAGACGCATCCGGCGGGGTGCGCACAAGGCACCGATCTTCTCCGAATTCATGGGATTTGCACTGGCGGCATGCGTAGTCCAGATGATGGCCGCATTGCTTGCCATGCAATTTAGCCTTCGGTACGTCGACGATTCGACGAGCGCAGGGTGGGTAGCGGCACTTCTGGCGGGAGCTGTGATCGCCGTCGCCGTACTGCAAGTAACTATCGTCGTGGTGATTCAAGACACCAGCCAACATGCCGGATTCGTGCGGCAGGGCTTCATAGCTGCTTTGCTGCTGGTTGCAGTCGCATTTACATATCCACAGACCGGCGCGGCACTTACCGGCATTGCGCTCCGTGACAGTGCATCAGGGGGTCACCGGTGCGTGACGTTGCAGCTTGCTGCTGACGCTGCTGATTTCGGCATGCTGATCAACAGCAAGCCCACTGCGAACGGAAGGACCGTTGGGCTCAACCTCCTTTCCAATCTAGGTGGGCTCTATCTGGCACGCATAGACGGCGGCAAGGATAAAACCGTATACCGGATCCCTACCGACAAGGTAGTTGGCATGGCGCCTTGTAAGAAGTAGTACGAATCCCAGTGCGGTTTCGGCAGCATCCGACCACACCAAGGGGCCCACCCGCCGACGCGGATGGCCCCTTGGTCAACGCATCAGTCCAGCTGGATCCGCGCCACCGACTCCGGGCTACCCTTGGCCTCGTTGTCGCCGTTCTTGACGGTCACGTACAGCACGTTCTTCTTGGCATCCAGCGCCAGGCTGTTCGGGTGCGTGGGCAGCGAGTAGGTCTTCAGCGGCTTGTAGGTATCGCTGTTGTACGACGTCACCGTGCCCGCTTCGCGGTTGGTGACGTACAGGCGCTTGCGCTTGGCGTCCAGCAGGATGCCCAGCGGGCCGGCGTCGGTGGGGATGCTGGCCAGTTCCTTGCCGGTGGTGCGGTCCAGCACCAGCACGCGCTGGCCCGGGTGGGTGGAGGTGAAGCCCGAGCTGCTGGCCTGGTACTTACGGATCATCTCCGAGCCCTGGTCGGTGACGTACAGCCGCTTGCCCGACGGCTCCAGCGCGATGTTCATCGGCTGCTCGGCGCTCACCTTGAAGCGCTGCTCCACCTTGCCGCTGTCCGTGCCCACGGTGACCACTTCGGCCAGCAGGTTGGAGGTGTACACACGCTTGCCCTTGGCATCCAGCGCCAGGCCCGGCGCCTTGGCGTTGCCCAGGCCCGGAATGGTGTTGACCACCTTCAGCGACTGCGTGTCCACCACGAACAGCACGCTGCCCTCGCCGGAGTGGCCGGTGACATACAGGCGGTTGGCCGGGCCATCCACCACCAGCTCGCGCAGGTCATGGGTGTAGGCGGCCTTGCCGTCCTTGCCGACCTTCTTTTCCATCAGCTGCACGATGCCCACCACCTTGTGGGTGGCGGTGTCGACCACGGTGACCGAGGTGTCCACGGTGTTGCCGATGTACAGGCGGTGGTTGGCGTCGTCCAGCACCAGGCCGAAGGCTTTGCGCTCCAGCGGGATCTGCGCTTCAACGTCGAGGGTGTTGGGGTCCAGCAGCAACAGCTGCGCCGGACCGGCGGCATCGCCGAAGCCACCCGACGAGGCCACGTACACCACGTCTACCGTGGGGCTGTAGGCCAGCTCATACAGGCCCTGGGCAACGGGCTTGCGCAGCACGGCGGCTGCGGTTTCGGCAGCCGGGGTGGCCTTGCCCACGGCGAACGCCGACGGGGTGCCAAGGGACAGGGTGACGGCGAGGGCCAGCGCGGCCGAACGGAGAAGGGAACGAGGGTACATGCGAGCGTCCTTGAATGGGCACGGAAGGGTGTCCTGGCTCGCTGGGCCGTACGTGTGACGGCCGGTCCCGCATGTGTGCGTGGGCTGGCTGGCTGGAATGCCGGGGAATGGTAGCAGGGTGTGGGGGTGGGTGCTTGGGTGCGGCAATTAGTCGAAGGGGAATGGACCAAAGGCCATGGGTTCGGCTTTGCGCAATCGCAACATGCGTGCTGCCAGCTCCGGGCCTATGCCCGCGGCGGCTTCGGCGGGCGTGCCCAGTTGGTACTCGCCGTCGGGAGCCATGTCCAGATGCCTCGCCAGCAACTCATAGTAGAGTCGTTCGGTAATGTCCTCGATCGAGCAACCCGACGCGACGAAAGCGACCAAGCCTTTTTCCTCGGGTGTGCCGCGCTCCCGTTCCCAGCGGCTACGGCGCAGGGTGTAGCCGACTTCGCCGTACCAGTACTTGCCTTCGAAATCTTCGTCTTCGTCTTCGTCTTGCATGGCAATCCCCCGGGCTTTAGCAGTTGCCCAAAGTGGAACTATGCCGCCAGTGCAGGTTTCTGCATTGGGGTGATGCCGCCTAGCGCCATGTTTGGGCGCTCGTGGTTGTAAGTCCATAACCAACGGGTGGCGGAGTGCGCGCCCCTGCCCTAGAACTCAGTGCCTTTGCGCCAAACATTGAGCACATTGGCGCACTCGTCAGGATCTGTCATCCAGAAGAGTCCGTCTGCGTTGTCGGCAATGCCGTACGATCGCGACCCGAACGGATTCTTGACAGGGAGCACTCAGAGTCTTCGTCGATTATCAGCCTGTTTGGCTTGTGCGGACGACTCATTACTTCCAGAGCCCTCTATCCTTTGCCTCCTTCACGATATCCAACATGATCTTTGGATCACCCAACTGTGCCAAGAAGATCAGGTGCTCGACCGCCTTCACTTTCTTCAAGTGATCCAGACGGGCAGGCCCACCCATGCCAAGTGCCGGCACGAATCCGTACATTTCATCCTCCGCCAATGGTCCGAGCGCTTTGAGCGCACGCTCAAACAACGGGCGGTCGTCGTCATCATCCTCGTCCAAGCTGCTGCGCCTGGTAGCAGCCAACCAGTTTGAAATCATACTGTCAGCGTATCCATCCTTTATGCGATCGGACTTGTCAGATGGAAATATCATCGCCATGTTGGTGACAATAGTCAGACTTGGCCCGCTCTTCGTGCCCCATACAACAAGTTTCCCAAACGCAGTTCGGCCGATGACATAGTATTCATCTTTTCGGTGGGAGTTCGTTCCATAAAGCCAAGCATTGAGCACTTCTGAATAGTCATCAGGATCAGTCATCCAGAACAGCCCACTGCTATAGCCCGCAAACCCATATGCCCTCCAATACTGGAGCAACCTATCGGGCAGCTTCCCTCTGTAGTAGTCGAGCTTGTGAGATGGCACCGGACGCGTATCAACTATTGGCCCGAAGCCTTCATCATTGTAAAAGGACTCAAATCCTTCATCGACCATATACATTATTTACACCAATGCAGCCCATCATTAACTGTACACCTTGCATACACGACCGGAAAATTCGCTGAGGGGGCAAGCACGGCATGCACATCTATAGTGTGATTTCCGAAATACACTCGACTAATCCAGTAGCCCTTGGTCATCGGCCTCTTTAACGATGTCCCGCATGACTTCTGGCTTGCCGAGCTTCGCTAGAAAGACGAGGTGCTCCACAGTTGACACCTTCTGCAAGTGATCAATCCTGCACGGCCCGCCCATTCTCAATGCAGGGACGAATCCGTACATCTCGTTGCTGGCCAAAGGGCCCAGCAGCCTGACTGCACGATCAAAGAGTGGCTCGTCATCTTCATCCGTTTCGTCCAGATCCTCTTTTTCGATTCCTGATATCCATGAACCAATGAGGAAGTCCGCTTCGCTGGGCGGGAGTTGTGGCGGCGCGGCACGCGGGAAAATCATTGCCCAGGCACAGACGATCTTCATACAAGGGCCGGTCCGCGTGCCCCACACTATCAATTCACCGAAAGCGCTACGGCCAATGACGTAGTACTGGTCTTGGCCGTGGAAACTGGTTCCCTCCAACCATGCGTCCAATACGGCCGAGTATTCCTCCGGATCTGTCAGCCAGAACAAACCATCGCCATAGCCAGCGAAGCCGTAGGCCGCCCAGTACTGGAGCAACCGATCGGGCACCTTGCCTCTGTAGTAGGCAAGCTTCGATGGCGGAACGGGCTTCGAATGGACCACAGGCCCAAAGCCTTGGTCTTTGTAAAAACACTCAAAACTGTCATCGACAAAATCAATCATTTGCATCGCTCCAACCCACCATTCATCTTGGTATTCGCCCGTTCGGCGGTAGGAACCCTCGCTGCTGCCGCGTCTAACTCAGCTATGCGCGAGGTCTCACCCTTCTTGGGACTTCCCCATTGTCTTCCGATTGTCTGATTGACTTCCCCGTCTCCAAAGTCAGCAATCTCATCAGCGCCGCCAGCCACGAGGTCCGGATTGTGCAGAGCGTTCATTACTTTGCGCGTGTTCTCTGCATCCTCCTTAGCCATACGCAGGGCATCTTTGGCCGGCACCCCAGCTCGCTCGTACGTTTCCTTCTTCCTCTGAATTAGCGCTTTCCTGTACTTGGTCCAGGCCCGCTCGGCAACCTTGCGATCGCGGTTGTCAGGATCAAATGCCTTTCGAGCGTTAAGGTACTCCTCAACGCTCATATCGTTGAGCCCCGCCTCCTGCCCCTTCAACTGCCTATCCATTTCGGGGAATTTTGACTCAGGCAGCTTCTGCGTATTGAAGCAAGGCAACTTCTTCCGCGGCATCCGCTTCGGCAACCGCTTGGTCTCGATCTTCCTGCCACCATCCGGCGTGCGGTTCCCGTCGGCCTGCCGCCGCTTGCGCGTCTTCAGCACCTTGGCCAGGCCCTTGAACGCGTCCTCCACCTCTTCCATCAGGTGCAGCAGCTTCTTGCCCACGCGGGCGGCCGTGTTGCCCGCCTTGGCCGCAGCATAGCCAAAGCCGCCGGCGCCGCCCAACTCCACGGTGACGGCCGCCAGCAATATGGACACCACCACGTCCACCATGATCTGTGAGCTGAAGCGGGCCTCGATGCGCTCCTGTTCGTCGGGCGGTACCGCCTCCCACCAGGCCGCGCCGAAGGACGGCAGCATCTCGGTGATGCCGGGGTCCTCGATCAGCAGGTTGAACAGCTCCTTGGCCTCGCTGGCGGCATCCATGACCTTGCCGCCGGTGGCGCGCAGGGCGGCGATCTTGCGGTCCAGGCCGTCGCGGTCGCCGGTGAGCAGCAGGCGGGTCCACTCCTTCAGTTCGCGGTCGGCCTTGTACATGAGCACGGCCATGTCCACCGCTGTTTCCACGGTGCCGGCCACGTAGTCCCACGTGCCCTGCCCCATGCCCAACGCCTGGTTGCCGCGCTGCAGGCCCCAGCGCATGGCGTTGCCGGCCTTGTCCCACTGCTGCCACTCCGGGGCCATGTCGGTGCGGGTTTGGGCGACGATGGCGTCCAAGGCCGCCTTCAGCCGCGCGCGTGCGGCCAGGATGGGGTCGTTGTCTTCGTCGGGCTCGTCAGGCTGGAACAGCACCTGCACCATCTGTACCGGGCCAACGGTGACCTCGGGTATACGCGCGCGGCCCTCATCGTCCAGCTGGCCGGTGCGGATGCTGTCGTCGGGCAGCATCACCTGGTAGGCCACGCCGCGCACTGGGGTGCGGTCGAGGTCGCCGTAGTGGTAGTGCAGCAGGATGTCCTGCTTGACCGGCGCGCGTTGCGCTGGCATGGCCTTGGTACCCGCCGCGACAAACCCACCCGCGGGCGGCACCGCTGCAGCGCCCGCGGTACTGCGGGCACTGGGCGCCGCACTACCGCCCGACTC
This sequence comes from Stenotrophomonas sp. 2619, assembly GCF_040548725.1. Classification (NCBI taxonomy): domain Bacteria; kingdom Pseudomonadati; phylum Pseudomonadota; class Gammaproteobacteria; order Lysobacterales; family Lysobacteraceae; genus Stenotrophomonas; species Stenotrophomonas sp. 2619. The sequence goes on along the minus strand of NZ_JBEPSF010000012.1, from coordinate 92,478 downwards.
CACAGTTACCGTGCTCTGCTTCACCGCCACCAACTGGCAACCGCAGGCGATGTAGTCACCCTCACACGCCAAGGGCTGGCCATCCACGAGAAACGTGGTGTCACCCGTGATGATGGGAAATGGGCCGTTGTGTTTGGGGCAGAAGGCTTTGTCGCCTATGCGGGCGATGGCCATGCCGTTGATGTCGGTGAAGGGCGAACCGGTGAGTACGGTGCCGCCGCTGCTGGTGCGATCGCCCACAACTATTACGGTGCGTCCCACGCCATATCCTTGGCTTTTATTGATGTGCTGAAAGGCTAGCAGCGGTCATCCATGTTTCTCCTTGCCATGTGTACTCATTTACGAGACATGCTTCATTATTTGAACAAAATGAGAGTCTTCCTACTGCACTGAGCGCCTGCATTCCCGGCTCTGCACGTGCCATTCCGCTTGGGGGTGGGCCAATCGACGTTGCGATTTTCTGGCGACTCGCTTTCCGTGCGCAATCCTCGCGGGACACATCTCCCACTTCCCTGCTTTTCATCAAATTCCTATTCGCTGCCATGCGCGGGCATTGACACGCGTCGCAACACATTCTGGCCCAAATGCGGATAGTCGATAGCGCGCAACATCGCGCGGATGCAAAGAGGCCATAGATGGCTCAGTGCTATGTCAACAACCACGCCCAGCGCACGGGCGAACATGAAGTGCACCGCCAGGATTGCCGCTGGTTGAGCGCTGTCATTTCCAAGACGGCACTGGGCGAGCACACCACCTGCCAGTCCGCCGTGCGGGAAGCCAAGCGCTTCCATGCCAACAGCGATGGCTGCGCCACCTGCTCGCCGGTGTGTCATACGCGGTGAGGGGGGCCCAGCCGGCTGCGGCCGGCTGGGCAAATAACGCTTCTGCACAAGTACACAGGCCAACTCAGAGCCGACCGTCCTCAACGGCCGCCTTGTCCGCCATCCACTGCCCAAGTCCATACACGGCGAATCCGTACACCACCACTGCGCCAATAATTTTGAACATGATCGTCCTTCCAGCGTGTCGAGAGAGTCGAGCGTCCGTGCCCAGAATTGATCCTTCGCCGTTGATCCTGATGCGTGCTCCGACAAACCATGTCGCATGGCGCCCATATCGATTGCCTCGACAATAGTGACCCTAAAGATATGGCCCGCCCTGCCGATGTCAGGGCGTACGGCGCGCTGCGACATCCACTGTCGCTATGCACGATGAAGATGGAACTCCCGCTACACGCCACGCTCCACGGAGGACACGGCACATGGAACAAAATGCAAAGGATCAGGCCGCAGCGCCTGTTACCAGGGAAGCAGTAGACGCCGCCGTGGCGGCATCTACCCTCGAAGTGGTTCAGCGCTATGGCGCTGCCGGTGCCGAGTACATCAAAGGCTACACCGGCCGTGATGCCGTCACCGGCGAGACGTTTGCCCTGGGCCTGAAGACCATCGCCGGTTACAGCGTGCCGGCCGATCATGCCGCCAAGGTGCTGGCCAGCCAGGCCGGCTATGCCGCTGAAGTGGCCGCCACCAGCCGCGATAATGCCGAGGCGATCATCAACGGCTCACCGGTACGCACCGTGCGTAGCGATGATCACCCCGAGTACAAGCGCAACCACCCCGTGGTTGACCGGCTACAGGTGCTTGATGGTCAAGTGGTCATGGGCAGCGAGGGGCAGATGAAGTTTGTCGCTGCCAAGAACTGCGACGCGCTGCTGAACAAGATTGCCAAGCCCGATGGCGAGCTTGCCCGCTACCGTGGCATCAAGCTGGAGCTGCCCTCCGAGCAGATGGCCGGCGCAGAGGCCACCTGCCGCTCGGAAGCGACCAAGCTGCGCGCCAACGCCGATGCCGTGGATGCACTGGGCAAGCCGGAGGTGGCCGCTCGCCTGCGCGAGCATGCCGACAACTACGATCAACTGGCCGGTAACCTAAAGGATGCCGGCCTGACCAGCGAGGATGCGCTCTTCTATCGCACCCACCCCCGCATCGCCACGCTGCGTGACATCGCCCATACCAGCCACCGTGCCGGCATGGAGGGCGCCAAAGGCGGCGCCATGGTCGGTGCCGCCATCAGCCTGGCCACCAATGCCTTCCTGGTGGCCACCGAGCGCCAGCAGATGAAGGCAGCCGTAGGTGCGGTGGCCATCGGCACCGCCAAGGCCGCTGGGCTGGGCTATGCCTCCGCAGCGGCGGGCGCCACGCTCACCTCGGTGATGCAGCAATCCAGCAGCCAGGGCCTGCAGACGCTATCGCGCACCACTGCCCCGGCGATGGTCGTCAACGTGTGCATCACGATGGGGGTGAGCATCAAGCGCTACGCCAACAGCGAGATCGACGGCCTGCAGTTCATGGAGGAGATCGGCGAGAAGGGCGCTGGCATGCTGGCGTCGGGCATGATGGCCGCACTGGGGCAAGTGGCCATTCCCATTCCCGTGCTGGGCGCTGCCATCGGCGGCATGATCGGCTGCACGTTGTCCTCGATGTTCTATCGCGAAGCGATGCTGGCCGGCAAGAACGCCGCCCTGGCCAAGGAAGCACTGGACCAGGCCATCGAGCTGCATCAAGCCGCCCGTGAAGAAATCCAGCGGCAGCGTGAGGCACTGGCGATGTTCATGGTGGCCGAACTGCCTGCTATGCGCGCAGCCACAACCGACCTGCTCCTTGCACTGGATGCCAGCGCGGCTGCACTGGAGGTGGATGCCTTCGCCACGGCGATCAACAGCTACGCCACGCTGCTCGGTGCCACGCTGGAATTTGGCTGCATGGACGAGTTCGAGATGTTCATGGCCAGCGATCAACCGCTTCGGCTCTAGCCGTACCAGAGCTTTATTCAGGCGGCCAATCCCTGCGCGCGCTGGCCGCCGTTGCTGATTCAGCGCGTCATCTTGACCCTCCGGAGAGACGATGTTCCTGTACTTGCTGCCCGACGCCGAGCAGGCGACCTTCCTCAAGGTTGCCCGCCTCATGAGCGTTAGCGACAACACCCTGCTGTGGGATGGCAAAGCCCACGACGAGCTCACCGGTGATACCGACCTGAGCAATGTGAGCCTGGCCGAATCCGAGCACGAGCGCGCCATCTTCGACAACTTCGCACGCGAGTGCGGGAAGGTATACCGCGCCGATGGCGTAACCAAAGACCTGCTCGCGCGCCTCAAGCAGTTGCCCCTGCTGCGCCAGGCCGATCCGGACGAGCGCGCCCGCGTGGCCTGCGACCTGTTGGGCACCCTGGTGGACGACACACTCACCGAGTCCATGCAGCCCTCCTCACCGAAAGTGATGCTGTATGAGTTGATGCTGCTGGCCTTGGCCGACGGCGAAGTCTCCAGCGTGGAGGAAGCCCAGCTGCGCTGGCTGGCCGATAGATTCGGCGTGGACCCTTACACCTATGCCGACCTGCTGGAGCGCGCCATGAGCATCAATGCCGAAGCCAGCCGCACCATCGCCATCATCCTTGAGTAAACGGAGCAGAACATGATTCCAGTGTTTGTCGGCGCGGCCATGGCCGCCAGTGCGATTTACGGCCTGTACAAAGGTGGCAAGGCGGTGTCTGACCACAAGGACGCCAACGTCGCCAACGCAGATGCCAACCAGCTGATCAGCCGTAGCACCAAGCTGTTGGATGACCAGCGTAAGAAAACCAACGCCGTGCTGGAGGACTACGGCGCGCGCAAATTGCGCTCGTTCAACGGTGCCATCAAAGACTTCGTCGAGGCCTTCGGCAAGTTGAAGAACGTGGACAGCGTGAGCTCACCGGAGCTGGAGAAGCTGGTTGACGGTGATTTCTCCGTCGTCTCCCTCGATGGGCTGCGCCGCGACTACCAGCTGTTGATGGATTCCGGCCTGGGCGTTGGCGCAGGCCTCGGCAGCGGCGCAGCGCTGGCGTTTGGCGCTTACAACGGCACCTTCTTGCTGGCCAGCGCCAGCACCGGCACCGCCATCTCCACGCTGAGCGGTGCGGCGGCCACCAATGCCACCCTGGCATGGTTGGGTGGTGGCGCGCTGTCTGCCGGTGGCTTTGGCATGGCCGGCGGCACCATGGTGCTGGGCGGACTGGTAGCCGGCCCGGCGTTGGCGATCTTCGGCCTGGTGGTCGGCGCCAAGGCCGACGCCGCGCTGTCCACCGCCAAGCGCAACAAAGAAGTGGCGCGCACGCACTACGATGAGGCCGTACTGGCCGCCGAGCGCCTGGCCGCCGTGCAGGTGATCACCACACTGGCCAACAAGACCTTCTCCAAGCTCGGCATGCCCCTGCGCCGTGGCGTTGCGGACATCCGCGCCGCCATCGCGGCGCATGGCCAGGACTTCAGCACCTACCCGCTGGAGACGCGCGAGAAGATCTTCCGGGCGGTCAAGATCGCACAGTTGATCAAGCTCATGGTGGATACGCCGATCCTGGACAGGGATGGCGCACTAGTGCTCTCCACCGAGAAGACCGTGCGCGACGTGGATGGCGTGCTGGCCCAGCTGCAGGAGCAAGCCGCGCCGGCGGCTGCCTGAGTGTGCATTCCGGCTACCCGACAGCGGTCGGGTAGCCGGCCCGCTTCCCCTGTTCCCACTCTCTGCACTGCAGCGCCCCCCAAGGCGACAGCAGTGCCAAAGGCTTCACGGATGAAAGACCGTTCCAGTGACACCCTCATGCGCCAATGGGAGATGCTGCGCCTGATCCCACGCGCTCCGCGCCGCATCACCGCCAAACAGGTTCGTCAGGCGCTCATTGAGTTGGGCTTCACCACCACCAGCCGCACCATCGAGCGGGACCTGCAGAATCTGTCCTCGCGGTTCCAGCTGGTCGTGGATGAGAGTGACAAGCCCTTTGGCTGGAGCTGGAGCAAGGACGCCAATTTTGCCTTCACACCCCGCCTGTCTACCTCGCAGAGCGTGGCGCTGCTGCTCTCACAGGCGCACCTTCGCAGCCTGCTGCCTGCCACTGCCATGAATGAACTGATGCCCGTGTTCGACATGGCGCGGGGCGAAGTTGCCGCCACCGGCTGGAGCGAATGGCATCGGCGCACCGCCATTCTGCCGACGGGCATGGCGCTCAAGGCGCCGGAGGTGGCCATGGCCGTGCAGGTGGATGTGCACCGGGCGCTCCTGCTGCAGCGACGCCTCACCGGCTGGTACCGCAGCAAGGGGACCGATGAGCCCAAGGAAATGGTGATGCACCCACTCGGGCTGATCGTGCGGGGCCCCGCGCAGTACCTGGTCTGCACGTTGCGCCACTATCCCGATGTGCGGCACCTGGCGCTGCACCGCCTCTCGCGCACGCAGGTGCTGGACGAGCCAGCCAACGCGCCGGAGGGCTTCGAGTTTCAGCAGTACGCATCCACGGTGGCCACCGCGTTCCAGGGCCGGGGGCAGATCGCACTGGTGGTGCGCTTCCATGCGGCTGCGGCCGAGCATCTGCGCGACACGCCGCTTTCAGCCGATCAGGTGATCCAGCCCCTGGGCGACGACCAGATCAGGCTGCACGCCACGGTAGAAGATGATCAATCGCTGCGCTGGTGGCTGATGGGGTTTGGTCGCCATGTGCAGGTGGAAGCACCGGCGCACCTGCGTGAGGAAATTGCTGCGGACCTGCGCGCGGCAGTGGCCGGGTATGGCTGCCCTCTGGGCGGGCAGATGGCGGAAAGCGTAGCGACGTAGCACGCTCGTTCAACTAAACAAGGATTGCGATGAGCATCGAAGAGAACATGCGGAAGAATGAGTTTGAACTTTCACTCAGTCTCTTGAGAGAGTGGGAGGGCCTCGTTCGCGTTCGTTATGAGCTGTCAAGCAAGAAGGAAACCTGGCGCAACGTGATCGACGGCACCCTGCCAGTTCACGCCATGGAGTGGGGCGACTACCGTGTGTTCAGAGCGCGGGTGGTAGCAGGCGTGAAGGGCGTACTGGCCGCCGAAGCACGGTATGGCGTCCGCCTGCATCGAATCATCTGCCATGAGTTTGAGTATTGCAGGCGGCTGACCATGCCGATGGATTTGATGCTCAAGGCGCTGTCGGTAGCGCTGGCGGGCTATTTCAGCCAACAGATTGCCGATCTCCTGCTCGCGCTGTTGGTTTCCCATGATCTGCTTAAGACCCTCTGCGGCTGCTGACGGAGGTGGCAGCTGCGCAGCAGTGCTTGCTGTGAGCCAAGTGGGTACAACACTCTACTGTCAGCCGATCAGATGATCGAGGCGCGGCGCGATAGGCGAGTAAGGTGGCACCCCACGGTAGCGGATGACCACTCGCTACGATGGTGGTATGGCGTGCTGGCCGCCATGTTGATGGCGTATCCGCAGCAGTATTCAGTGCACTATTGCCCGCGCATCAAACGGTGGATACGCCCCTGAAGCGCCTCTATCCTGTTACGCATCGGCTTTGGCCAGTGATCGCGACATCAACAAAGGGATTTCGTAGTGACCATCGATCTTAAGAGCAATACCGGGCTGGCCGATGCCTGCCATGCCGCGCTTGAGCAGCACCGCAAGTGGCATCACCTGGATGGCTGGATCTCGCGGCTCTCCACGTGGCTGGCGCGGGTTGAGGCCGCCGACCACGATACGTTCGTGAGCGCAGCGTTCCAGCGGGAGCTGTGGGAAGAGCGCACGATCGCGGCCACCGGCCAGGGCCACATCGACGTATCGGCCGTGATCGCCAGCAACGCCATTGCCGAGATGCTCTGGGACCTCAAGCAGGCCGAGCTCCCCGCCACCGAGGATGAGCGCATCGCCTGGTTTGGCGCCGCATGGGAGCGCCTTGACGACAGCGTGCTTGCACTGGTCCCCAAACGCCCCCGGCTGAAGATGTATCGCGTGTTCGCCTCCCTGTGGCCGGCGCACTTCACCACGGTGGCGCATTACCAGAAGCTGCGGGCGCTGGGCAAGGCGATGGGGCTGAGCACGGGTCTGGATCACCGCACCGAGCTTCACCAGCGCGTGTTGCAGCGCTTTGATGAAGCGGGCGTGGCGACCACCAGTCGCGAAGAGCGCATGACCCTGGCGTGGGCGCTATTCGTGCATTTTGTGCAGGAGAAAAGCGACGCCGCCACCGAGGTGCCCGGCGAATCGCCCAGCGAGTTGAAGCTCAACCCTCTTCCAGCCGAGCGCCGGCGGCGCGGCATGCTGGCCATCAACGGCTCCGTGCCCAGCGTGGTGGCCATGCTGGCTTTCGCAAAAGATGGCTGCAAGCGCGCCGACTTCCTGGAGCACATCCGCTCGGTTAACCCAAAGCTGGCAACCAACTCCTTGGGCACCAACCTCAACGCGCTCATCGCCGAGTGGGGCGCGCTTCGCTCTACGGGCGACGACCTGTATCTCACCCCCCGGGGCGAGGCATTGCTGGAATCTGGTGAGGCTGAAGACGTATCGGACTGGCTGCTTACCCAGATTCTCGGTTTTGACAACCTGCTGCACGCGCTCGACCAAGCGCCGTTGCCGCAGAAACAGGCCATCAGCCGGCTGCAGCGGGTCAACCCGGGCTGGACCAGCAATTTCGCCCCTACCGTGCTGATCAACTGGATCAAAGGCATGGAGCTGGCAGAGTTGGATGCAGCCAAAGTGCTGCACCTTACGCCGCGGGGCCGGGAGTGGGCCTCGCGTATCCATTGGAAGCCCGGCGAGCTACCCGCACGGGCCAAGGAAGCGGCAGACACTGCCAGCACCTCGGTAGTGACCGAGGTGGATGACCTGTGGTCGCAGCTTCCGTCGGTGCAGGCCATCAAAGCCTCATTTGGCAAGGACCTGGCATTTGATCCGAGCCTGATTACCCAGCTGCACACCGGCGTGTGGAACCGGCGCCACCCGCGCCGTCATTTTGCCGTGCTCACTGGCCTGAGCGGTGCCGGCAAGACCCTGTTGGCCATGGGGTACGCCAAGGCGCTGTGGGCTCATGCCGATGAGGAACCTGGCGACCAGAAGGGCTGGCATGTAGTGGCGGTTCAACCGGGCTGGCATGACCCGAGCAGCCTGCTGGGCTATGTGAACCCCATCGACACCGATGTGTACATGCGCACTGGCTTTCTGGAGTTCCTGCTGCGCGCCAGCGCCGATCCCGACCGGCCCTACGTTGTGCTGCTGGATGAGATGAACCTGTCGCACCCCGAGCAGTATCTGGCGCCGCTGCTGTCGGCGATGGAAACCGGCGATGACATCGAGCTCCACGCATTGGGCGATGAGGTGGGCGATGTACCCGGCCGCCTGCCCTACCCCGCCAACCTGGTCATCATCGGCACCGTGAACATGGATGAGACCACCCACGGCCTGAGCGACAAAGTGCTCGACCGCAGCACGGTCATCGAGTTCTGGGACATCCAAGTGGAACAGTATCCGGGTTGGACCACCACCACGTTGGCACCGGATGACCTGACCTTGGTAAAGACAGTGCTGGCCGAACTGATGGCCCCCCTGCGCGCGGTGCGGCTGCACTTTGGCTGGCGCACCATCGGGGATGTACTGGGCTATGTGGAGGCCGGTGTGGACGGTGGCGAGCTCACCGCCCGCCAAGCGTTGGATCTCTCTGTGTATGCCAAGGTGCTGCCCAAACTGCGCGGCGAGGACACCCGGCGGCTGCGTGAGGCATTCGCGGCGGTAAGCACCGTTCTTGCCGCGCACCAGTTGGACACATCGGCCACCAAGGTGAAGGAGCTCACCGTGGACCTGCACGAGCAGGGTAGCGCGCGGTTCTGGCGCTGAGCCGATGATCGTTCTTATCTGCCATGACCAGGCGCGTACCCGCTTTGAGGTGTCCCCGGGCGATTGCTGCAGTGGCTTCCGAGAAACGGGCGTCTACGAGTTCCAGGTGCTGCCGGACGGCGCCACTTTGTACATCGACGAAGCCGCGGTGGAGCCGGTATCCACCGCGGCGGGGCCTGTGCTGCGCTGGCAGGCGGGCTTCTATGCCGGTGAGGTATCGGCCGAGGTGGTGGACAGCCTCGGCCGGCCGTTGGCGAGCTATCGTCTGGATGTGGCACCGGATGCGCGCAAGATGGGCGCTGCGCTCTACCAGCAGATGATGGCGCAGATCCAGGCGTTCGACCCCGCCCTGCTGTTGGGTTCGGAAGCGGCGCAGGGCAACATCGGCGTTGTCGGCGATGTGACCACGTTGTTTCTTCAGTACGCCCGGCTGCGCCGGCACTCGGAAGGGCTGATCAAAGCGCTGCAGCAGGTGGCCGCGCGCCCCCTGACCCGGCTGCAACACGAGCGCAGGCAGGTTCCCTTCCAGCGGGTGAGGCGAATTGACGCTACCTCGGCCCGGCGGCTGATGGCACGGGCCGAAACGGCGGGGCTGCTGCGCAGGCAGCCTTCCGCCGCAGGCAGTACGCCCTTGTTGGAGGTCGTTCAATCGGCTGAGAACCTGGATAACCCAGCCAACCGCGCATTGGCGGCAACGCTGTCACAGGTACGGTTACGCTGCGCACACGTGGCCAGCGGCCTGGCGAAGTTGGCCACCGTGGACAAAGAAGAAGGCGCACGCACGCCGCTGGCCAGCCGCATTGGCCGCAAGCTTGAGTATCTGGAGGCACAGGCAGGCCGCCTGCAGTCACTGGCAAAGCTATCCCCCTACGCAAACGTGAGCCGCCGCGAGGTGGGTGCGGCAGGGTTGACCGCGATCTCCGCGCATCCGGAGTACGCGCGCGCGTATCGGCTGGGGTGGGCAACGCTGCGGCCGGGCGTGGCCGGGCCGGATCGCGACGAGCAACTATGGCTCAGCCCCACCTGGGAGATCTACGAACGCTGGTGCTACGTGCGCATTCTGGACAGCCTGCGCACGCTGTTCCCGGGCCTGGCATGGGCACGCGGGACGCAAACTTCGGTGGACGTGATTCGCTACGTGGGAGCCGCCGGGCATACACGCGTGGAAGCCTCGCTGCAGCGAACGTTCGTGACTGCCGAGGGTGCATCCAAGGGGCTGCGGAGTATCTCGCTGCAGTTGAAGCCAGACATCCTGGTGACCACGGAGATCGCGGGCGCCCGGCGGATGCTGGTGCTGGATGCGAAGTACCGCACTGGCCGGCACAACATCCTGCAGGCCATGCGCTCGGCGCACCTCTACCAGGATGCGCTGCGATGGGACGGCCAGCGCCCGGACTGCTCCCTGCTTCTGGTGCCTGCGGGGGGTGACGCGCCCTGGCTGGAGGTGCCTGCCTTTCATGCGGAGAACCGCACCGGCGTGCACGTGTTGGCGCTTGATCAACCTGCAGCGGCGTTGGATGACATGCTGCGGCGGTGGCTGGACCCGGCGCAGCCCGCCGCCTGTTGACCGGTGGGCTGTCCTTTCCTCAACCCGCGCCCTCCTGCCGTGTCAGCTTGACTAGCCGCTCCCCACTCCTTTACTGGGATCAGGCCCCACGCCAGGCAACAGACCTCGAACGAGGCGCGCCAGATGGGCCGGCACAGTTCCGGGCGCGGCGGAAGGCATCGACCACTTCTGACAAGGCGAGGCGCCCGGCGGGGTCATGGCTTGGTCTCCAGTGGCGCCGCAACAATGCGAGACATTGGCGGATGCTCGGATGCAAGTGGTTGGCGAGTGGTGACGTTGCGCATGGTGTCCGCCCCAGACGGCAGTGGCTTTCGCCTAGGCAGGCGAAAGGGTGTCGGGAGGCTAGAAACCGAGTATGCGCCCGGCGGGCGCATTCCCCCCTTACGCGATGAATGCCTTAACGAGCATTGGTTTCCGACGTTGATCCCACTGAAGGGGCGGAGCTGAGCTTCCATCATTAGCGCTCACCTTTGATGAAAGCCTAGCTCTTCCCCATAGCGAGCCCGCTCACCCCATCCCAAACGGCGAACACCGCCACCCAAGCTGCCGGGCCACCATCGCCTCCAGATCCCGGTCGCCGCTTTCAAAGCACGGCGCCGCCTCCGCCTCACACGTGGCCACCCTCGCCCCCTCCAGGGCCACCGTGCCTGCCGCCCGCTCGACCAGGTCGAAGGCCCCGGCCTCTGCGTCGGCATCCACACACGATTGCCGCACCACATACTCCCGCATCAACCGCTGGAGCACCTGTGCGGCGGGGCGGTGTTCGCGCGCCGCCGCGTGCTGAAAGCTTGCGCGCAGGCCAGCGGCCATTTCCAACTGCATGAAGACACTCTTGCTCATGCGTTCCTCCCACTGCTGGGTTATGAAACAGGTTGTATATCCACACTGCACCGGGCGTGCAGTGACGTGCTGGCGTTTGCGCCTGCCACAGCGCAGCGCTGCCGAACCGGGGCAGGCACTGCGGCTGTGCGGCCAGGCCGCCCGCAAGGGCTGGCGGGCACTGGCCGTGCAACGGCCCACCCGGCGGGTGGGCGCGGGCGTTCAGCCGGTGCGGCGCTGCAACTTGCGGGGGATCTTCTTGACCACCGGCACGGGCCGCTCCACCACCGTAAGGGTGATGATGCCGTGCGTGGCCTCCACCTTCAGGCGGGCGCCTACGTCAAAGCCGAGCTTGTCCAGCCAGCGGCCGCGCAGCTTGAGGTAGGGAACAATCTCGGTGGGACCGCACTCTTCGCGGTCCGGGTACGTCAGCGCGCCTACGCGGTAGCTGCGTGCGGGGCGGGCGTAGGGTTTGCGCTTGGGGCGCGCGTCATCGGGTTCGTCTTCCCACGGCGTCAACATGTTGGACCTCCTGCAGGGCTGGCCCTTGCCGGGATGGCAAGGGCGTCGGGAGGTTAGAAACCGTCTAGTAGCAACCGGCGGGCGTATTTCCACGAGGGTGTTGTATTAGCCACCCTCCCGACAAATAGACGTCCAACATTCTGCTACTAGAAGAGTTTCTACGCTCCGATGAACACCATGCGCGTTGGTGCAGAAGATGGGAAATCGCTTGTTCCTGTTGATCTGGCGAGGGTTGGTTGGCGGCGTCTACGGTGCGACGCAACTGGCCCGGCTCAGTCGCAGGCCTTGGGACGGGGTGGCGGCATCCTCTCTGGCCTATCGGGAGGACCACAGATGACCAGGATTGACGGGGATTGGCTTGAGGCATTCGACGAGGCCATGTTGGGCTTCTTCGCTATCGACCATGCGGATGCGGGCATGGATCAGTGCCTGTTGGAGTGCTACTCGGACTTGCCGGCTAGGGAGGCTGCGTTGGCGTTTGGGGAGGACTATGAGCTTCGTCGGGTGGATACGTTCTGGCCGCCACCGAGCTTGGTCTTGAACAGTTGATAGCAACCATCTAGCTGGGACCGGGGGGAGCGAGATAAGTTGAGAGCCACAGGCGCGGCTATCACTTGCGCATGGTTGATTGGGGTAGCATATTTGGCAACCCCTATCGATATTCGAGTCCTGAGTGGAACTGCCTTTCCAAGTTGGCGCTCTCTACAACCGACAGGCTCAAATCCACGCCGTGCTTGGTGGTCAGCAGCAAGGCGGCATCTCAACGCCGAAGGACAGCTCGGTCATCATCGCATTCACCGGCGAGGCCGGCGTCTCACATGGCTACCGCGACTTCTGGGATGACAATGAGATCTTTCACTATTTCGGTGAAGGACAGAGAGGCGACATGCGCTACACAGGTGGAAACCGAGCAATTGAACAGCATGTGAGCGACGGTAAGAAATTGATCCTTTTCCAGATGATGGGCAAAGGGCGACCCTATCGTTACTTGGGACAGTTCATCAGTCTCTCTTCCTACATCCAACGGAATACACCCGACACCAAGGGTAACCTACGCGATGCGATCGTTTTCAGGCTGAAGGCGATCGAACCGCATGACGGCTTTGGCATGTTCGAGGAGGAGATTGTCACCGCGCGGGCGGAGGCGGCTGCAGAGGTACAGGAAACGGCTAAGAAGAAGTTGGTAGAGGTTCGGACGAAGCAGAGGCTGTTCCGAGAGCGCTTGATCGGCTATGAGAAGGGCTGCCGTCTCACCGGAATTGAAGACCTTCGCTTCCTACGCGCTAGCCATATTAAGCCGTGGGCGAGCAGTAAAGACCATGAGCGTGTGGATGGACAGAACGGGCTCTTGCTGGTACCCCATGCGGATCTTCTTTTCGACCATGGTTGGATCAGTTTTGAGAACAATGGGACGCTGCTCATTGCGCGCAACTTGCCGGCCCAGGTGGAGAGTGCGCTTGGGCTAGGCCTCGTGCGTGGCCGTAGGTATGGAGCGTTTTCACTGCAGCAGCAAGGTTACCTAGCATTTCATCGAAATGAAGTATTCGGCAGGCGAGTTTAGCTTATTTTGATGATGTAACCGCAGTTACTAGGACATCGTGACTTCATTAGAGCTCGCTCAGCCAGCAATTAGCGATGCCGAGTGCTTGACGGTTCGAGCAGGGCAGCCCTGAAGTTTTTCAGTTTGCGAAGAGCCGCCATCTTACTGTGTAGATATCTCTTTCAGCAGATCGAAGATGGGATAGAACCATTCAACGGACGCGTCTGCCCACGGCTCATTCTGCTCAACAACCGCTTGCGCAAAGGCCGATTTAGATAGCGCCACATTATTATCATTCGCCATCCCATATACTCCATCGTCAATTATCAGAGTTTTCTTCTCTGATCGGCAGTACAAATCTAATTCACGATGACGCCCTGTTCTGTCGTCAAATTCATCTTTATAAAAAAGTCTTCTTCCATGCGAATTCTCCCTCATTATGAACTCGCGAGGAAAGAAATGCTCTATGCAAAAAGATGAACCATCAAATCCCTTTGGGCGAGGCAGTATCGCCACTTGAACGAAGTCGCTAGCCATCGATAGCGGCTTAAATTCACCAGTGCCAATTGAGTACTTCGACATTATAGATGAGTTGTCTGCGTCAAATAAACCAACTGTCATCGTCCTAACACCCGAACTGACCAATGACTCAAGCCTCTTCGTCAACGCGCCATCGCCAAATCCTCCCCTCTCATGGAGCGCGGGAAAAACGAGCCTAAGGTCCTGGTAATCAGGGAGAAGTCTCGCCTCCCTGTAGAAGTGCTCAAGAATAATCCGATCCGTTTTTCCTTCAGTTAGAACCTCTACGATTCTATACTCAGGGCTATAAACAACGGAACTAGATTGACTCGGGAAAGAATGCCTAAGACTTGCCGAGTGCCGACTCTTGAATAAACGATCAAAGTGGGACGCGAAAGCGGTTCTTCCACGCATCAGTGATTCAGCGCTCAGCACAGGCTTCGAGATTTTCGACCATCCAGAGACTATTTTGGTAGCCTCTTCGTCCCCATATTTCCGAATGACGTTCAAAATTGATCTATTCATTCGCCGCCACTCTCTGGGCATTTGAGGCTTCTTGTTTACCACCAGCCCAGTTACAAGTTGCCGCTGAGATCTATGCATAACCCGGGTCTTCGCATCATTCACACGAAAACCCGCAGACTCTATTATTTTATTCAACTCGGACGACAAGACCCACTTGCCAGTCGACGCGCTCGCCACATAGTTAGGAACGTCCTTGAAGCTAAAAGAAAGGACAATATCATCCGCATATCTGCTGACCCTAATTGCGTGTCGCTTTGCGAAGGTTACAAGCTCCCGATCGAGCGCCCGGCATATGATATTGGAGATTGCCGGGGACGACGGCGCACCTTGGGGAAGCGCTGCGTTGTAACAACACAATTGAGCTAGTACCGTGGCAACTTCGGCAGGAAATGCGAATGGCGCTGACGAAAAAAGGCCCCTGACGCGGCCAAAGTTAATGCTTGGAAAGAATGCCTCAAGATCTGCGGCGACTACCCACCTGCTTCCTCGGTGCAGCCCTCCCATCTCGGCAATTCCTATACCTGGAATATAGCCTTTTGCTATTAGCCGGGGCGGCGATACGTCATAAAGCACGTCCGCAATTTTTCTTTGCAGCGCCTTAAGGAAGGGACGAGGAGAGTCGATGCGTCGATCCTGCCCATTTCTCTTCCGGATAGAAAAAGTCTTGTATCGCTGATCTTCTGACTGGGCATAAAGAAGATAGCGGAGTCGCTTATCGGTAATTCCCAGCCACTGGGCCAATTCCGCCCGATCCGCAATCTGGAGGAAAGACCTACTACTAAGTAAAGAGTCAAGGGGAGCCATCATCAATCAACTTATCGCAGACACGTGCCACATGCGCACATACGGTCACCACTGGAGGGACAGTTGGCGCATTGTCCCAAACGTTTCATACACGGCGACGGGTACATCGCCGAAAGACATAGAGATGGCTCCCCTTGAGCTGCAAATCTAGCATTAGAAGATCTGAAATAAAACAAAAAGGGCGGCCTACTTGGCCGCCCTTTGCGTCATTTTATTGACGACTCAATCAAACCCCGACAGGATTAGCCTTCTCAGGATCAATCTTGTACTGCTTGATCGCCCGGGCCACATCCTTACCCGTCATCTTCCCTTCCTTCGCCAGCGCCGCAATCGCGGCATGCGCGATGTAGTACCGGTCAACCTCGAAGAAGCGACGCAGGTTGGCACGCGTGTCCGAACGGCCGAAGCCATCGGTACCCAGCACCGTGTACGACATCGGCACGAACGAGCGGATCTGGTCCGCGTACGCACGCACGTAGTCGGTGGCGGCAATGGCCGGGCCCTGGCGGCCTTCCAGCAGCTCGGTCACGAACGCCTTGCGCTGCTCGCCTTCCGGGTGGAAGCGGTTGTAGCGCTCCACGTCGAAGCCGTCGCGGCGCAGTTCGTTGAAGCTCGGGCAGCTCCAGATGTCGGCGGTCACGCCGAAGTCCTTGTCCAGCAGCTCGGCCGCGGCAATGGCTTCGCGCAGGATGGTGCCCGAACCCAGCAGCTGCACGCGCAGCTCGCCCTTCTTCGGCTTGCCGGCGTCGGTGAGCAGGTACATGCCCTTGACGATGCCGTCGGCCGCGCCTTCCGGCATTTCCGGGTGGGTGTAGTTTTCGTTCATCAGGGTGATGTAGTAGTACTCATCAATCTGATCTTCCATCATGGCCTTGGTGCCGTGCTGCAGGATCACCGTCACTTCGAAGCCGAAGGTCGGGTCATAGCTGCGCACGTTCGGAATGCCACCGGCCACGATATGGCTGAAGCCATCTTCGTGCTGCAGGCCTTCACCGTTCAGCGTGGTGCGGCCGGCGGTGCCGCCCAGCAGGAAGCCACGGGTACGCATGTCGGCGGCCTGCCAGGCAAGGTCGCCCACGCGCTGGAAGCCGAACATGCTGTAGTAGATGTAGAACGGCAGCATCGGCACGTTGCTGACCGAGTAGCTGGTACCGGCGGCCATCCACGAGGCGATGGCGCCCGGCTCGCTGATGCCCTGCTGCAGCACCTGGCCGCTCTGGTCTTCGCGATAGAACATGAGCTGGTCGGCATCGACCGGCTTGTACTTCTGGCCGAACGGCGCGTAGATGCCGATCTGGCGGAACAGGCCTTCCATACCGAAGGTACGGGCTTCGTCGGCCACGATCGGCACGATGTGCGGGCCCAGTTCCTTGTCGCGCAGGGTGATGTTCAGGCTCTGCACGAAGGCCATGGTGGTGGAGTAGCTACGCTCGCCGCTGCTCTTGAGCAGGCGCTCGTAGCTTTCCAGCTTGGGCGCGTTGAAGCTCTTTTCGGCCTTGCGGCGGCGCTGCGGCAGGTAACCACCCAGGGCGGCGCGGCGTTCCTGCAGATACTTCACTTCCGGCGAATCCGGGCCCGGGTGGTAGAACGGCACCTGGCCGTCGGCCAGCTGGGCGTCGGTCACCGGGATGTTGAAGCGGTCGCGGAAGTGGCGAACGGCGTCGTCGTCCAGCTTCTTGGTCTGGTGGGTCGGGTTGAGTGCTTCACCCGCGCTGCCCATGCCGTAGCCCTTGACCGTCTTGGCCAGGATCACGGTCGGCATGCCCTTGGTGTTCACGGCTTCGTGGTACGCGGCATACACCTTGTGCGGGTCGTGGCCGCCACGGTTGAGGCGCCAGATGTCATCGTCGCTCAGGCCGGCAACCATCGCCGCGGTCTCCGGGTACTTGCCGAAGAAATGCTCGCGGGTATACGCGCCGCCGAAGGCCTTGCAGTTCTGGTATTCGCCGTCGACGGTTTCCATCATCAGCTTGCGCAGGACGCCGTTGGTGTCCTTGGCCAGCAGGGCATCCCAGTAACCGCCCCACAGCAGCTTGATCACGTTCCAGCCGCCGCCACGGAAGACGCCTTCCAGTTCCTGGATGATCTTGCCGTTGCCACGCACCGGGCCGTCGAGGCGCTGCAGGTTGCAGTTCACCACGAAGATCAGGTTGTCCAGGCCTTCGCGGCCGGCCAGGGCGATCGCGCCCAGGGTTTCCGGCTCGTCGCTCTCGCCGTCGCCGATGAAGCACCACACCTTGCGGTCGGACTTCTCGATCAGGCCACGGTTTTCCAGGTAACGCAGGAACTGCGCCTGGTAGATGGCGGCCAGCGGGCCCAGGCCCATCGACACGGTGGGGGTCTGCCAGTAATCGGGCATCAGCCACGGGTGCGGGTAGCTGGAGAGGCCACCGCCGTCCACTTCCATGCGGAACTTGTCCAGCTGGGCTTCGTCGATGCGGCCTTCCAGGAAGGAACGCGCATAGATGCCCGGGGCGCTGTGGCCCTGGATGAAGAGCAGGTCGCCGGGGTGGTTGTCGCTGGGGGCGCGCCAGAAGTGGTTGAAGCCCACGTCATACAGCGTGGCGCCGGAGGCGAAGGAGGCGATGTGGCCGCCCAGGTCGCCGGGCTTGCGGTTGGCGCGCACCACGGTGGCCATCGCGTTCCAGCGGATGATGGAACGAATGCGCCATTCCAGTTCGGCGTTGCCCGGGCTCTTGGCCTCCAGGGTCGGCGCGATGGTGTTCACGTATTCGGTGGTGGGAGAGAACGGCAGGTACGCGCCCGAACGACGGGTGAGTTCAACCATGCCTTCCAACAGTTGATGCGCGCGCTCGGGGCCCTCGACATCAATTACGGCCTTCAGCGACTCGATCCATTCCTGGGTTTCCACAGGATTCGGGTCGTTGTTCAGCACCTCGTTCAACCAGTTCATTTGCGCTCCCATGACCGCACGCACGCGCGCGACTGTTTTAGATTTCTAGCCGCAAAGTGTAGCGCACCCTAGGGTTTGCTTACTTCGCTACGGGTGCGTATGGACGATTCGGCGGTGTCCTGGGAGACAGCCTGGGCCACGGTTCTGCCCCGCCGCCACGGTTCCACGCGCGCGTTAAGCATGGGCCGGCGCGATGACGCCGACAGGTCAGAAGGACAGCGCTGGACAAGCCGATGCAGGTGGCGCGGGCGCTGCGGGGCGATCGGGCCGCCAGGTGCGACGGCGTGGCGGGCTGGCGGCGGTGCCCATGGGCGGCTGAAGAGGCGCGAATTGTTCCACCACGGGCACGCACCGTCGCAGCCGGGATGCACCTGAACGCATGCCTGCCGTGCGCGCGCCGTTGCTGGCGGCGCGCGGGATTTCGATATATCGTTCCGCCATCGCATTCGATATATCGAAATGACCGCTCCGCGTGACCTCGACCGCCCTGCCCGCCCGCTGACCGCACGCCCGCTCAGCCGCGGCGACCTGCGCCTGCTGATGCTGGCGCTGCTGGGCGAGCAGCCGCGTCATGGCTACGAGTTGATCCAGCTGATCAGCGACATGTTCGTGCGGGTGTACACGCCCAGCGCGGGCTCGATCTACCCGGTGCTGGCGCAGTTCGAGGCGGCCGGCTGGGTGGGCGCCATTGAAGACGGCGGGCGCAAGCGCTACCAGCTGAGCGCGCTGGGGGCGGCCGAGCTGGCCGCGCAGCGCGAAGAGGTGGACGCGGCGCTGCGCCGGGTGCGCGACAGCGCGCGCACGATCACCAAGGCCAACCTGCCGCCGAGCGTGCGCGACGCGCTGCGCGAGCTGAAAACCGCGCTGGGCCTGTGCCACGGCCGCTGGAACGACACCAACGCCAGCAGCGTGGCGCAGGCCCTGCGCGACGCCGCCGCCCATATCCGCGGGCAAGGACGCTGAGCATGCCGTTCCCCGCTTCCACGTATTCGACCCAGCCAGCCCCGGCCAGCCAGGTCTTCCCCCTACGCCGCGCTGCGGCGCATTTGATTACAGGTGTTCCCCATGGCTGTGCATGAAAACAAACTGCTGCGTCATACCGTGAAGTTCCGCCCGCTGCAGGTGCTGCGCACCGAAGAGATCAGCCCGTGCATGCGCCGGGTGATCGTAGGCGGGCCGGCGCTGGAAGGCTTCGATTCGCCCTCGCCGGACGACCACGTGAAGCTGTTCTTCCCCAATGCCGAGGGCCAGTTTGTGGTGCCGTTGATGACCCCGGAAGGCCCGCGCTACCCGGAAGGCCAGCAGCCCTCGCCCGCCCGCGATTACACCCCGCGCTGGTGGGACCTGGAGGCCGGTGAGCTGGCGCTGGATTTCGTCATGCATGGGCATGGCGTGGCGTCGAGCTGGGCCGCCAATGCGCAGCCGGGCGACGCGATCGCGGTGGGTGGCCCACGCGGGTCGCACATGACCGCGCCGGACTACGACACCTACGTGCTGATCGGCGATGAAACCGCGCTGCCGGCGATTGGCCGCTGGCTGGAGACGCTGCCGGAAGGCGCGCAGGCCGATGTGTATATCGAAATTCCCGAGTCGGGCGACCGCCAGGAACTGCCGGAGGATGACCGCATCCGGGTGTCGTGGCTGGAGCGCAATGGCTTCGATGCGGCCAGCAGCACGCTGCTGGAAGACGTGTTGACCGATTTCGAGGAGCCCGAGGGCGACACGTTCTACTGGATCGCCACCGAGTCGCGCCGGGCGCGGATGATGCGCAAGTACATCGAAGGCCACCTGGGCGTGCCCAAGGACTGGATCCGCTCGACCGGTTACTGGAAGGCCCACGCCGACGAGCACGACGGCGACTGAGCCGCGCTGCCTCCCCGGTGCCTTGTGCGGGTGCCGGGCCACGGTACCTTGCGCAGGCGCCGAGACCGTTTGAGACGGACGGCCTTCGTTGGTGCAAGCGGAGCCCGAGCCACCACCGCAGATGGAAACCCATGACCGCCGCCCGCCCGTAGGTGCCTGCGGGCGTTGAGGCGGCGGGAACCCCGCCGAGGCGGTTGGCGGTAGCCAGACCGCGACGAGCGCCGGCTGCGAATGCGACAATCGCGTTTTGGGCCGGTGCTTTTCCATGCAAGCAGTTTCTTCTTCGGCGCTGGCCGACCTGATCGCCCGCGCCGAGCGCGCCGACCCCGCCCTGGATGCCGCGCTGACCGCGCTGGCGCCGTCGGTGGGCGGCAACGTGGCGCCGCTGCGGGCGGCGATGGTGCCGCTGGCACAGGCGCTGACGGCGCTGGTGCAGGCCAACGCGGATATCGGCCTGGTGGCCGATGAGCTGCGCCGGTACCAGAAGTTTGCCGCGCCCGGTAAGCCGAGCCTGCAGATCGTGCAGCTGCGCAAGCAGCAGGCCACGGTGAAGCAGGCCGCGCTGATTGCCCGGCAGAATTTCGCCCAGGCCACGCACGCCTTCCTGCGCGACGGCGGGTTGACCGCACCGGCACGCCGGCTGCCGACCGACTTTGCCACCGCATGGCTGGGCAAAGTGGCGGCGACGGTAGCGGCCGGCTGAAAGGCACCACCCGCGTAGAGCCGGGCTCTGCCCGGCTTGTATCGGACGTTCATGGCGCCCACCCCGCGTATATCCGGCTTCCATGACGCCGAAACGAAAAGCAGCCGGGCAGAGCCCGGCGCTACGTGGCTTGGGTCAAGCGTTCTTGGCCGCCGACTTGGATGATGCGTCGGTTACGTCCGCCGCCACACGCCGCCAGCCATAACGCTTGGCCAGGCCCACTTCGATCAGCACCAGCGCCATGATGATCAGCAGCGGCAGCAGCAGGCCAAAATAGATGCCAGGCATCATGCTGGTGAGCTGCGCCTTGAGCAGGCGGATGACGCCTTTGGTGTGCAGCAGTTCGTTCATGCGCATGCCCAGCGCTTCGCGGAAGACTCTCTTGTCCACGCCGCTGTAGCTGGCCACTTCCTTGGACACGCTGTCTTCCACCCATTGCGACATCAACGCGCTGCGCACGTGTCCAATGCCGCTGCGGGTCCAGCGCGTGAGCATGCCTTCGCCCTGCAGGTAGCTGGCCCCAGGCAACGGGTGTTCGGCCAGGTAGGCGTCCACCACCTGGCGGGTGGCGTCGTGCACGGTCGCATCGCTGCGCATCAACGTGGCGAGGGCGGGATCGTCGAGGGACTGTTCGAAATCCACCATCCAGCTGGCCACGAGAGTCTGCAGGTGCGGCTGGAAGTGGTCGATCTGTTTGTACAGTGCGCGCTGCGCGCCGGCCGCAAAGCCCAGCTGCAGGCCGGTGAAAGCGAACAGCAGCGGCAGCAGCACCACGTAGCTGGCCAGGGTGTAATGGTGCCAGCGGTTGCGCCGGGCGAACCAGCGGCGGCGATGCATGGCCAGCCAGGTGGTTATGCCCAGGCCCAGGCCGACCAGCGTGCCGATCAGGCTGCCCCCGATCAGGTCGAGCAGGCTCAGGCCGGTCCAGAATTCCATCATCCAGAATTGTGCGTCTTGCACGGGTGTGCTCCTGTTGCGCGTGAAGCGGGGGAGTGTAGGCGATGCGGGTCAGCCCCGCCGGGGGCGTTGCGGCACGACCGGGGTAGAGCCGACCGTTGGTCGGCTGTCGCGGCAATGGGCGCATCGAAGTCATGCAACGGCAGCCGACCAACGGTCGGCTCTACCCCGGTGGCGTCCGCGCAAGCAACAGAGACCCCTCGCAATCCCCACCCCCACCCAAACAAAAAGCCCGCCTTCCGGCGGGCTTTCTGCTGTTCCTACATCAGCAACCGATCAGGCAGCCGGCTTTTCGCCGGTGGCTTCGGTGGTGATGCGGATGTTCACTTCATCGCTCACGTTCGGGGCGTACGCGCCCACGCCGAAATCGCTGCGCTTGATGGTGGTGGTGGCGTCGAAGCCGGCGGCCGGCACCTTGGCCATCGGGTGCTCGCCACCGCCGTTGATGGTCACATCCAGGGTCACCGGCTTGGTGATGTCCTTGATGGTCAGGTCGCCGGTGACGGTGAGCTTGTTGGTGCCGTTGGCTTCCACCTTGGTGCTCTTGAACGAGGCCGCCGGGAACTTGGCCGCGTCGAAGAAGTCGGCGCTCTTCAGGTGCTCGTCGAACTTGGCGGTGAAGCTGTTGAGGCCGGTCAGCGGCAGCTTCACTTCCACGGTGGACTTGGTGACGTCGGCAGCGTCATACACCAGGGTGCCTTCGGCGGCGCCGAAGTGCGCGGTCGGGTGCGAGAAGCCGAAGTGGCTCCACTGCGCCAGCACGTCGGTGTGGCTCGGGTCGAGCTTGTAGGTGCCCGACGCGATCTGGATGGCCTCGGCAGCCGGGGCGGCCGGAGCAGCAGCGGCGGCATCGGCAGCCGGGGTGGTGGCGGCAGCGGCCGGGGCAGCGTCGGCCGCCGGGGCAGCAGCTTCGTCGGCCGGCTTGGAGCAGGCGGCGATGGCCAGGGTGAGGGCCAGCGGCAGCAGCAGTTTGCGGGTCATGGTCATGTCAGGTCTCTCTCGAATACGAAGGGAAAAGAAGGAAGGTGAGGCAAACAGCCCGTCCGCTCAGACGGGCCGGGGTCTGGCGGGAACGCTTATGCGATGCGTGCTGCTTCGTCGAAGCTCAGGCGGGGCAGCCGCGGGAACAGGCCCGAAGAATCACCGTACCCCAAGTTGACCAGGAAATTCGACTTGATCGCGGTGCCCTTGAAGAAGGCTTCGTCGACCTTGGCATTGTCGAAGCCGGACATCGGGCCGGCATCCAGACCCAGCGCGCGGGCGGCCAGGATCAGGTAGGCGCCCTGCAGGCTGCCGTTGCGGAAGGCCCCTTCGGTACGGGCTTCACGCGGGCCGTCGAACCATGCCTTGGCGTCGGTGTGCGGGAACAGGTAGGGCAGCTTTTCGTGGAAGTCTTCGTCGAAGGCGACGATCACCGTGACCGGGGCGGCCAGGGTCTTGTCGTGATTGCCTTCGGACAGCGCCGGGGCAAGCTTGGCCTTGGCTTCGGGGCTCTTCACGAACACGAAGCGCGCCGGGCTGCCGTTGGCCGCGGTCGGGCCCCACTTCAGCAGTTCGTAGAGCGCCTGCAGCTGGCTGTCTTCGACGGGGGTGTCGAGGAAGGCGTTCTGGGTGCGGGCGGTACGGAACAGCTGGTCAAGCGCAGCATCGTTGAGCACGTGGGACATGAAGCCTCCAGAAAAGGGAGAGAAACCGGGTGTCGCCTGCCGGCCGGTCGGGGTGACCGTGGGAGGGGCGAAGGCTGGCAGTGTAGAGTGTCGTGACAGTTGCAACACCCAGCCTGACTGAAACGAATTAATGCCATACGTGAAACGATGGAGTCCGCCCTGGACGATCACTGACGGCCGTGCCGGCAATGTGCGGCAGGCGGTGGCGCTGGCGTCGGCACTGAAACTGGGCGCGCATCAACCGCTGGTGCTGACCCCGCGCGCGCCGTGGCGCTGGCTGGCGCCGCGTTGGCTGCCGGGCGCCGCGCGCGGATTCGGCGAGGCCTTCCAACAGCTGGCCGCCGAACACCCGCAGCTGGCCATCGGCTGTGGCCGGCAAGCCGCCGGGGCGCTGCGCGAACTGCGCCGGGGCGGTACCCGGGTGGTGCAGATCCTGGACCCGCGGATCAGCGCGCGGCACTGGGACCTGGTGGTGGTGCCCGAACACGACCGCCTGCGCGGCAGCAACGTACTGACCCTGCTGGGCAGCCTGAACCCGGTCAACGATGACTGGCTGGCGTGCGGGCGCGCGGCGTTTGCCGCCTTCGGTGCATTGCCCGGCCCGCGTACTGCGTTGCTGGTGGGTGGCCCTACCCCGCACGCGCCGTGGCACGAGCCGCACATGGTGCAGGTGTTCCAGCAGTTGGCCGCACAGCTGCGTGCCGAAGGTGGCAGTCTGTTGGCCACCACCTCGCGGCGCACACCGCCGGCACTGGTGGGGGCGCTGCGCAGTGCCTTCGCCGATGTGCCGCATGTGATCTGGGGCGACGGTGGCGACGGCGTCAATCCGTATGCGGGCCTGCTGGGTTGGGCCAACCGCGTGGTGGTGTCGCCCGATTCGGTGAACCTGCTGTCCGAGGCCTGCGCCACGCGCATGCCGGTGGCGGTGGCGCTGGCCGACCAGGCGCAGGCGCGGCTGGCGCTGTTCCAACAGGCGCTGCGCGAACGCGGGCGGTTGCAGCCGCGCTGGCTGGACTGGCACACCGACGGGCGCATTGAACCGCTGCGCGAGACCACGCGCATCGCCGCCGAAGTACAGGCGCGCCTGCTGCCGGTATGATGCGCCGGCGGCACCGTGCCGTGGGAGAACACGCCTCATGGAAGACCGCCGTCCTGCGATGATCACGCGCCTGCGCCAGGCGCTGCTGTGTGGGCTGTTGCTGGGCACTGCCGCGCTCGCCCACGCCCAACCGCAGTGCGTGGAGCGCTATCCCACGCCGGCCGCGCTGGCGTCGATGTTCGATGTGGCGCTGGCGACCACCGACGCACTGGATGCGCTGGACGGTGTGGACGTGGTGCTGGTGGCACGCGGCGGCCAGGACCTGAGCAAGTACGGGTTGCGCCACAGCCACGTGGCGTTCCTGCTGCGCGAAGACGACGGCCAGTGGCGCGCGGTGCATCTGCTCAATCCGTGCAAGACCGCCGACTCGCACCTGTTCCGCGAAGGCGTAGCCACCTTCATCGGCGAAACCTCGGCGCATACCGACCTGCGCATCGGCGTGCCCACGCCGGCGCTGCGTGCGACGTTGAAGACGATGCTGACCCAACCCGCCATCCAGGCGCGCGCCCTGCACGAGGCACGCTACAGCGTGGTGGCCTACCCGTTCAGTACGGAATACCAGAACTCCAACCAATGGATCCTGGAAGTGCTGGCGGCGGCGTTGGCGCAGAACGAAGACGGTACGCTCATCGTCAACCGCACCCAGGCGCAGGACTGGCTGAAGCAGCACAAGTACCGGCCCAGCACGCTGCACATCGGCGTGGCCAAACGCTTGGGCGCGCGCTTCTTCGTGCCCAATGCCGCCGTTACCGACCACCCGGCAGGCGAGCGCATTTCGGGCAACTATTCGGTGGTGACGGTGGAATCGGTGTTCGACTTCGTGCAGCAGCAGAAGGGGCTGCAGATGGAACTGCCGATCGCGCACGTGGCAGTGGACGGCATTACCGCGCCCAAGCCGTGAGTCAGCTGCGGGCAGTGCCAGTGCAGGCATACTGCGCGCCTATGTCGATGTATCTGAAAAGGACCCCCCGATGACACGGATTTCGCGCCTTGCTGTTTCCCCGCTGCTGGCCGTTGCGTTGTGCGCCACCAGCGTGCCCGCCTCGGCGCAGATGTTGACGGGTAACAAGCACCCGGTGGCCAGCAGCGTCATCGTGACCTCCATCGTGAGCGTGGTCGTGGTGACCGCGCCGATCTGGATGGTCTCGGCCGGGGTGAGCAAGGCCAGCGACGGCTCGGCCCGACGCAGCCGCGCACGCGCCGAGGCAAAGAAGGCCAAGCCGCTGCCGCCGCTGACGGTGGAGAAGGTGGAGCACACCGCCGATGGCGGCATCCAGCTGGCCCTGCAGAACCCGCAAGCGCCGGATGACCTGGCCGTGCTGCAGTGGCCGGCCCAGGCCGACAGCCCGGTGACCGCCGTGACGGTGGGTGACGTGCTGGCCTTTACCCCCACCGAGGGCGGCGCGGGCTGGAACGTGGCCAACGCGCAGGGCACCACGCTGGCGTTCCTGCCCACCGACCCGGACGCGGCGCAGCCGAGTACACGCTGGTAAGGCGCTGCCGCATGAAACAGACATTCGCGCTTTCTCTGCTGGCGGTGGCACTGCTGGGCCCCGCCCTGCCCGCGTCGGCGCAGGACCTGAGCCGCGCCTCGCCGGTGACCAGCAGCGTGCTGGCCACCTCGGTGGTGAGCCTGGCGGTGATCACCGCGCCGGTGTGGCTGAGCGCGCTGGGGGTCAGCGAACTGCATGACGCCTCGATGCCGCACAACCGCGCTGCCCGGGCCGCGGCGAAGAAGGCCGGGCCGCTGCCGCCCCTGACCGTGGAACGCGTGGCCCAGCAGCCCGATGGCGCCTACCGCGTGGACCTGCGCAACCCGCACGCGCCGGACGAGCTGGCGGTGGTGGAATGGCCGGCCCGTGCCGACAACCCGGCCGCCGGCGTGAAAGTAGGCGACGTGCTGGACTTCAAGCCGACCCCGGCCGGGGCGGGCTGGACGGTGGCCAATGCCGGCGGCGCGGCACTGGCGTTCCTGCCAACCACCACGGCGGCGGCCACCAGCATGAGCGAACGCTTCTAGATGAACCGGCCCGGGGTGGCCCTGCGCCGCCCAAGCCCGGATAATCCGCCGCTTCCCTGACTTCCCCGGTGCGCCATGTCTGTGCGTCCTTCGATCACCTTTGCCCCGCTGACCCCGCGCGCGCTGTTGCTGGCGGTGCTGGCCATGGGCGCGGTGGTGCTGGGCAGCAACGTGCTGGTGCAGTACCCGATCAACGACTGGCTGACCTGGGGCGCCTTCAGCTACCCGGTGGCGTTCCTGGTGAGCAACCTGATCAACCGGCGCTTCGGGCCGCAGGCGGCGCGCAAGGTGGCGTGGGCCGGGTTCGCGCTGGCGGTGGTGCTGTCGATCTGGATCGCCACGCCGCGCATCGCGGTAGCCTCGTGCCTGGCGTTCATTGCCGCGCAGCTGCTGGACATCACCGTGTTCGACCGGCTGCGCCGCGGGCACTGGTGGCGCGCGCCGATGGTGGCCACCACCTGCAGCGCCACGCTGGACACGACGATCTTCTGGAGCATCGCCTTTGCCGGCTCCAGCTTGCCGTGGGTGAGCTGGGCCGCGGGCGACCTGGCGGTGAAGCTGACCATCGGCGTGTTCCTGCTGGCGCCGTTCCGCGCGTTGCTGTGGAAGATGGCGCCGCGCGCGGCGTAACTGCGCTGCGGCTGTGTACTGGCTGGACAGTGCGCACGCGGGTGCAGCAGGCTGTGGCGATGGACACCGATGCCAATTACAAGAGCGCCGTGGAGCGCCAGGTGCGCGCACGCCTGGCTGACGTTGCTGCCACCCACGCCGGCGTGCGTACGCGCGGGCTGGACTGGGTGGTACGTGAGGGGAAGACCGAACTGGCCAGCGCCGGGCTGTACCCGCTGCGTGCGGCAGGTGGCTGGGCGGCAACGTTGACCGTGAACTGCCCCACGGCAGTGGCGTTCTGCAGGACCTGGGCCGACGGCACGGCTTCGGCGTTGCCCAACCCGGACATGCTGATGGCGGTGATGTCGACTGCCGGCGGCATGCCCGGCTTTGCCGGCCACAGTGGCGTGATCGTGCGGGCCGGCACCCACGATGCCGATGCACTGGCCCAGCAGCTGGTCGACCGCCTGGCCGATGCCGCGCTGACGCGCGCGTTGGCCTGGCGCACGGTGCCGGTGGCGCTGATCGATGACGTCGTAGCGCACAGCGCGTTCTACGCCTGGCCGCTGCAGACGCTGCTGTACATCGCCCAGCGCAATGGCCTGGCAGCCAACGACCCCAGGCTGCGCGACGCGCTGCAACGCCGCGCCATCCTGCGCCGTGGTCAACGCGACCGGGCCCTGGTGCAGCGCGCGCTGCCCGGGTAGAGCCACCCCATGGGTGGCTGCGCAATGCGGGGCGAAAGGCAGCCGGGCAGAGCCCGGCGCTACGCGGGGGGTGTTCGGCATCGGTAGAGCCACCCCATGGGTGGCTGCGCGATGCCGGGCGAAGAGCAGCCGGGCAGAGCCCGGCGCTACGCGGGGTGTTCGGTATCGGTAGAGCCACCCCGTGGGTGGCTGCGTGGTGCGGGGCGAAAAGCGGCCGGGCAGAGCCCGGCGCTACGCGGGGTGTGATCGATATCGGTAGAGCCACCCCATGGGTGGCTGCGTGGTGCCGCGCGAAGAGCAGCCGGGCAGAGCCCGGCGCTACGCGGGGTGTGTTCGGGCATCGGTAGAGCCACCCCATGGGTGGCTGCGCGATGCGGGGCGAAAAGCGGCCGGGCAGAGCCCGGCGATACGCGGGGTGAGTTCGGCATCGGTAGAGCCACCCCATGGGTGGCTGCGTGGTGTCGCGCGAAGAGCAGCCGGGCAGAGCCCGGCGCTACGCGGGGTGTGTTCGGCATCGGTAGAGCCACCCCGTGGGTGGCTGCGCGATGCGGGGCGAAAAGCAGCCGGGCAGAGCCCGGCGATACGCGGGGGGTTCGGCATCGGTAGAGCCACCCCATGGGTGGCTGCGTGGTGCCGGGCGAAGAGCAGCCGGGCAGAGCCCGGCGCTACGCGGGGTGCGGGGTCTGGAACGGGAGGCCGGCTGCGTCGCAGGCGGCGCTGATGACCGCGCGGGCTTCTTCCAGCGCAGGCGTGGGCGCGGCCAGGCGCGGGCGGCGGTCGAGGGTGCAGGCCAGGCCGACGTCCAACAGTGCGGCGTGCGCGTCATGCAGGCCCTGGCGGGTGCCGCCAGGCAGCCAGGCGATGGTGGCCAGGGCGTCGATCAGGCCGGGGGTGTCGCGCGGTTCCAGTACCTGCGGGTGCGCACCGGCACTGTCGAGGACGCCGGTCTGCAGCAGGAATTCCAGGTCGACGATGCCGCCGGCGCCCTGCTTCAGGTCCAGCCGCGCGGCGTCGCTGCGGTCCAGTTCGGTGCGCATGCGCGCGCGCATCTTCACCACGTCGGCGTAGAGCACGTCGGCATCGCGGGGGCGGGCGAGCGTCTGCGCGCGCACGCGTTCGAAATCGGCCAGCAGGGTGGCGTCGCCGGCGATGCCGCGTGCGCGCACCAGCGCCTGGTGTTCCCACGTCCACGCACGCTCGCGCTGGTACTCGGTGTAGCTGGCCAGCGAGGACACCAGCGCGCCCTTGCCGCCGTCCGGGCGCAGGCGCACGTCGATGTCGTACAGGCGACCGGCGGCGGTGACCGCGCCCAGCAGCGCCATCACCTTCTGCGCCAGGCGCGCATACCAGCGGCCCGGGTCGAGCGGACGCTTGCCGTCGCTGCTGTCCTGGTCGGCCGGGTGGTCGTGCAGGAACACCAGGTCCAGGTCCGAGCCAAAGCCCAGTTCCAGCCCGCCCAGGCTGCCGTAGCCGATGATCGCAAAGCGCCCGCCGGGGATCACGCCGTGCGCCTGCTGCATGTCGGCGGCCGCCAACGCATGCACGGTCACCACCACCGCCTGGGCCAGTTCGGCCAGCTGGCGGGTGCTGTCCACGGCGCGCTGGCGGCCGTCGAGGGTGGCCAGCGCCATGCGGAAGCTGAGCGCCAGGCGGGTCTCATTGAGCAGGCGCAGCGCGGCTTCGGGATCGTCCACGGCCAGCGCGGCATCGCACTCGGCCTGCATCGCGTCCGCGTCGGGCATCGGCCCGGACACGCGCACATCCAGCAGCTCATCCAGCAGCAACGGATAGGCCGCCAGCCGTTCGGCGAGCAGCGCGCTGCGCGCCAATACGTCCACCAGCCGCGCCAGCGCGCTGGGCTGTTCGTCGAGCAGCGCCAGGTAGCTGGTGCGGCGCAGGATGGCCTGCAGCAGGCCGAGCACGCGCTTGAGCGCGGCGTCGGGCTGGGGCGACCGGGTGGCGGCGTGCAGCAGCGCCGGCAGCACGCGGTCCAGCCGCGCGCGGGCGCTGTCGGACAGCGACTTCACGCCAAGCGACTGCGCGAAATCGCGCAGCGACTGGTCGGCGCTGTGCGGGTCGTGGAAGCCGGCCTCGGCGAGGATCTCGGCGCTGCCGTTGTCGGGCAGGCCGCGCCAGTAGTTGGACAGCGCATCGGGCGCGGCCTGGCCCTTGCGCGGGGCCAGCAGCGCGCCGAACTCGGTGCTGACCCGGGTGCGTTGCACCTCCAGCGCGGCCACCAACGCGTCCCAGTCGGGGTAGCCCAGGCCGGTGGCGATGCGCAGGCGGTCGGTGGGGTCGGTAGGCAGCGCGTGGGTCTGCGCATCGCGCAGCATCTGCAGGCGGTTTTCCAGGCGGC
The DNA here is from genome assembly GCF_040548725.1 of Stenotrophomonas sp. 2619. Lineage (NCBI taxonomy): Bacteria > Pseudomonadati > Pseudomonadota > Gammaproteobacteria > Lysobacterales > Lysobacteraceae > Stenotrophomonas > Stenotrophomonas sp. 2619. Next base: position 62,619 of record NZ_JBEPSF010000012.1, on the reverse strand, counting down.
GCAGGAAGCCGTAGGCATGCAGCAGGTCGTCACCGTCCTGCGCGGCCATCTGCCCACACGCCACCAGCGCGGGCAGCGCATGCAGCAGGCGGCGTTCGCGCAGGCTGGCTTCGCGGCCGCCGCGGATCAGCTGCAGGGCCTGGCACAGGAATTCGATTTCGCGGATGCCGCCGGGGCCGCGCTTGATGTCGTCGAACATTTCCCGGCGCGAGACTTCGGCGGTGATCGCCGCCTTCATCTCGCGCAGGCCATCGAGCGCGGTGAAATCGAGGTAGCGGCGGTACACGAACGGGCGCAGGGTCTGCAGCCACGCTTCACCGGCGGCGATGTCGCCGGCCACCGCGCGCGCCTTGAGCCAGGCGTAACGTTCCCAGTCGCGGCCTTCGCGCTGGAAGTACTGGTCCATGCCGGCAAACGACAGCGCCACCCGGCCGGCACTGCCGAACGGGCGCAGGCGCAGGTCGACGCGGTGGCTGAAGCCGTCCACGGTGGTTTCGTCCAGCAGCCGCGCCAGGCGCTGGCCGAGCCGGGCGAAGTATTCCTCGGCCGCCAGCGGGCGCGCACCGTCGGATTCGCCGCCTTGCGGGTAGGCGTAGACCAGGTCGACATCGGAGCTGAAATTGAGCTCGCCACCGCCGAGCTTGCCCAGCCCGAACACCACCAGCTGCTGGGCGCTGCCGTCGGCGGCGCGGACCACGCCATGCCGGGTGGCAAATTCCTGCTCGAGCGCGGCCAGGCCGATGCCCAGGCAGTCTTCGGCCAGGGCGGTGGCGCCGGCCAGGGTGGCGGGCACGTCGTCGAGCCCGGCCAGGTCGCGCCAGATCAGCCGGGTGGAGGCGGCGGTGCGGTAGCGGCGCAGGCGCTGCGGCCAGTCGCTGGGGTGTTGCGGGTCCAGCTCGGGCCGCGCCAGCGGTGGGCAACCGGGCTGGGTGAGGTGGGCCAGCAGCGCCGGTTGGCGGCACAGGGTGTCGATGGCGAAATCGCTGGTGATGGCCAGCAGGCGTACCTGGTCCAGGATCTCGGCCGGTGGCGGCCAGGTGCCGCTGTCGGCCAGCGACAGGGCCAGGCGCGCCAGGGCACGGTCGACGAGGGGAACGAGGGCGGCGGGGACGGCGTCGGCGGGAATCGGCATGCAGGGATTATGCAGGGCGCTGGGCGCGCCTACGTGTTGCCGGGTGCGCGAAGCGGGAGGGTGGCGATAGCGACCGTCCGTCTTTCTTCGGCCAAGGTCATGCGTTCGCCGCGGCGATGGGCTGGGTCGGCGGTCGATGGGGATCCGACCCTACCGGCTGGGCCTGGCGTAGCGCCGGACTCTGCCCGGCCTGGATCGGGCGTGCATGGACAGGGGTATACGGGGCCGTTCCCAAATTTCAGACAATAAAAAGCCCGCTTGCAGCGAACTGCCAGCGGGCTCTGCTCCCTCCCCCACGTCGGGATGCAGGTCGATCTTCTAGGGTCCTCGGAAAAGTTGCACGCTGCACTGCAAAACAATACTTGCGGGTACAGAAGTGATCGCGAAACTGAACAGGGGTGCCGATAGCGCGAAGCGCCATCCCACCTTGGTCGCACCCCCCGCACGGCGTGGATCGCCGATAATGCAGATCCCCCCAGAAACGTTGTCGTCATGTCTGTCGATCGCATTGCCAACGCGCGTCTGCGTGACCGCGTTGTATCCGCTGAAGCTGCCGCCGCCCTGATCCAGCCGGGTGAAACCGTCGCCATGAGCGGCTTTACCGGTTCAGGTTATCCCAAGGCGGTGCCGGTGGCGCTGGCCCAGCGCATCGAGGCGGTGCATGCCCAGGGGTTGCCCTTCCAGATCAGTCTGATGACCGGCGCGTCCACCGCCCCGGAGCTGGACGGTGCCCTGGCCAAGGCCGACGGCATCGCCATGCGCATGCCGTTCCAGAGCGACCCGGATGCACGCAACCGCATCAACGAGGGCAAGCTGGATTACATCGACATCCACCTCAGCCACGTGGCCCAGCACGTGTGGTTCGGGTTCTATGGCGACATCGACACCGCGGTGGTGGAAGTGTCGGCCATCCGCGAGGACGGCTCGCTGGTGCCCTCCACGTCGGTGGGCAACAACAAGACCTGGCTGGACCTGGCCAAGAAAGTGATCATCGAGGTCAACGAGTGGCAGCCGGCCGGCGTGGACGGCATGCACGACATTTACTACGGCACGGCGCTGCCGCCGCATCGCAAGCCGATTCCGCTGGTGCACGCCAACGACCGCATCGGCGAAACCTCGCTGCGCTGCGACCCGGACAAGATCGTGGCGGTGGTGCGCACCAACGGCCCGGACCGCAACAGCCCGTTCAGCCCGATCGATACCACCAGCGAGCAGATCGCCGAACACCTGATCGATTTCCTGAAGCACGAAGTGGCCAAGGGCCGGTTGCCGGCCAACCTGCTGCCGCTGCAGAGCGGCGTGGGCAACATTCCCAACGCGGTGCTGGCCGGGCTGGCCAAGAGCGGCTTCCGCGACCTGGCTGCGTTCACCGAGGTGATCCAGGACGGCATGCTCGACCTGCTGCGCGACGGGGTGCTGAGCTATGCCTCGTGCACCGGGTTTGCACTGAGCCCGCAGGCCAATGAAACGTTCAAGGCGAACATCGATTTCTACCGCGAGCGCATCATCATGCGCACGCAGGAAATCTCGAACCATCCCGAACTGGTGCGCCGCCTGGGCTGCATCGGCATGAACGGAATGATCGAGGTGGACCTGTACGGCAACGTCAACTCCACCCATGTGATGGGCACGCGGATCATGAACGGCATTGGCGGCTCGGGCGACTTCGCGCGCAACGGGTTCCTGTCGGCGTTCCTGAGCCCGTCCACGGCCAAGAACGGCAGCATCTCGGCGATCGTGCCGATGGTGAGCCACGTGGACCACACCGAGCACGACGTGTCGGTGATCGTGACCGAGCAGGGCCTGGCCGACCTGCGTGGGCTGACCCCGCGCAAGCGCGCGCGGGTGGTGATCGACAACTGCGCGCACCCGGATTTCCGCGACCCGCTCAACGATTATTTCGAGCGCGCCAGCCGCGACAGTTACGGCAAGCACACTCCGCATCTGCTGCCCGAAGCGTTGTCGTGGCACCAGCGGTGGCTGGATACGGGCACGATGAAAGAATGATCCACCGGCGGTAGGCCACGACCGTTGGTCGTGGCACTCCGGTGTTATGCGTTACGCGTGGCGCAGCGTCGCCAGCGATTCGGCCTGCAGGCGTTCGTAGATCGCGAATTCGTCTTCGACCTGCATGCCCAGCGCCTGCTCGAATGCGTCACGGTTGGCATGGGCGGCATACGCGCGCTGCTCTTCCCCGCCCAGGTTGGACTGGAAGATGCCCGCGGCACTGACCGGCAGGAAATCCTCGTAGACGATCGGGTCGGCGCTGGCCAGGCCGGCGGCGATCAATGCTTCGGCCGGCAGGTCGCCGATGGCGGACGGGGCGGCGCGGCCGGCGTCGGTGAGGGCGTAGCGGTAGTAGCCCAGGCCTTCGCGGCGCAGGGTGGCGTGGTCGTCCGGGAACCCGGTGAATGCCGCGGCCAGGCGGGTCGGGTAATCCTGCCCGGTGCTGCCGGCGCCGCCACTGTCGCGTGCCTGGGCCAGCAGCTGGTCGTACAACGCGCGGCCCTTCGGGGTGAGTGCCAGGCCACGCTGTTCGATCTCACCGAAACGCGCGGTGTGGGTGCCGGCATCAGCCGCCTCACCCGACGGGAAGTGCACGGTTTCCTGCAGCGCCTTGAAGCTGGTCTGGCGCAGCAGTATCGGGCAGCGGCGCGGCGGCGGGCCTTCGACCACGGCCTTGGCGTCGATGCCGCGCGCGAGCATGGCCGCCTGCGCAGCGTCGATGTCCAGCGTGCGCGGGGTGAGGTGGTTGATGTGCGGGCCACGGAAGCTGACCACGTCGGCAATCAGGCGGTGCGCGTCGTGCAGGGCGTGGTAGGTGGCCAGCGACACGGTGGCATCCCCGTGCCAGCGGAAGGTCTCCAGCGATTCGATGACGAAGCGGCGGGCATCGTCCTGGCTGAGGCCACCGTCGCGCTCGGCCTGGTCGATCAGGGCCAGCGCGGTGTCGGTGAAGATGCGGCGCCGGGCCAGGATGCGCGCCGATTCCTCGCGCAGCGCGGCGTCTTCGATCAGCTCCAGCCGCAGCAGCGAGGTGAACACCCGGAACGGGTTGTGCGCCAGTGCCTTGGCGGTGCGCGGACGGAACGCGGTGGAATGCACCGGCACACCGGCCACCGACAGGTCGTAATAGCCCACCGGGTGCATGCCCATCACCGCGAACAGGCGGCCCAGCGTGGCCAGTTCCTCGGCGGTGCCCACGCGGATGGCGCCGTGGCGCTCCTGGTCCAGGCGGCTGCGTTCGTCGGTGCGGTCCAGCTGCTCGGCCAGTGCCGGGTTGGCGGTGAGCACGGCATCGTTGATCTCGGCCACCAGGTCCACCAGCGTGCCGTACAGCGGCACCTCGGTGCGGTACATGGTGGACATGGCCTGGGCGAACAGGCTGCGGATATCGTCGGGTGAAACGAAACGGTCGGCGCTCATTACGTACTCGGCAACGGATCACGGGGGAAGGTGCAGCAAGCGCGCATTGTCGCCGAGGGCGGGGGGTTACCGCGATCTGCACAGCAACAAAGGGGCGTTGCGGGTAGAGCCACCCCATGGGTGGCTGCCCTTGGCGACCATGGCATTCCATGCAGCCACCCATGGGGTGGCTCTACCCCCGGTGCGGGCGTGCGCAGAAATCTAGCGCGCGGGCGGCGTGGGGTTGCTCGCTGCGCGCTGGCGCTGGGCGCGGTCGCCGAGCTGGCGCTGCAGGGTGGCGTCCAGCGTGATCGGGCGGTCCCAGTGGTCGTGGCTGGCCACGATGGCGTGGCGCAGCGCGCGCCAGTGCAGGTTGGTCGGCGTGACCGGCAGCGCGGCCACCACGTCCTCCCAGCGCTTGGGCTGGCCTTCTTCCGGTACCGCGCGGCTCCAGGCCTGCACGCTGTCGCGGCACGCGCGCTCAATGGCATGGGCCCAGAAACAGGCGAAGTAGATGTCACCCGCCTGCCAGCCGTGGGTGTACATCAGCGCGGCGATGTAGCCGCGCGACACGCCGGCATAGCGCGCCACCTCGTCCAGGAAACTGTCCGGGTAGCGTTCGGCATAGTGGTTGATGTCCTGCAGCTGGCCGTCCACCCACACGTCGCCGGTATCGACGACATACGCCTCGGACTTTTCAGCAGTCTGCTGTGCCGATGCCGCCCACGGCAGCATCAGCACCAGCAGCACCAGCCACGTGCGCAAGTTCATGGGACACCACCGCCGCGGCGCTGCATGCCGGTCAGGCCTGCGCGGCCTTGGCTTCGATGGCGCGCAGGGCCTGCGGCCAGTCGAAGGCGGTCGGGGCGTCGACCATGCGCGGTTCGTCGTCGGCCACACCGTGCTGGGTTTCATGCGCCCAGGTCACCGCGTACGGGGTGTGGATGCCCCAGCCGCCCAGGGTGATCACCGGTTCGATGTCCGAGCGCAGCGAGTTGCCGACCATGCAGAAGCGCTCGATCGGCAGATCGAATTCTTCCAGCACGCGCGCGTAGGTTTCCGGGTCTTTCTCGGACACGATCTCTATGCGCGGGAACAGGTCGCGCAGATTGGCCAGCTTGATCTTGGCCTCCTGGTGGAACAGGTCGCCCTTGGTGATCAGCACCACCGGGTAGTCCCGCGCGATCTCGGTCACCGACTCACGCACGCCGTCGATCAGCTCGACCGGGTGGCGCAGGGTGTCATGGCCGATGTCCAGGATCTGCTGCAGGTCACGCGCAGTGATCATCTGCTGGGTGATCTCGATGGCCGCCTCGACCATCGACAGGGTCATGCCCTTCACCCCGTAGCCGAACACGCCGAGATTGCGCTGCTGGACTTCCAGCAGGTGGCGTGCGGTCTGGGTGTCGTGCACGTCGATGTAACGCGACAGGATGTCGAGGTAATCCTGCTCGGCCTTGCGGTAATAGTCTTCGCTCTTCCACAGCGTGTCGTCACCGTCAAAACCGACCAGGCCGATGGCGCCGGTGGGCGCGGGCGAGGAGGTCATCATCGGGCAAGGATAACAACAGCGCCGCGCCAGCCCAATGACATCATCGGCTCACTGGCCGAACGGCCGCGGCCCGTCCCAGCCCAGTACGCCGCGCTGCGGCAGCTCGATGCGGGTAAGCAGCCACTGGCCTGGGCCCTGCCAGCTGAATTGGCGGTAGCTGCTGGCCAGCTGCCCGGTCTCCTGCCACCACGCCATGAGCGCGGCCGGGCCTTCGGGATCATGCGGCTGGTACTGGAACGGCAGGCCGCGGGTGTTGAGCTCGCCCAGCACCTGCTGAAGGGCTGTGTTGGCCCACCGCGGGCCGTGGTCGTCGAAGGCGATGGATTCCGCGCAGCCGCCGGGCGAAGCACCGGTGACCACCACCACCTCGCCGGGCGCCAGGTGCGACACCCGTTGCGGCGGCGGTTCGCCCGGAACGGGGAGGTAGACGTCGAAGGGAGGCCGGCGGCCGGGATGATCCATGGTGTCCATCTTAAAAGAAGGGCGGCCGAAGCCGCCCAACCCCTACCTGCCGTTCACCGGTGTCCAGCGGTGTTCAGCCCTTGCGCTCAATGCACTGCATGCTGCACGTGGATCAGTTGCCCGGCTGTGCGCCGCTGCCACTGGCCGCCTTGCCCTGCTGGGCCGCCACGTACGCCTTGTACTCGTCCGGCGAAAGCTCGCCGTCCTTGTTGCTGTCGGCCTGGTCGAACACCTGCGCAAGACCCGCATTGACCTGTGCTTCGGGCTTGCTGATGGTGCCGTTGCCGTCGGTATCCACACTGGCCCAGGTCTGGCCACCACCACTGGCCTGCTGCGAGGCCTGCGCGGCGGCACCGGCGGCCGAATCTGCCGCCTGGCCGGCCTGCGCCGCTGCCTGCTGGGCCTGCGCGGCCTGGTTCTGTGCCTGCGCGGCGCTCTGCTGCGCGGACTGGGCCATCGCCGGAATGGCCAGCACACTGCCTGCGGCGACGATCAGGGCGATCAGGGGCTTGCGGTTGCGAATAGTCATTGGGTGGTCTCCTGCTATTGGGGTGTTGCACGGTTCGTTGTTTCCGCACGGCCCCACACTGCCACCCCGTTTGTGAATCAACTTTGCGCCGCAATCGGCGTGCGCACGCGGTGTTAACCACCTGCCCACGTGCGTGGTTTACCACACAGGTTATGTGCAGGTGAGCAGGTAGTAAGAAGAGCATTCAACCGTCGCGGATTTAACCGGATGCAAACGGAATATCAGCCGTCGCTGGCGTTTTTTTCGCCTGAGCGCGAACTGAATATCATCCAGCCCAACGCAACACCGCCAAGTGCACCGGCCACTTCCAGTACCACCCGCGAGCCCAGTTCGTTGGGATCGTGGATGCCGGCCAGGAACAACCGCGCGTATAGCGGCGACTCCAGGCGCATCATGCCCATGTAAAACAGCTTCCACGCATCGATGCCGGCCGATACCACCACCGCCATCACGCAGGCCCAGCCAATGGCGTGCCCGGCGGTCCAGCCCAGCGCGCGGCACAGCCGGTGCCACAGCGCGTACACCAGCAGGCCGACCAGCAGCGCGATCAGGCCGGCTTCCAGGGTTCCGAGCAATCCAAAGTGCAGCGGCAGGTTCATCGTGGTCCGGGCGGCGTGTCAGGCCACAGTGTAGCGGCGCAGCCCGCGCCCACGCTGCTCAGCGCACCGGCACGTCGTAGGCGGTGTGCGGGTCCGGCTCGGGGCGGAGGGTGTAGTGCCACCACTCCAGCGGGTAGTTGGCAAAGCCGTGCCGGGCCATCGCCTGTACCAGCCGCTGGCGGTTGGCACGCTGCGGCGCGCTGATGTCCGCCGCATCGGTATGCGCACGCGGGCCGAAGAAGTCGAAGTCGGTGCCCATGTCCAGCGCGATGCAGGGGCCTGCGCGGCAATCGAGCAGGGTCAGGTCAACGGTGGCGGCGCGGCTGTGGCCGGAGGTTTCGGCGATGTAGCCGCCCAGCAGCGCCGGCTTGTCCAGGTCGGGGTACTGCAGCGCCTTGCGCGACTGTTCGGCCGGGTCGTGGGCCCAGGCCACGAATGCCGTGACCGACTGCGCAGGCCGGTAGCAGTCGAACACCCGCAGCCGGTAGCCTTCGGCCCGCAGGTCCGCTTCCACCGCGGCCAACGCGGTGGCCGCCGGGGCCAGCAGCAGGCACTTGGGCGCGTCGTAGCCGGGCACGGGGCGGGCGGTGAAGTTGTTGCTGCCGGCGTAGCGGATATCCAGTGCGATGTCGGGCACTTGGCGGGCAAGGTCGACCAGCCCGGCCTGCTCCACCGTGCGGGCGGGCGACACCTGTACCGGCTGCGCCTGTGCACCGCCGAGGGCGGCCACCATCAGCAAGGCGCTACGGGCAATCGCCGATGCGGGTGAACTGCAGGTCCTGGTAGTCATAGCTGAAGTCGATATCCGGGTCGATGGCGCGCAAGGCAAGCGTGGGCGGCGTGCCCGGCTGCGGCTGCAGCCAGGGCTCGGCATCGGCCCCGAGCGTATCCCACTGCACCAGCCAACGCCCGCCCACCTGCATCACCGTGCCCTGCAACTGGGGCGACTTCTCCACCTGGAAACGCAGCTGGCCATCGCGCGGGCACACACTCGCCGGCCCCAGCCACGGGTCGCGGTAGCGGCCCTGCCAGGTGGCCATGGCCTGCAGGCTGGCCGGCGTGCGCGCACGCGTGTCCGGGCGCACGTGGCCGCTGTGCCGGCGTTGCTGCTGTTCGTCGCGCAGCAGGCGCGCGTAGTCCAGCACGCCCCGGGTGTCATCGGGCGCGGTGTACTGCCGCAGCGCAGCCTGCATCAGTGCGGTGCGGGCGTCTTCGGCCTCGCCGTTGATCAACACCACCACGCCCACGTGCCGGTCTGGCAGCAGCGCCAGCGAGGAGTACATGCCCGACAGCGTGCCGGTATGGGCCACCTTCCACTGGCCATCCAGATCCGACAGGCGCCAGCCGTAGCCGTACGCGGAAAAATGCGCGTTGTCCCACTGCCGCTGGCGCGCACCGATCGGCATCGGCATGTGCGCGGTCCACAGCGCGCGGCGCTGCGCGTCGCTGAGCCAGCCCGGCACCTGCGCCGGGTCCAGCAGCACCTGCATCCAGCGGGTCATGTCCTTGAGGCTGCAGCGAATGCCGCCGGCGGCCATGGACGCCAGGTCCGGACTGGTCTCGGCATCGGGCTGGGTAATCACGTTGCGGCCGTCGCGGCGTGCGTGCGGCTGGGCCACGTTGCCCACCGCCGCCACCGACCACGCGCCCACCTGGCAGCGCTGCATGCCCAGCGGCACGAACACTTCCTCGCGCAGCAACTGGTCGTATGGCTTGCCACCCGCACGGGCGGCGACTTCACCGGCCACCACGTACATCAGGTTGTCGTAGGCGTAGCCACTGCGGAAGCTGGTGACCGGCTTCAGGTGCGCCAGCCCGGCCAGGATGTCCTGCCGGGTGAAGGCGTTGGGCTCGGGCCACAGCATCAGGTCACCGGCCCCCAGGCCCAGGCCGCTGTTGTGGATGAGCAGGTCGCGGACCTGCATGTGCTCGGTCACCCAGGCATCGTGCATACGGAACTGCGGCAGGTAACGGATGACCGGGTCGTCCCAGCGCAGTGCGCCGCGGTCGACCAGCCGCGCCAGCAGCGCGGCGGTCATCGCCTTGCTGTTGGAGGCAATCTTGAACAGCGTGTTCTCATCGATGGCCTCACCGGTGCCCGCGCGACGCTCGCCCGCGGTGTGCTGGTAGACCACCTGGCCGTCTTCCACCACGGCCATGGCCAGGCCCGGCAACGCGTAGTGCTGCCGGGCCTGGTCGAACATCGGCTGGAAAGGCCGTGTGGGCGCCGCGGCGGCGCTGGCTGACACAGCCAGGGCCACCACGCCTGCACGCCACCGGTGCACCCTCATCGCGGTCATCCCATCAGTAGTTCCAGGTCACCGTGAGCTGCGCATAACGCGGCGACTGGAAGCCGGTGCCGTAGCCATACATCGGGTTGGGCGTACCGATGCTGTCCTGCGGCTCGTAGTCCTGGTCCACCGACACGATGCGCTGCTGGTTGAGCACGTTGTACACGGCCAGCTTCACATTGATGTCCTGCGGCACCGGCACCTTGTAGGCAATGCTCATGTCCAGGTCGTAGGTCCACGGCGTGCGCCCATCGCCCCCGCGCGGGGAATGCACGAACACCCGTTCGGACGGCACCGTGGCCTGGCAGTTGGACACGCACACGTAGTAGCTGTGGAAATCGGTGTCGTCGAACGGGTTGCCGGCGCCGAAGGGGGTGATCGGGCTGCCCGACTGGATGCCCAGGGTGGCGGCCACGGTGAGGTTGTCGGTCAACGCGTAGCTGCCGCGGAACTTGAACTGGTGGCGGCGGTCGTTGGCCAGGTAGCCGTAGCCGCGGTAGTTCACCCACGGGTTGTCGAAGTTTTCGGTACGCCCGGAATCGGCGAAGTCGGTGTCCGAGTTGACCGGGCCTTCGGCGTTGCCGCGCCCATAGGCCAGCGTATAGGACGCATTGAAGCCCCAGGTGCCGTCCCACGCGCGGTCCACCTGCAGTTCCAGCGCCTTGTAGTCGCGCTTGGGCTTGACCCAGCCGCGCTGGCCCACGTAGTTGCCGTCATCGTCGTACAACGCCCAGCCTTCGCGCGAGGTGTCGATGTCGATCCAGGCATCGTTGCTGCCGTCGCAGTTGCTGTCGCCCCACACGGTGTTGGTGCGGCCGGGGTTGCCCATGATCCACACACCGTCGATGGCGCCGCACTGGCCGGTGGCGGTGATGTTCATGTCGTCGATGGCGTTGTGCAGGCGGCGGTAGGTGACGCTGGCGGCCACCGACCACGACTCGCTGAGCATGTGCTGGAAGCCCAGGATCGCTTCATCCTGGTACACCGGGTCCATCTCGCGGTTCACCTCGGCGCGCAGGTCCGGCACGCTGCCGTCGCCCTGCGAGTTGTCCACCGGACCGATCTGCCCGCCAAGCCCGGGCACGTTGTTGGCCGCGCCGGAATAGCCCAGGAATTCATACCAGGTACGCTCGTCCAGGAAGCCGCCGGCCTGCTTGATGTTGATCACGTTGGCCACGGGCAGGAAGTAGCGGCCCAGGTTGCCGAACAGCTTGGTGGTGCCGTCGCCGCGCATGTCCCAGGAGAAGCCCAGGCGCGGGGCGATCATGTTGTCGATCTTGATGTAGCTGTTGCCGTCGCCGCCCTTGTTGTCGAAGCCTTCCACGCGCGCGCCGATGTTCAGCAGGAAATTCGGGGTGACCTGCCAGTTGTCTTCCAGGTAGTAGGCCGAGTTGATGGTCTCGAACGAACCGGCCACTTCATAGCGGCGGGTGCGCACCACCAGCCCGCTGGCCGGCACGATGCCGCCGTTGAGCGAGCTGCCCGGGGTGCGGTAGTACACGTCGTAGCGCAGCCCACCCGGGCCGGGGTAGGCGCGTTCGTAGTCGGAGGTGTTCTCTTCGCGGTCCAGGCCGAAGCGCAGCAGGTGGTCGCCGATGGACCATTCAAAATCCGCGCGCGCGGCCTTGCGCGTGTCCAGCGCCGATTCCAGCTGCGAACTGCTGGTGCAGCTGCGGTCGCCCTGCAGCGCGGTGGGCACACCCTGGCTGGCGGTGCGGTTGTCGAACACGCGGTTGCAGTTCTGGTCCATGAGGCTGCTTTGCGAGCGGTTGCGCTTGTTCTCGCCGTACATCAGCTTCATGGTCAGGTCGTTGTTGACCTGCCAGCTGTAGGTGCCCGACCAGTTCTTGCCGCCCACGGTGTTGTAGATCTGGTTGGTGCTGTCACCCACCGCACGACCACTGGCGTAGTCGTAGCGGTACACGTCGGTGATGGTGTCGCTTTTGTCGGAGAAGCCGAACAGCGACAGCATCTGGTTGTCGGTGATCTGCCAATCCAGCTTGCCGCCCCAGAACGGGTCGTCGGCCTTGCCGGCATTGAACACGGTGCCGGCGTCGTTGGTGGAATGGGGCGTGTAGTCGCGCGCTTCGTACATGCCGAAGAAGAACAGCTTGTCCTGCACCAGCGCGCCGGAGGCGAACACGTTGAGCGCGCTGCGGCTGTAGTCGTCGCGGCTGGCGGTGATGTAGCGGCTGCCGTCGGCGGTGTAGCGGTCGCGTGCCTGCGACTGCCAGGCGCGCGGTTCGAACACCAGCTGCGCACCGGCCTGGAAGTCGTTGCTGCCCGAACGGGTCACCGCGTTGATCACACCACCGGTACTGCGCCCGAACTCCACCGAGTAGCCGCCGGTCTTGACCTGGAATTCCTGGTAGAAGCCGAACGGCACCGAGGAGAAGCCTACCCGGTTGTAGAAGTCGGTGACGTTCAGGCCGTTGATGTAGACGGTGTTCTCGGCGACCGACGAGCCGCCGAAGGAAATGCCCTGCCCACCCAGCGACCCCTTGCCCTTGACCGCACCCGGCGCGAGCAGCGCCACGGCGGTGATGTCACGGTCCACCGGCAGCCGCGACAACTCTTCGCGGGTGATGTTGGTGGCCGACTCGGTGGACTTCACATCCACCATCGACACCACCTGCGGCGCGCGTACTTCCACCGCGCCCAGCGTGCTCACCCCGCTCACCGGTACGTTGACCGTGGTGGCGCTGCCCAGGCCCACGTTGATCTGGCCCACGCGGGTCGGCGCACCGCCGGCAACGGCCACCTCCAGTTCGTAAGTGCCCACCGGAAGCAGCGGAATGCGGTAGCTGCCATTGGCCTCGGCGCGTACCGAGCGCACAAAGCCGGTGGACGGGTTGCGCACCGTCACCGTGGCGTTGTCCAGGCGTTGGCCCGGGTCGGTGAGCAGCTTGCCCACCACCGCGCCGTCCTGCGCCATCGCCACCGGCGCCAACGTGCCCAGGCACGCCCCCAACGCGACGCACAGCGCCGCCCGCTTCAACCTGTTCGTGTTCATTCCCTGCTCTCTCCTGCAGATATGGAATCGTGGGTGGTGCCGTTTACCGCTTCACCGCCAGTGGCACGATGTGCGACTGGAAGTCGTAGTTCCATTGATCGAAGTACAGGTTGCCGCCATCCCACTCGACCTCGCCGCGCTGCGAATCCACCGTGTCCGAGCGCGGGAAGCGCTTGGCCGGGACCAGCGGCTGGCTGAAGGCGTCGTTGAAGGCGATGCGGTAGGCATCGAGCCCGCCAAAGTAGAAATCGCGCAGCGCCGGCTGCGGGCTGTCCAGTCGGCCGGTGGTGACATCCATCGGCACCCAGCCATACGGGGCCAGGTACAGCGCGCCCCAGTCGTGCAGATTGCTGTAGCCCACCGCGTCGTCGGCGTAGACCATGCCCGACTGCCAGCGCGCGGGAATGCCGTTCATGCGCAGCAGGGTGATCAGCAGCAGGGTCTGTTGCCCGCAGTCGGCGTGGCCGGCGTGCAGCGCGTAGTCGCTGATGTTGGTCAGGGTGGAATACTCGCGCGCGCCGGCCCACGGAATGCGGTCAACCGCATCGAACAGCCGGCGGGCCACCTCGTAGGGGCGGGTTTCGCCCTGCAGCACCTGGTCGGAGAACAGCCGCAGGGCCGGGGTGAAGCGCACGTGCGGCGGCTGTTCGGCCAGGTACGGGGCCAGCGCCGCGTCGGTGGGCGTGGGCCGTACCACGGCCGGGTCGATGCGGGTGTGCCGCGCGTGCACGGTGAGCGCGTAGCGGATTTCGAAACGGGTGGGCTGCCCGGCCACCGCGGTGCCTTCCAGGTACGCAGTGCGTTGCAGCGCGCTGGCCGGCGCAACGCGCGCCTGGCCAGGCGTGCTGCCGCGCCACTGGATCTGCTCCTGCTGGCCGGCGATGGCGCGCGGGTACGGAATCCAGGCGCGCAGCGTGGTACCGGCGGGCACCGCGTCGGCCTTCACCGTGAGCGACTGGGTGACCTCCACCCGCTGCGGCAGCACCGATGATTCTCCCGATGCCGTAGCCGCCTCCACCACCTTGGCGTGGTACGGGGTGAGGTGTTCGAACGGACCGTCGCTGGGCAGTGGCGCGTCGGGCCGGCGGCGCGCACGCGCCTCATCGCTCAGCCGGAACAGGTTGGACAGCGCACGCTTGAAGTAGAACCGGGTGCCGTCGATATCCAGGTGCTCCAGCAGCCCCTGCCGGTCCCAGCGCTCGAATTCGTCATCGCGCAGATCGGGAATCGAACGCCGCACGGCGTCTTTGGCCGCGGCGGTGTCCAGGCTGAAGTCCAGCCGGATCCGCCGCATGCGCTCGCGCTGGAAGGCCAGCGTGTGTTCGTCGTAGGCCACTGGCGGCGCGCTGCCGTTCTCGGCGATGCGCTGCTCGGCGCGGGCAAAGTACCCGGCATCGATGAGATCGGCGACGCGCGCGCGCTCGGCCGCGTCCTCTACCGTGCCGGAAGCGGCATTACCGGCCTGGGCCGACGGCACCGACAGCAGCGCCGCCACCAGCAGGCTGGCGGCGACAGGCACTCGCGGTAGGCGAACGGCAGGTTTGCGAACAGCACGATCCACAGCGACACTTCCCCAGCGCGGGTGGTAAGGGCTGTGTAACACGGGCCGTGACGCCGGTCAATAATTTATTCTTGCATTCCACAGCGAAAGGAATAAGTATTCCATGACACCCGCCGGCGCTGGAGGACGTGCCCCATGAATCATCCAGAGCTGCGCTGCGACCATTGCCAGGCCGGCTTCGTGCCAACCGGGGCGCAGGCCGTGTTGTTCGAGACCTCCCGCGCCAAGGGCATGCGCCTGGTGATGCTGGACTGCCCGCACTGCCACCACGGCACGGCGGTGAACCCGAGCCAGCCCGGCGCCGCACGCACGGCGGACCCTACGCCTTCCCTGCCCTGCCCGGAACGCGCCTGCACCGGCGAGGCCTGCTGGGTCGATACGCTGCAGCCGCCGGTGTGGGGCTGCGGCAGCTGCGGCACCACCTGGGCCGACCGGGCGGCGCTGGACGCCGCCATTGCAACCGCCATCGCGCGCTTCCCCTGGCGCGCCCACGCCTACGTTCGCGCGGGCAGCCACTACCGCGCGGCGCCTTCGCTGCCGGCGCGCTATGAAGCCGATGTGGCCACGGAGTGGGCGGCATGACCCGCGCTGCGCCCGCCAACCTGCCCACCGAGGACAGTGCCGCCATGACCCGTTTCCGCCCTGCCCTCTGGCCCGCCACCGCGAAGCGCGTGCTGGCGCTGTTGCTGGCCGTGGCCAGCGCGCCCGCATGGGCCGCCGATGGCAGCGCGCCTGGCCAGCCCGATCCGGGCGCGCCGCTGCCGTATGTCGTGGGCCTGCATGAGGCCTACCTCACCCCGCAGTACTGGGCTGCCCGCCTGCCCAACGCCGATGCGCTGATCCTGGACCGTGCCCAGATCCAGGCGCAGAACGCGCGCATGCGCGCCGACGATGCCTCCATCCACGACCTGCGCGCGCTGCCCGCACAGCTGCCGCGTGCGCAGGTACTGGCCGCGGTGCAGGCGTTGTCGAAATGGCCGGAGAAAACCCTGTACGGCGTGGATGGCAAAACGCTGGGGGCCTCGCAGCGCACCACCAGCCTGGACAACCTGGCACTGGCCGCCATTCCCGCGCAACGCGCGCTGCAGTACGGCCTGGTCACCCATCGCGCCGCACTGCGCACCTTCCCCACGTCGCTGCGGGTATTCACCACCCAGGGCGACACCGACATCGACCGCTTCCAGGAGTCGGCGCTGTTCCCCGGCGACGCGGTGGCAGTGCTCCATGAAAGCGCCGATGGCCAGTGGCTGTTCGTCACCAGCGAGCGCTATGCGGCGTGGATCGAGAAGCGCTTCGTCGGCATCGGCGATGCAGCCACGGTGCTCGGCTACGGCCAGCACGGGCCGTACCGGGTGATCACCGGCGCCACCGCCTTCACCGCCTACACGCCGGAAGAACCCCGCGTATCGCGGCTGCAGCTGGACATGGGCGTGCGCCTGCCGGTGCTGGCCGACTGGCCGCCGGGCACGCCGGTGAACGGCCAGCAGGCACACGCCGGTTACGTGCTGCAGCTGCCGGTGCGCAATGAAGATGGCCGCCTGGCGCTGGTACCGGCGCTGCTGCCGCGCGCACAGGACAGTGCCGCCGACTACCTGCCGCTGACCCCGCGCACCCTGCTCACCCAGGCCTTCAAGTTCCTCGGCGAGCGCTACGGCTGGGGCCACGACTACGACACCCGCGACTGCAGCGGCTTCGTGTCCGAGATCTACCGCAGCGTGGGCGTGCTGATGCCGCGCAACACCAGCGCGCAGGCGGTGAGCCCGGCGCTGGACCGCATCGCTTTCACCGGCAAGGACAGCAAGGCCCGGCGCACCACGGCGGTGAACCAGCTGCAGGTGGGCGAGCTGGTCTACATCCCCGGCCACGTCATGATGGCCATCGGCCATGTGGATGGCCGCACCTGGGTCATCCATGACACTGCCGGCGGCAGCTGGTCCGGCCCCGACGGCACCCGCGTGCAGGCGCACCTCAACGGCGTGTCGGTGACCCCGCTGGAGCCGATGATGGCCAGCGACACCGTGAGCTACATCGACCGCATCACCAACATCCAGCGCCTTCGAGCCCAGACTCCTGAATGAAGATCACCGACATCGAACTTGGCATGCTGCGCGTGCCGTTGAAGACCCCGTTCAAGACCGCGCTGCGCACCGTGGATACGGTGGAAGACGTGGTGGTGCTGGTGCGCACCGACACCGGCCATACCGGCTACGGTGAAGCGCCGGCCACCGCGGTGATCACCGGTGATACCCACGGCTCGATCATCGAGGCCATCAACAGTTTCATCAAGCCGCGCCTGATCGGCCAGGACGTGGCCAACCTCAACCATGTGTGCGCGCTGATCCAGGGTGCGATGGAGCGCAACACCAGCGCCAAGGCCGCGGTGGAGATCGCGGTGTACGACCTGTGGGCGCAGCTGCACAAGGCACCGCTGTACCAGATGCTGGGCGGTGGCGACCCGGTGATCACCACCGACATCACCATCAGCGTGGACTACATCGACAAGATGGTGGCCGATTCGCTGTCGGCGATCGAACGCGGTTTCGAGTCGCTGAAGATCAAGGTGGGCAAGGACATCGGCCTGGACATCGAACGGGTCAAGGCGATCCACGCCGCCGTGCAGGGCCGTGCGCTGCTGCGCCTGGACGCCAACCAGGGCTGGACCGCCAAGCAGGCGGTGCATGCGATGCGCACGCTGGAAGAGGCCGGGGTGGTGCTGGAGCTGCTGGAGCAGCCGGTGAAGGCCGCCGACATCAGCGGGCTGAAGTACGTCACCGACCGGGTCAACACGCCGGTGATGGCCGATGAGAGCGTGTTCAACCCCGGCCAGGTGGTCGACCTGATCCAGCAACGCGCCGCGGACATCATCAACATCAAGCTGATGAAAACCGGCGGGCTGTCCAACGCGATCCGCATTGCCGACATCGCCGCCATCTACGGGGTACCGTGCATGATCGGCTGCATGATCGAGTCGAGCATCAGCGTGGCGGCGGCCGTGCACCTGGCGGTGGCCAAGAGCGATGTGATCACCAAGGTGGACCTGGACGGGCCGTCGCTGGGGCAGTTCAACCCGGTCAGCGGCGGGGTGAATTTCAACGAGTCGGAGATCACCATCAGCGACGCGCCGGGGCTGGGCATCACCGAGGTGCGGGGCCTGGAGATGATCACGCCGCCGCGGTGGTGAGGCTGCCTCCACCACCTGCGGGTAGAGCCACCCCATGGGTGGCTGCTGTTCGTGCGATTCCGGTGTGCGCAGCCGACCAACGGTCGGCGCTACCCGGCAGCTTGCGTATGCTCTCCTTTCCGGACCCGATGCCCCACCCATGCCCCCTCTGGTGAAAATCCGCTCCGAGCGTGACCACATGTCGGCGATCGAACGCCGCATCGCCGACTTCATCCTCGACAACGCCCACCTGCTGCGCGACTACTCGTCCCAGCAGCTGGCCAGCGCGCTGGGGATCAGCCAGTCCAGCGTGGTCAAGTTCAGCCAGAAACTGGGCTTCAAGGGCTACCCGGACCTGAAGTACTCCATCGGCGAGGCGGTGGCCCGCGCCGGCAACGGCACCCGGGCCGAGGCGCCGGCTGCGGCCGACAGCAACGCCTACATCGGCATCGCCGAGCGCCTGCGGCTGAGCAAGGCCGCCGCCGAGGAAGAGACCCGGGTGGCCAACCCGCAGGCCGATGTCGAGGCCATCGTGCAGTTGATCGACGCCGCGCCCAAGGTGTTCGTCTACGGCCTGGGCGACGACGGCCTATACGCGCGCGAGTTCGCGATGCGGCTGTCTCTGCTGGGCATGCTCACCGTGCACCACGCCGACCCGATCCTGATGATGGCCAACCTGTCGGCGGCACGCGCCAACGACGTGATGCTGGTGTTTTCCGAGTTCGGCAAACTGCCGCAGCTGTTCCAGCTGTCGCGCCAGTTCCAGGACGTAGGCGGCAAGGTGGTGTCGATCACCCGGCACAGCGCCAACCCGCTGCGCGCGCACGCCGACGCCTCACTGGTGCTGTGCGCGCACGACCCGGCGCCGCACCTGGCCCAGCTGCTGTACCGTGCCTCGTTGCAGTCCCTGCTGGATTTCGTCTTCGTGCTGCTGTGCCACGCCAACCCGGACCGCCACCGCCAGCTCGGGGTGAACCTGGAACGGATCGAACACCTGATCGACACCTGATCAACACCTGCTCTTCTGGAGTCCGCCACGATGCTGCCGTTGTTCCGATCCGTCTTCGCCGTCGTGCTGGCCACCAGCGCCCTGCCCGCCGCCGCGCTCACTCCGGCAGTGGGGCCGTTGCAGGACCACCACCAGATGATCGTGGTCGTCACTGACAGCTGGGAGGCGACCCATGGCCGGCTGCAGGCCTATACACGCACCCCGCACGGTTGGGCGCCACAGGGCAGCGCATTCGACGTGGCCGTAGGCCGCAACGGCAGCGCCTGGGGCGTGGGCGTGGTACCGGCGCAAGGCGTTGGCCCGCACCAACCTGGTGACCCGGTGAAGCCCGGGGACCCGGTAAAGAAGGAAGGCGATGGTCGCAGCCCGGCCGGCGTCTTCACCATCGGCCCGGCCTTCGGTTACGCCCCGACGATCACCACCGCCCTGCCGTACCAGCCGATGCTGGCCAGCAGCTACTGCATGGACGTGCCCGATTCGCCGTACTACAACCGCATCGTCGATGCCGAAGTCGTGGGTAGCGACGCGGTGGAAGGCTCCACCGAGCCGATGCGCCTGGACCTCCACAACAAGGGGGATGTGCGCTATCGCGAGGGCTTTGTGATCGAACACAACCCGAAGGCCGAAGCCCGCCGGGGCAGCTGCATCTTCGCCCACCTGTGGCGCACGCCGGGGGAGGCCACCGCCGGCTGCACCGCCATGCAGCCCGAACACATGCAACGCCTGCTGGCCTGGCTGGATCCGACCAGGCGCCCCCTGTTCGTGCTGCTGCCGCGCACGCAGTACCAACAGATGCAGTACGACTGGAACCTGCCGCCCGCACCGGAAAACACCCGATGAGCGCCCCGGCCGACCCCCAACTGGAACGCGCGGTCAGCCGCTGGCAGATCGTCGGGCTGTCGATCAACGATGTGATCGGCAGCGGCATCTACCTGCTGCCTGCCGCCACCGTCGCCCTGCTCGGGCCCTTCAGCCTGTGGGGCGTGGTTGCCGCCGGCATCGTCGTGGCGCTGCTGGTGCTGTGCTACGCGCAGGCGGCCAGCTACTTCGACGAGCCCGGTGGCAGCTACCTGTACGCCCGCGAGGCGTTCGGGCGGTTCGCCGGGTTCGAGATCGGCTGGATGATCTGGCTCACCCGGATCAGCTCGGCCGCCGCGCTCAGCAATGCGCTGGCCGACGCAGTCGCACGGTTCTGGCCATGGGCCGGGCACGACCTCGGCCGCGTGCTGATCATCGTGGTGTCGCTGGGCTTCCTCACCGCCGTCAACGTAGCCGGCGTGCGTTCGGCCGCACGCACCGGGGTGATCCTGGTGATCGGCAAGCTGCTTCCGTTGCTGCTGTTCGTGGCGATCGGCGCGTTCTACGTCGACATGGATCTGGCCTTCTCCGGGGTCCGCCCGGACCCGCACGACCTGCAGCGCATGGGCGAGGCGGCGTTGCTGCTGCTGTACGCCTATGCCGGTTTCGAGAACATCCCGGCCGCTGCGGGCGAGTACAAGAACCCGCGCCGCGACATTCCGTTCGCGCTGATCACCATGATCATCAGCGTCACCGTCATCTACGGCGCGGTACAGCTGGTGGCACAGGGCACGCTGGCCAACCTGGCCGCCTCGCCCACGCCGCTGGCGGACGCGGCCTCCCGCTTCGGCGGCGAAGCGCTGGCGCTGATCCTCACCGTGGGCGCCACCATTTCCATCCTGGGCACCAACAGCAACACCATGATGATGGGCCCGCGCTTCCTGTTCGCCCTGGCCCGCGACGGCTACGGGCCGAAGCTGCTGGCCAACGTGCACCCGCGCTTCCGCACGCCGGCGGCGGCCATCGTGACCCAGGGCGTGATTGCACTGGCGCTGGCGCTGTCCGGTTCGTTCGTGCAGCTGGCGCTGTTGTCGATGACCACGCGCCTGTTCGCCTATATCGGCACGGCCGCGGCGGTGCTGGTGCTGGCGCGCCGTTTCCGCGACCGCCCCGGTGCGCTGAAGCTGCCCGGCGGCCCGGTGATTCCGGTGCTGGCGCTGGTGCTGTGCGTGGCGCTGTTCGTGAGTGCCAGCTGGCAGAACATCGCCGCCGCCGGCATTGCCTTCGCGGTGGGCGCGGTGATCTACATGCTGCCGCGCAAGGACCGACCGGCCTGAACAGACACCGCGCGGTGGATGACGCTTGATGTGTCATTCACCTCGTGGGTCCACGGCGTTAACCGGCCACTGGGTAGGGTGGAACCTCACCCAACCGGAGCCACCACATGCCTACTGATTACCAGATTCCCGGCCGGGTGCCGGAAGACGGTGTGCCGCGCCAGGCGGTATCGGACTATTGGCGCGAACGCTTCCCGAGCGAGCCGTACTACGACAACAGCCAGTTCTACGACGATTACGAGCCGGCCTACCAGCTGGGCCACTACTCCCGCGCCGACGAGATGATCCGCGCCTACGAGCAGGTGGAAGCCGAGCTGGAAACGCGCTGGGCGCAGGAACGCGGCAAGAGCAAGCTGACCTGGGAACAGGCGCGCAACGCGGTGCGCCGCGGCTGGGATGAATCCACTGCCCTGCACCAGTCGCACCTGGACAAGGGTGTGCCGCGCGGCACCTGAGGCAGCGCGCGGCACCTGCCCGCGCTTAGTCGCCGCTGGGCAGCGGCGGGATCTCGCGCACAGTGCCACCCGCGGCCATCAGGTCGCGGGTGTTCTTCTGCACCGCCACCGCGCCGAACAGGCTCAGGGCGAAGGCCATGCCGTAGAAGCCCTTTTCGCTCAGCAGCAGCGTGGCGTTCCACAGGCCCACCAGCAGCAACAGCAGCGAGGCCAGCAGCGCGAACCAGCACAGCGCGTAGTACAGGCCGCTGACCGGAATGTCTTCGACGCGATCACGCACGCTCTTCTGCAGCGACACCGCCGCAAACAGCCCGAACAGCAGCAGGGTGAGGTAGTAGCCCTTCTCGTTGAGCGCCATCTCGGCGTTGAACAGACCAACCAGATAAGCCGCCGCGCCCAGCAGCAGCGCTGCCCACGAGGCAGCGATGAAGGCCGGGGACGGCTTGTGCACCTGTTGTTTCATGTGATCCAACTCCGTTTGATGGCGGCAAGCCGCACGCGCCGCCCCACGGGCAGCCCGCGCCAACGGTAGCCGATCACGGCCCGCGCGCCTACGGGGGATGACGTATGGTCCACGCCGCGTTGATGGGCATGCTGTACAACCATGGCTGGCCATCGCATCCCCACCCGGAGATTCCCCATGACCCGCAAGCTGCTGCTGTCGCTCGCCGTCACCCTCACCCTGCCCCTGTTCGCCACCGCCTGCGTGGCCGCCGACAAGGCGTCCGCCCCGGTCCTGAAGAAGGCCCAATGGCCCTTCGCCGCCACCGAAGCCGGCACCTTCAACGAACCGTGGGCGATGAGCTTCCTGCCCGATGGCAGCCTGCTGGTCAGCGAAAAGGCCGGCACCCTGCAGCATGTGGACCTGAAAACCGGCAAACGCGCTGTCATCAGCGGCGTGCCCAAGGTGGCCTATGCCGGCCAGGGCGGCTTCGGCGACGTGCTGCCGCACCCCGGCTTCGCCAAGAACCAGCTGGTGTATGTGAGCTATGCCGAAGCCGGCGAAGGCGACACCCGCGGCGCCGCCGTGGGCCGCGCCCGCCTGGTGCTGGCCGCCGATGGCAGCGGCACGCTGCAGGACTTCAAGGTGATCTGGCGCCAGACCCCGAAGGTGGAAGGCGGCGGCCATTACGGCCACCGGTTGGCGTTTGGCCCGGACGGCAAGTTGTGGATCACCTCCAGCGAACGCCAGAAGTTCGATCCGGCCCAGGACATGGGCGGCAACCTCGGCAAGATCGTGCGCCTGAACGACGACGGCAGCGTGCCGGCCGACAACCCGTTCGCCTCGCAGGGCGGCGTGGCCGCGCAGGTCTGGTCGCTGGGCCACCGCAATGCGCTGGGCATCGCCTTCGATGCACGCGGCAGGCTGTGGGTGCACGAAATGGGCCCGGCCGGTGGCGACGAACTGAACCTGATCGAGCGCGGCGCCAACTATGGCTACCCGATCGTGTCCAACGGAAACCATTACGACGGGCGCGACATTCCCGACCACAGCACGCGCCCGGAATTCGCCGCGCCCAAGGTGACCTGGACGCCGGTGATTTCACCGGCCGGTTTCATCATCTACACCGGTACGCAGTTCCCGCAGTGGAAGGGCAGCGGCTTCATCGGCGGGCTGTCCTCCAAGTCACTGGTGCGGGTGGCCTTCGATGGCGACAACGCCCGCGAGGCCGAGCGCTTCGACATGGGCGAGCGCATCCGCGAAGTGGAACAGGGCCCGGATGGCGCGATCTGGCTGCTGGAAGACGGGAAGAACGGCCGGTTGTTGAAGCTCACCCCGAAGGGGTGAGTCACGGGCATACCGGATAAACGCGTACCGACCAACGGTCGGTACCTGCCGGGTGTGATCAACCACCAGTAGTCACCGGCGCGGGTAGCGATCAAGGATCGCTACCCGCGCGGCACCGCGCATCAGTCAACGGGCATCAGTCAGCCATGAGGGACCGACCCGCGGTCGGTTCCCCGCTGATGCGCGCCGGTCAGTCCTGCACGGTCACGATGCCGACCTTGGCCTTGGTGCAGTCGTTGGCCGGGCAGATGCCGTTGATCCAGACCTGGCCGTTGCCCAGCATCACGCCCTGCCAATTGACGAACACATCGTCGAACTTCTGTTCGGTGATGGTCTTGGCGATGTCGGCGGTGATGATTCGGTCGTACTCGCGCTCGAAGGTGGCCGCGTCGGCCACCTTGCGCTTCTTGCCGCCCACGTTGACGCTCACCGGGTACAGCGGCAGGGCCGCCACCGCCTTGGCATCATGCGCAGCCACGCCTTTCTGCAAGGCAGTGAACACCACCTCATAGCGGGGCGCATCGCCGAGCAGGCGTTCAATGCGCTGACGAACGTCGCCCCCGGTGCTGTCGGCGCTGGCATCCGGTGCCGAAGCCGCCGGCGCGGTCTGCGCAGCGGCTTCGGCCGGCGTTGCCACCGCATCGGGCGACATGCCGGCCGCCGGCGCGTCCTCGCTCGGCGTGGCGGTGGTGGTGGGCGGTGAGGTCGGCGCAGGAGCCGCATCGGTCGCCGGTGGTGCCGGCTGCGAACAGGCGGCCAGCAACAGGGTGGGAAGCAGGATTCGGATCGCGCGCATGCTGGGCTCCAACGATTATGCAAGGCAGCCAGCGTACCCGCCCAAACGTCAGCCGCCGATGACGGCACGCCCTGCGCCACCGCACATGACGGCCCCACGCCCACACAACCGGGGTAGAACCGACCGTTGGTCGGCTACCGTCACAGACGACCAACCCACAACGTAGAGCCGACCGTTGGTCGGCTACCGCCACAGGCGACGACCTACACCGTAGAGCCGACCGTTGGTCGGCTGCCCCCAAGCGGAGACCGATGCGTTTGGGGCAGCCGACCAACGGTCGGCTCTACCGCCGGGCGGCGGCGATGCCCCCACAGGATCAACCCGCCAGCAGCTCGAAGATCACCGGCTCGCCGCTCGCCGACGACGCACACACCCACAGCTCAAACTGGCCCGGCTCGGCGCGGAACACGCCGTCGCGGCCGGTGAAGCCCAGTGCGGTGCGGTCCAGGGTGAACTGCACCTCGGTGCTCTGGCCCGGCTGCAGCGCCACCTTGCGGAACGCCTTCAGCTCACGCACCGGCCGCACGCGGCTGGCCACGCGGTCGTGGATGTACAGCTGCACCACTTCCTCGCCCGCCACCGCACCGGTGTTGGTGAGCGTGGTGGTGATGGTCAGGGTGTCGTCCCAGCCGAGTTTCTCGGCACTCAGCTGCGGCACGCCGTAGCCGAACGTGGTGTAGCCCACGCCATGCCCGAACGGATACAGCGCCTCGTTCGGGATCTCGCGCCAGCGCGCCTTGAACTCGGACATGGTCGGCAGTTCCGGGCGACCGGTGCGCGGGTGGTTGTAGAAGAACGGTTGCTGGCCCGACACCTGCGGGAAGCTCACCGGCAGGCGGCCGGACGGGTTGTAGTCGCCGAACAGTACATCGGCCACCGCATGACCGGTCTGGGTGCCCAGGTACCAGGTGATCGCCACCGCCTGTGCATTGCGCACCGCGCCCTGCAGCGCCAGTGCGCGACCATTGCGCAGCAGCACCACCAGCGGCTTGCCGGTCATGGCCACCGCTTCGGCCAGCGCCTGCTGGGCCGGCGGCAGGGTGATTTCCACGCGCGACTGCGCTTCACCGCTGTACCGCTGCGGTTCGCCCAGCGCCAGCACCACCACGTCGGCGCGCAGCGCAGCGGCCACGGCCTGCTCGATGCCGTCCTGCACGGCCGCTTCCAGGTCACAACCCGGCACGATTTCCAGCAGCGCTTCGTCGCCAATCGCCGCACGCACGCCGGTCTCCAGGCTCACATAGCGCGACTTGTCGCCGAACAGGGTCCAGCAGCCTTCGATGTTCTCGCGGTCCTGCACGAACGGCCCGATCAGCGCGATCTTCTGCCCGGTCTTCTTCAGCGGCAGCACCGCGTCGGTGTTCTTGAGCAGCACGATCGAACGGCGCGCGGCATCGCGCGACAGCGCATCGTGTTCGGCGATGTGCGCGGTGGACGCTTCGCGGTCCAGGTCCAGCGAACGGTAGGGATCGTCGAACAGGCCGATCGCATCCTTCAGGCGCAGGATGCGGCGCACCGACTCGTCCAGCGTGGCCATCGGCACCTCGCCACTCTCGATCAGGCCCGGCAGGTGCTCGGCATAGAAGCCGCTCTGCATGCTCAGGTCCAGGCCGGCGGTGAACGCCTTGGCGGTGGCGTCGCGGTCATCGGCGGCATAGCCGTGCGCAACCAGCTCCATGTCGGCGGTGTAATCGGAGATCACCACGCCCGGGAACTTCCACTCGCCGCGCAGGATGTCGGTGAGCAGTTCGGCGTTGGCGCTGGCCGGCACGCCGTTGATGTCGTTGAAGGAGGACATCACGGTGAGCGCACCGGCCTCGAAGGCGGCCTGGAACGGCGGGAGGTGCACGTCGCGCAGGGTCTGCGGCGAGATGTCGACCATGTTGTATTCCATGCCCGCCATCACCGCGCCATAGGCGGCGAAATGCTTCGGCGTGGCCAGCAGCGCATCGGCGGCGCGCAGGTCCGGGCCCTGGAAGCCGCGCACGCGCGCAGCGGCGAACGCGCAGCCCAGCACCACGTCTTCACCGGCACCTTCGGCACCGCGGCCCCAGCGCTGGTCGCGCGCGATGTCCACCGCCGGTGCGTAGGTCCAGTGCAGGCCGGCCGCCGTGGCTTCCACCGCGGTGGCGCGCGCGGTGCGCTCGGCCAGGTCGGGCTCGAAGCTGGCTGCTTCGCCCAGCGGGATCGGGAACACGGTGCGCATGCCGTGGATCACATCGGCCGCCAGGATCACCGGAATGCCCAGGCGGCTTTCTTCCAGCGCCACCTGCTGGATGCGACGGCCGGCTTCCACGCCCACGCCGTTGAACAGCGACCCCACCTTGCCCTCGCGCACCTGCTGCAGCACCTGGTCGGCGTTGAGCACGTTGGCTTCCGGGTTCACGTCCGGCGCGAACGGCCGAACCATGTCGGCGAACACACCCAGCTGGCCGACTTTTTCTTCGACGGTCATCTTGGCAATGAGGGTTTCGATACGATCGGCGGCCACCGGCTGTCCTTATGAAAACGTTTACAAGGCCAGGATTCTAGCGTTCCCGGGCCCGTTGTGAATGATTTTGACGTTCATTTTTCTTCCCCGGGGGAAGAACCCCGCCACCGTGAGCGCGGTGGCGGGGGCACAGGAGCTTACTCCGCGGCGGCCAGACGCTGTTGGCCGGCCATCAACATCGCATCGCTGGAGGCCTGGAACACGCGCAGCCCGAACGCCGGCAGCGTCGCCAGCAGGTGGTCGAACACGTCCGACTGGATGCCTTCGTACTCGCCCCACGCGGTGGTGCGGGTGAAGCAGTAGATCTCCAGCGGCAGGCCTTCGGTGGTCGGCTGCAGCTGCCGTACCAGCAGCGTCATGTCCGTATGGATGCCGGGATGCTGGGCCAGGTAGCGCTCCACATATGCGCGGAACGTGCCCAGGTTGGTCACCCGCCGCGCATTCACTGCCGCCACGCCCTTGGCCTGCAGCTGCGCGTTCCACTGCTGCAGTTCGCTCTGCTTTTCGCGCAGGTACTCCCCCAGCACCGCGAACTGTTCCAGCTCGGCCAGCCGCGTCGCATCGACGAAGCCCACGCTGTGCTGGTCCAGGTACAGCGCACGCTTGATCCGGCGTCCGCCGGCCTCCTGCATGCCACGCCAGTTCTTGAACGACTCGGTGACCAGCTTCTTGGTCGGGATGGTGGTGATGGTCTTGTCGAAGTTCTGCACGGTGATGGTGTGCAACGCGATATCGATGACGTCGCCGTCGGCGTTCTGGCTGGGCATCTCGATCCAGTCGCCCAGCCGCACCCGGCCGTCGCCGCTGATCTGCACGCTGGCCACCAGCGACAGGATGGTGTCCTGGAAAATCAGCATCAGCACCGCGGTGGCCGCGCCCAGCCCGGTAACCAGGTAGCGCAGGTCCACGCCGGCCAGGGTGGCCACGATCGACAGCCCGGCAATGACGAAGATGACGATCTTGCCAACCTGCAGGTAGCCCTTGATCGGCTTGTTGCGCGCGTCGGGGCGGCGCTCGTAGATGTCGTTGGCCGCGTCCAGCGCGTGCGAGATCGCCAGCGCCACGGTGAGGATCGCCCAGGCCTGGCAGGCGCCGATGACGAAGGCCACCAGCGGCGTGGGCAGGTCGGGCACCACGGTGATGCCGGCGGCGATGACCTGGCTGGGCACCACGTTGGACAACCGCGACACCACCCGCATCACGTTGCTGCCGCGCCCACCGTGGGCGGTGCCGCCGGGCAGCCGGTTGATCAACCCACGCAGGCCGCGCAGCAGGATCTTCTTGGTGACGAAATTGGCCAGCCAGGCGGCCAGCGCCAGCAGGCACAGTACCGCGGCGGTGTAGGCCCACGGCCAGGGTTCGAGGGTTCGCTGCAGGTCGTCCAGCCAACGGGTTGCTACTACTGCATCCAGCATCTTGGGGAGGTCTCCAGTTCTGGTTGCCGGGCAGAGCCCGGCGCTACGGTGCGTCTGGTTGCCGGGCAGAGCCCGGCGCTACGGTGCTTCTGGGTGCCGGGCAGAGCCCGGCGCTACGGTGCTTTTGGGTGCCGGGCAGAGCCCGGCGCTACGGCGCTTCTGGGTGCCGGGCAGAGCCCGGCGCTACGGCGCTTCTGGGTGCCGGGCAGAGCCCGGCGCTACGGTGCTTCTGGGTGCCGGGCAGAGCCCGGCGCTACGGTGCGTCGGGTTGCCGGGCAGCGCCCGGTCAGGATGCGCTGCGTTCGATGATCACGCCCACCGCGCGCGCGCCGCGCACGGCGCCGGGCTTGCTCAGCTTGAGGCGCAACCACTCCACCTTGAACTCACGCAGCACGATTTCGGCGATGCGTTCGGCCAGGGTTTCGACCAAGCCGAAATCGGACTCGCGCACGAACTGCTCGATGCGCTTGCTCACGGCCTTGTAGTTGAGGGTATCGCCAATGTCGTCACTGGCCGCCGGGCGACGGTTGTCGAAGCCCATTTCCAGGTCGAACCGCAGGGTCTGGCGGATCCGCCGTTCCCAGTCGTAGATGCCGATCAGGGCATCGATCTCGAGCCCTTCGATGAATACCTTGTCCATAGCCATGCCACGTGGAAGATGCCGAACATGGTAACGGCGCGGGCCGGAACGTGCCGGGAACCGGGGCGTTCGCCCGATGGTGCGCCCGTGGCCGAAAAGACAAAGGGCCCCTTGCGGGACCCTTTGCTTACCTCTTGTCCCCGGGTGGAGATGGGATTCCCATCCGCGAGTCCCGGTGGCGCGTAGGCTGAAAATTACGGGCCTGACACGGCCGCGTCAACCATTGTTGACCCGAAACGGGACGGCGTGCGTAGTTCTCGACAGACCGATTGCATACGGCAATCGAGCGCCCGAAAAGGGTAGCCAGAACCACTGCACAACGGCCGGATTCCCGATGCCCAGCACCCGGCCACGCCCGTAGTCTCAACCGTCATCAGCGGCAAGGATGCAGGGACCATGCAGATCGAGGACGCCGTAAAACGGGCGTTGTCAGCCGACCGGCTGGGCACGTATGAGAACGCAGTGGCAACCCTGGACGCCCGCAGTACGCCGCTCGACCTGTACCTCTGGAACGCCCGCATCTCCGCTGCCTTCCTTGTTCCGTTGCATATCGGCGAAGTGGTCATCCGCAACGCCGTTTCAGATGCACTGACCCGGATTCACGGCCCACGCTGGCCGTGGGTGCAGGGTTTCACCGACAGCCTGCCCAGTCCCACCACCGGCTACAACCCGCGCCGCGAGCTGCTCCGGGCGGCCGCACGGTGCACCGACGGCACCTCGCAGGTCATTCCCACGCTCAGCTTCGTCTTCTGGCAGAAGATGTTCACCCAGCGGTTCGACGTCCGGGTGTGGTCGCGATGCATGGGGGTCGTGCTCCCCGGCGCCGACACGGGTGCGCCCCGGCATGTCACCCGTGCCCACATACATAACGATCTCGAGCAGATCCGGCGGCTGCGCAACCGTATCGCCCATCACGAACCTATCTTCGCGCGCGCCTTGAGCGAGGATTTCGCCGCCATCCAGCGGATCGTGGAACTGCGCTGCACGCGCACCGCCGCGTGGATGGCGGGGCACGAGGCAGTCACCCCCCTGCTGCGCGATCGCCCGCCCTGAGGTTGCGGCGTGCCTACACCGCCGGCAGCGTCGCCATGTCCCAGCGCGGGGTGACCTGCACCTGCGGCGGCGTGTGCTGGCCGGCTTCCAGCCGCAGCGCGCCAGCGAAGGCGATCATCGCGCCGTTGTCGGTGCACAGCGAAGGGCGCGGGAAGCAGGCCCGGCCGCCGCGGCTGGCCGCCATCTGCTGCAGTTTGGCGCGCAGCCGCTTGTTGGCGCCGACCCCACCGGCCACCACGATCACATCGGTGCCGGCCGCATCCAGCGCGCGCTCGCACTTGATGGCCAGGGTGTCCACCACGGCGTCTTCAAAGCCCCGGGCGATGTCGGCACGGGTCTGCTCGCTCTGGTCGCTGTCGCGCCAGGCCAGCAGCACCTGGGTCTTCAGTCCGGAGAAGCTGAAATCCAGCCCGGGCCGGTCGGTCATGGGGCGGGTGAACGTGTACTTGCCCGGGGTACCGCGTTCGGCCAGCGCCGCCAGCTGCGGGCCACCCGGGTACGGCAGGCCCATCAGCTTGGCGGTCTTGTCGAAGGCCTCGCCGGCCGCATCGTCCAGGGTCTCGCCCAGCAGGCGGTACTGGCCGATCCGGTCCACCGCCACCAGCTGGGT
This sequence comes from Stenotrophomonas sp. 2619, assembly GCF_040548725.1. Lineage (NCBI taxonomy): Bacteria > Pseudomonadati > Pseudomonadota > Gammaproteobacteria > Lysobacterales > Lysobacteraceae > Stenotrophomonas > Stenotrophomonas sp. 2619. The sequence continues at coordinate 32,522 of NZ_JBEPSF010000012.1, read as the reverse complement.
ATGCCCACCGGACACCAGCAGCGCCACGAACGGGGCCTGCGGCGGGTCGTCTTCCATCAACGGGGCCAGCAGATGCCCTTCCATATGGTGTACGCCGACCGCCGGCACCTCCAGCGCCCAGGCCAGCGAGCGGGCCACGCCCGCCCCCACCAGCAGCGCGCCGACCAGCCCGGGGCCGGCCGTATAGGCCACCCCGTCGATGTCGGCCACGCCCATCCCGGCCTCGGCCAGGGTCTGGCGGATCAGCGGCAGCAGCTTGCGCACGTGGTCGCGGCTGGCCAGTTCAGGCACCACCCCGCCGTACTCGGCGTGCAGGGCGATCTGGCTGTAGACCGCATGGGCGCGCAGGGCGTCCGGGCCGGCCAGGGCGGTGTCGTACACCGCCACGCCGGTCTCATCACAGGAAGATTCAATACCAAGGACTCGCATACCGGGTATTATGGACCGCTGAGGCCCCGGCAGCGTTACCGCCAGCCCACCTGACACCACCTGTGGCCAAGAAGTTTGCCGGGGTGGGTTGCAACTTCTTTTGTCGCCGCTATAATGTGCGGCTCTCACCGGGCGTGACCCGGTTCTACTGTGTCCCGGAGATTCCATGCCCAGCGTTAAAGTCCGCGAGAACGAGCCCTTCGAGTTTGCGCTCCGTCGCTTCAAGCGCACCTGCGAAAAGGCCGGCGTGCTGGCCGAAACCCGCAAGCGCGAGTTCTATGAAAAGCCGACCCAGGAGCGCAAGCGTAAGGCTGCTGCTGCCGTGAAGCGTCAGCTGCGCCGGTCGTCGCGCGACGTTACCAAGCGTCAGCGCCTGTACTGAGTCGGACGCAACTTCGATGCGACAGGCCGCTGGTCTGTCGTGGCGGAGCCGAAGCCGGAACGCGCGAGCGTTGCCGGCTTTTTGCGTTCCAGTCGTTTGGCGCCCCTTTCCGCCCTTTTGACCGAATACGAGGTGTTCCATGAGCCTGAAACAGCAGCTCACCGATGACATGAAGGCCGCCATGAAGGCCGGCGAGAAGCACCGCCTGGGCGTGATCCGCCTGATGCTGGCCGACATCAAGCGCAAGGAAGTGGACGAGCGCATCGAGCTGGACGACGCCGCCACGCTGGCCGTGCTGGAAAAGATGGTCAAGCAGCGCAAGGATTCGGTCAGCCAGTTCGAAGCGGCCAACCGGGAAGACCTCGCCGTGATCGAGCGCGAGGAAATCCTGGTCATCGACCAGTACCTGCCGGCCAAGCTGGGCGAAGCCGAGATCGTGGCCGCCATCCAGGCCGCCATCGCCGAAACCGGCGCGGCCAGCCCGGCCGACATTGGCAAGCTGATGGGCGCACTGAAGCCCAAGCTCGCCGGCCAGGCCGACATGGGCCTGGTGTCCAAGCTGGTCAAGCAGCAGCTGGCCGGCTGATCGGGCCGGGTAGCGACCCACGGTCGCTACCCGCCTGGCCGGATGCCTGACATCCGGATCCCGGTAGGCACCGAGCGTTGGTCGGTGCACGCATGCACGCGCACCGCCGCGCGCCCGCTTCACCCCGCCTTCGACCCGGGCCTGCAAAAATCGGCCGCATGTCTTCACTGCCGCCCGCCCCCACCCCCGACGCCGATCCCTCGCCCGCCCACGCCGGCGTGCCACCGCGTTTGCGCAAGTACGTCGACCGGCTGCAACGCAGCTTCCCGATGGCCGTGGGCAAGCGCTTCGTCGAGATCGACGTCCTCACCCAGGCCGCCTCAGTCTCCTTCTACGCCCTGCTGTCGATGGCACCGCTGCTGGTGCTGTTGTTGTGGCTCACCGCCTCGCTGTATCCGCCGGCGCAACAGGCGCTGATCGCCCAGATCAACGACGTGGCCGGCAGCAGCGCCGCCACCGTGGCCGACACCGTGCTCAAGAACGCCGACAACCAGCCCGACGTGGGCTCGCTGGCCGGGGTGTGGAGCACGCTGCTGCTGTTCATTGGCGCCACGGCGGTGTTTGCCCAGCTGCAGAACGCATTGAACCTGATCTTCAACACCAGTGGCGAGCGCCTGGACGGCATCGTGGCGTGGCTGCGCAAGCGCGTGTTCTCCTTCGGCGTGGTGCTGGCGCTGGGCTTCCTGCTGATCCTGTCGATGACCGCCACCACCATGCTGCAGGTGGCCTTCGCGCAGCTGCCCTCGGTGCTGCCGGCGATCGGCTACCTGACCAGCCTGGCGCTGTACACGGTGGGCTTCGCCTTCCTCTACCACTACCTGCCCGACCGCCGCGTGGCCTGGCGGCAAGCCTTCATCGGCGGGGCAATCACCTCGGCGCTGTTCGCGCTGGGCCGTTACGGCATCGGCCTGTACATCGCCACCGTCGCGCCGGGCAGCGCCTACGGCTCGATGGGCGCGCTGGTGATCTCGCTGGTGTGGATCTACTACGCCACGGTGGTGTTCTTCGTGGGCGCGCTGATGACCGCGGTCATCGATGAACGCCTGCGCGCGCATTTCCACCTGGCCCAGGCCGGCATCGCCGTGCCCAAACCGGGCGAAGCGACCGGCAGCTAGTAGACTAGCGGTGTCCCCCGCTGCCCTGCGTGGCCGTCACCGGTCGCGCCACCTGCCTGCTGCCCATGGCCCGTATCCCCGACGCATTCATCGACGACCTGCTGGCCCGCTCCGACATTGTCGAGGTGGTGGGCAGCCGCGTGCCGCTGAAGCGCCAGGGCAAGGAATACGCCGCACGCTGCCCGTTCCATGACGAGCGCTCGGCCTCGTTCACGGTCTCGCCCACCAAGCAGTTCTATCACTGCTTCGGCTGTGGCGCGCATGGCACCGCGATCAGCTTCCTGATGAATTACGACCGCCTCGAGTTCCTCGACGCGGTCGACGAGCTGGCCAAGCGCGTGGGCATGGAAGTGCCGCGCGACACCCAGCCGCGCACCGCGCAGCAGCAGGACGACAGCCGTGAGTTGTACTCGGCGCTGGACGCGGCCACGCGCTTCTTCCAGAAATCGCTGGAGGACAGCGACAAGGCCCGCGCCTACCTGGACCAGCGCGGCGTGGACGAGGAAAACCGCACACGGTTCGCGATCGGCTATGCGCCGGACGGCTACAGCGCATTGAAAGATGCCCTGGGCAAGGACGAGCGGCGCATGAAGCTGCTGGATCGCGCCGGATTGTTCTCCAAGAACGACCGCGGCCACGTCTACGACAAGTTCCGCGACCGGGTGATGTTCCCGATCTTCGACCGACGCGGCCGCGTGATCGCCTACGGCGGCCGGGTCATGGAGAAGGACGACGGCCCCAAGTACCTCAACTCGCCCGAAACCGCGCTGTTCCACAAGGGCCGCGAACTTTACGGCCTGTGGCAGGTACGCCAGGCCAACCAGAAGATCGAGCGGCTGATCGTGGTCGAAGGCTACATGGACGTGGTCTCGCTGTTCCAGTACGGGGTTACCCAGGCGGTGGCCACGCTGGGCACGGCCACCACGCCGGACCATGCCGAGCTGCTGTTCCGCAATGCGCCGGATGTATTCTTCTGCTTCGACGGTGACGCCGCTGGCCGCCGCGCCGGCTGGCGCGCGCTGGAATCGGTGCTGCCGCGCATGAAGGACGGCCGCCAGGCCTTCTTCCTGTTCCTGCCCGACGGCGAAGACCCCGACACCATCGTGCGCAAGGAAGGCAGCGCCGCGTTCGACGAGCGCCTCAAACAGGCCACGCCGCTGTCGCAGTTCTTCTTCGACGAGCTCACCCGCGAGGTCAACATGGCCACGCTGGACGGCAAGGCGCGGCTGGCCGAGCGGGCCAAGCCGATGCTGGCGCAGATTCCCGACGGCGCCTTCGGCGACCTGATGAAGCAGCAGCTGACCACGCTCACCGGCCTGGGTGCCAAGCCCACCGCGCCTGCGCAGCCGTCACGCCCCTCGCCGCGTGCAGTGGCCCCCACCCAGCGGCGCAGCTTGGTGCGCGCGGCTATTGCGATCCTGCTGCAGCAGCCCTCGCTGGCCATGACCCTGGAAGGCCACCACTTCAACGGCCTGCGCCTGCCAGGCATCGAACTGCTGCTGGAGCTGCTGGGCCTGGTGGAACAGCGCCCCGATATCAGCACCGGCGCGCTGCTGGAGCATTTCGAGGGCCGCGAAGAACAGGACGCGCTGCACAAGCTGGCCGCGCAGACCTTGCCCGGTGACGAGGCGATGTGGACCCAGGAGCTGCACGATGCGGTGGCGCAGCTGGAAAAACAGCTGCTGATGCAACGCCTGGACGAGCTTCAGGCAAAGCATCGGCAGCAGGGTCTGGACGATACTGACAAGTACGAACTACGCGAGCTGCTCAAGGCCCGCGCCACCCTGCGCTGACACCCCGTGGAGCACGCTGCCATGACCACCCCCGCCATCCAGCCTGCCACGCCCCTGCTCTGCCGCCTGCTCGGCGTGGCGCTGTTGCTGCTGCCGGTTGCGGCGCTGGCCGATGCCCTGCCCTTCGCGCAGCCGCGCCCGCAGCTGTACAGCGCCGGCCAGCCCAGTGCCGCCCAACTGCAGCAGGCCGCCGACGCCGGCATCACCACCGTGATCGACCTGCGCCAGCCCGATGAAGACCGGGGCTTCGATGAAACTGCCGCCGCCGAGCGTCTGGGCCTGCGCTACGTGCGCATTCCGGTGGCCGGCGCTGCCGGCCTGACCGACGCCAATGCGCGCGCGCTGCGCGCGGCACTGGCGCAGAGCAGCGGTCCGGTGCTGGTGCATTGCGCCTCCGGCAACCGCGCCGGTGCGCTGCTGGCGCTGGTGCAGGCACGCGATGGCGCCTCGGTCGAGCAGGCCCTGCAGTTGGGTCGCGATGCCGGCATGACCTCGCTGGAAGCGCCTGCCCGTGCCCTGCTCGAACAGGCTGCCGCGCGTTGAGTCAGCGCGTGTGTCCCGCCCCACTTTTCCCCCTCACAGGAGCATGCCGCGCATGAAGCCCTGGTGGTCGCGCCTGCGACCGGACAACTTCACCCTCGCCCTGCTCTGCACCGTGCTGCTGGCCTCGCTGCTGCCCATGCACGGCGCGGCGGCGATGGTGCTCGACGATGTTACCGACGTGGCCATCGCCGCGTTGTTCTTCCTGCACGGCGCGCGCCTGCCGCGTGAGTCGATCGTCGCCGGAATGCTGCATTGGCGCCTGCACCTGACCATCCTGGCCTGCACCTTCGTGCTGTTCCCGCTGTTGGGGCTGCTGTTCAAACCGCTGGATGGCTGGCTGCTCACGCCCGAGCTGTACATCGGCGTGCTGTTCCTGTGCGCGCTGCCGTCCACGGTGCAGTCGTCCATCGCCTTCACCTCGATGGCGCGCGGCAACGTGCCGGCGGCGGTGTGCAGCGCCTCGCTGTCGAGCATTCTCGGCGTATTCCTTACCCCGCTGCTGCTGGCCCTGCTGGCCGGCACCGAGGGCGGCATGCACAACCCGGTGCAGGCCATCGCCAGCATCATGCTGCAGCTGCTGGTGCCGTTCGTGGCCGGCCACCTGCTGCGCCCGTGGATTGCCGGCTGGGTGGAACGCCAGCGCGCGCTGCTGCGCTACACCGACCAGGCCACCATCCTGCTGGTGGTCTATTCGGCGTTCGGCGAAGCGGTCAGCGAAGGGCTGTGGAGCAAGACGCCGCTGCTGTCATTGTTCACCGTCGCCATAGTTGCCGCGGTTCTGCTCGGCATCGCAATGCCGCTGATCCGCTTCATCGCCCGCCGGCTGGGCTTCAACCGCGAAGACGAGATCACCATTCTGTTCTGCGGCTCCAAGAAGAGCCTGGCCACCGGCGTCCCGATCGCCAAGGTGCTGTTCGCCGGCGGCAGCCTGGGCGCGATCGTCCTGCCCATCATGATCTACCACCAGATCCAGCTGATCGTCTGCGCGATGATCGCGCAGCGGTACGCGCGCGATCCCATCGCGCCGGCGCCTGTCATCGACCAGGAGTGAACCGCGCGGGGCGCGCACAGGGCTTGGGCGGGAGCGTTTCGCCGGCGGATTCGCCGCCTCTGCAGGGTCGTGTCCCTAACGACTGCCGATAACGCCAATCGGCGCGATGTCGGCATGACCTGGGCCTGGGAGTCGCCTGTAACGCGCCATCCAGGGCGCGCTTCGGTGTGGGTCACGCTCACCATCGGCCAGGACGCACGGCCGGCCGTCGTTGGGGAGACGACCCTACCGGGGCGCCACGCATCGCCGCGCCGCCCGCAATATCCGCCGGGCAACATCGGTGCCTTGTTCGCCACGCATAGGGTGATCCTAGCGGTCGGTCAGGGTGCCTACGCTCAGGGTAGGCATCCATATCCACAGGTCGTACTGCCGGTCGGTTTCCCTGTCTTCTTTCGGTGCGCGCGGCGGACGCGCGGTCAGCGGGATCGCGCGGCAGGGCTGGACGCAGGCCCAGAAGTGACCCCGCGACGCTTCCAGGCGCACGCTGTACAGCGGCAGGTCCAGCAGGTACGCGGCCATCGTCTTCTGTTGCATCTCTGCGGGCGCATCGGCCGGCACTGACCGCATGGCGTGCACGTTGCCGGTCAGCACCAGCATCCGTGCATCGGCAGGCAGCGCGTTGAACTGCTGGCGCAGGTGCGTGGCCATGGCCGCATCGCGCGCGTCATTGCGGGCGGATGTGCCGGTTTCTTCGTCATAGCCAGCCACGCCCACATCGCGGCCCTGGGCCCGCAACACACGGACGGCCTCGAGCAGCGCCAGCATGTCGCGGCTGCGCCGGCCGTCGTGCTGATCGTCTTTGATCCCCCAGAACGGCGAGGTCCGCAGCGCTTCGCGCGCGTCGGCTCCGCCGTCCGAGCGCAGGTAGCGCGCCAGGGCGACGTTCTCGCTCATCGGCAGTTCCAGTGCCAGCCGCACGGCGGCCGTTTCGCGGCTGTAGCGTTCCATCAGGTCGGCCACCAGCAGCGGCGTTTCGGCGGTGCCGTGGTATTCGCCGAGCACGACCAGGCGGTGCCCGCCGGCGTGCGCCATGATCTGCGTGGCGGTGTCGTCGGGCACAGGCGCGGCCATCGCCACGCTGCACAGCAGGGTCATGGCCAGTACTGCGCTTGGCATCCATCGTTTCATGCCGTCACGTCCTGTTCGGTCATGAACGCAATGGCGACGTTTGCCGGAGATTCAAGGCGCGCGTCGCAGCGCGCGCCTGCGGCTTACAACCAGGGCAGCATCCAGTGGTCCACCATCAGGAAGGCGAACAGCGCCATCAGGTAGACGATGGAGTAGCCGAACATCTTCATCGAGAAGATCTCATCCGGCGGGTTCAGCATGCGCCACGCGTACCAGAGGAAGACCGCGTTGAGCACGATCGCACCGCCGAGGTAGAACATGCCGCTCATGCCGAACACCACCGGCAGGATGCTCACCACGGCCAGCGCGATGGAGTACACCATGATCGACTTGCGGGTGTACGCCACGCCGTGGGTAACCGGCAGCATCGGGATCTCGGCCTTGGCGTAATCCTCGCGGCGGAAGATCGCCAGCGCCCAGAAATGCGGCGGGGTCCAGATGAAGATGATCAGCACCAGCAGCGATGCGTAAGCCCAGTCCCACGGGCCCTGCATGCCGGTGATCGCGGCCCAGCCCAGCATCGGCGGAGTGGCGCCGGCCAGACCGCCGATGACGATGTTCTGCGAGGTCGCGCGCTTGAGGTACACGGTGTAGATCACCGCGTAACCAATCAGCGAGGCGAAGGTCAGCACCGCGGTGATGACGTTGACCCAGACCACCAGGATGGTCATCGACAGCGCGATCAGCAGCCCGGCAAACACCAGCACCTGCCACGGCTTGACCTTGCCCACCACCAGCGGGCGCCACGAGGTGCGCGCCATCTGCGCGTCGATGCGCGCGTCCAGCAGCTGGTTGATGGCCGCGGCAGCCGAGGCCGCCAGCCAGATGCCGAGGAAACCGAGCGCGCCGTCCAGCGCCTGCCGCGCGGTGGGCAGCCCGGGGATGGCCAGGAACATGCCGACCAGCGCGGTGAACACGATGAGGGCGACGACCTTGGGCTTGGTCAGGTCCCAGTACTGACGGTAACTGGCCATGCCGTCAGCCTGCCTGCACGGCAGAAGCGGCACTACCGGGCTTGCCGTCCGCGTCCGGCGCGCGCAGGCGCGCCAGCAGCGTGACCAGCACGAACAACAACGCCACCGCGCCGCCACTGTGGGCCACGGCCACTTCCAGCGGCACCGCCAGCTTCACGTTGAGGATGCCCAGGGTGATCTGCGCCACCACCAGCAGGCCCAGCGCGCTGGCCCAGCCGCGCATGCTCGGCAGCTTGAACAGGCGCACCGACAGCCACAGCAGGTACACGGCCACCACGATCGCCATCATGCGGTGCGCCATCTGGATGGCAATCCGCGAGGCGCCATCGAGCACGCCGCCTTCGTAGTCCACGCCGATGCCGCGCCACAGGGTGAAGCCTTCCTTGAAGTCGTGCTGCGGCCACCACTGGCTGACGCAGCGCGGGAAGTTGTCCAGCGATGCACTGCCGCCGCCGCAGGCGAGCGCGGCGTAGTTGGCGCTGACCCAGCCGCCCAGCGCGATCTGCAGCACCAGCACGGCCACGCCGGCGCGGATCAGCCACTTCAGCTTCGGCGCTTCCACCAGCGTGATCGGCATGTGCGTGGCACGCCATGCCATCCACACCAGCAGGCCGAACATCAGCATGCCGCCGAGCAGGTGGCCCATCACCACGATCGGCTTGAGCAGCCAGGTCACCGTCCACATGCCGAGCAGGGCCTGGAAGATCACCACCGCCAGGGTCAGCAACGCGGCGCGGGCCAGGTCGATGTTGTTCCAGCGCAGCGCGGCCACCAGCAGGATGGCCTCGCCGATGATCGCCAGGATGCTGGCCGGCACGTGCATGCCCATCATGTACAGCGGTATGCCGGTGGCCACCAGCACGCAGGCGGTGACCACGGCAGTGGTGCCCCAGCGCCGGCGGCGCGTGGCCAGCAGTGCCAGGGTGAGGATCTCGATGCCCAGCGCACCGGCCAGGAAACGGTGCACCTGCTCGCGCCACGCCTTGTGGGTTTCCAGCGGGCGGATCTTCGCCGCTTCGTGCCCGACCACCTCGGCGGCATGCTGCGGCCAGGTAACGCGGCCATAGCAGGTGGGCCAGTCCGGGCAGCTCAGGCCGGCATCAGACAGGCGCACGAACGAACCGAACATGATCGTGCTGGCGGTCATGATCAGCGCAAACCACGCCAGACGGTGGAAATTGCGGTGCAGCACCGGGCGTGCGGAGAGGCTCATCTAAACAGAACTCACTTCAGTTTCAGCAGCGTGGCCAGGTCTTTGCGCAGACCGGCCATATCGAATCCCGGCGCATAGCGCATGATCACGAAACCGTTGGGATCGATCACATACACCGGCGTGCCGGCAGGGTCATCCACGGCGGGCAATGCGGCACGCAGGTCGGGCTGGTCGCGCAGCACGCGCAATGCGGGCATGCCGTGGACCTCCGCCGGCGGCGTGCCCAGCCACAGGATCTCGACATTATCGGCGTTATGCCCGAACAGCTGCCACACCTTGCCCAATCCCTGCGACAAAGTGACGCACGCGTTTGTACAGCCGGCAGACGGGGCCACCAGGATGCGCCAGGTGCGCGCCTCGGGGTTCCATGCATACGGCTGGCCGTTGGCCAGCGTGGGCGGCAACGCGCGCAGGTCGGCCGGGGGCTGCAGCAACTGGCCGCTGTTGCGGTGCGCGGTGGGCTGCCACCCCGAGAAGCGCAGCACGCCGGCCAGCGCCATCGCACCGAAGAACAGGCCGAACAAGGCGATCAGCGTCCAGCGGCCGCGTGAGCGCGGGGACAGCCGTTCCGGGGAAGTGGCATTCATGGGTGGCATTTTCTCACGTTGGGGCGGTCAGCGCCGGGAGTCGGGGGAAACGCGGCGGCGTGAACGCAGCTCCAGCACCAGCGCGACCACCAGCACGGTCAACGCCAGCCCGAACCACTGCACCGCATAGCCCAGGTGACGGCTGGGCGGCAGCGTGTTGGGCAGCAGGTCCAGGTCGCGGGCGTAGCCGCCGGGCAGCGCAGGGTCCAGCCGCAGCACGCGGGCAGGCAGGCTGCCGGCGGGCAGCCCCAGCGCGCGGGCAACCTCGTCCGGCGGCATGCGGTTGGCCAGCCAGATGCCCGGCTGCACGGTGGTCGCCAAGGCCGGGCCCAGCGCGATGCCGCTGGCCGGCGGGGGCGCCAGCAGCCCGGCGATGCGGGCGCGGCCGTGCGGGGGCTGGAGGGGCGGCAGCACGCGGTCGGGCGGCATCGGCTGCCAGCCCAGGTCGACCAGCACGCGCGCGCCGCCATCGCTCAGGAAGGGCTGGTACAGCTTGAACCCGGCGCGGCCCTCGCGAGTCTGGTTGTCCAGCAGGACGGTGCCGGGCAGGTACTGCCCGTGGTCTTCCACCCAGCGCAATTGCGGTGGCGCCGACAGCGCGGCGGCCAGGCGCAGCGCCTGCGCATGCGCCGGCACCTGCTGGTCGAGCAGCGCCTGCTTTTCATGCATGCGCTGCAGTTGCCAGTGGCCCAGCAGGCAGAAACCGGTGATCACCAGCACCGCGGCCACCCAACCGATCAGGCGTGTGTGCTTTCGCATCATGACAACGGCGACCAAACGCGGTGATATAGGCGTACCCGCCCTGCCATCGAGCCGCGCATGAATGATTCGTTGAAGACCCTGCTGGTAATCGCGTTTCTGATCGTCATCGTCTGGAATCTGGGCGCCGGGCTGTATTACCTGCTGGTCGATCGCGGCCAGACCAAACGCACCGTCAACGCGCTCACCCGCCGCATCGCGGTGTCGGTGGCGCTGATCGCGCTGGTGGCCATCGGCATCTACAGCGGCTGGATCAAACCCCACGGCATCGGCGGTTGACCGCGTTCCACTGACGCCGCACCTGGGCAGGTGCGGCCGGTGTCACCCCGACGCTACAGCACGTAGACGAACAGGAACAGCATCAGCCACACCACGTCGACGAAGTGCCAGTACCAGGCCGCCGCTTCGAAGCCGAAGTGGTTGTCGCGGGTGAAGTGGCCCTTGGCCGAGCGCAGCCACATCACGCCCAGCATGATGGTGCCCAGCAGCACGTGCGCGCCGTGGAAGCCGGTGAGCATGAAGAACGTGGAGCCGTAGATGCCCGAGCCCAGGGTGAGGTTGAGTTCCTTGTAGGCGTGGATGTATTCCTCGGCCTGCAGGGTCAGGAAGAACAGGCCCAGCACCACCGTCAGGCCCAGCCAGACCAGCAGCTGGCGGCGGTTGCCGGCCTTGAGCGCGTGGTGGGCGATGGTGAGGGTGACGCCAGAGGTGAGCAGGATCAGCGTGTTGATCAACGGCAGGCCCCAGGCCGGAATGGTCTGGAAGTGGCCCCCGATGCTGCCCGGGCCATTGGTAGGCCACGCAGCGGAATAGCCGTCCCACAGCAGTTCGTTGGTCATCACCCCGTCGCCCTCGCCGCCCAGCCACGGCAGGCCCAGGTTGCGGGTGTAGAACAGCGCGCCGAAGAATGCGCCGAAGAACATCACTTCGGAAAAGATGAACCACACCATGCCCATGCGGAACGAACCGTCCACCTGGCGGTTGTAGTTGCCGGCCTGCGACTCGCGCACCACGTCGCTGAACCACCAGAACAGGGTGAGCACCAGCATCGCGATGCCGGCGTAGAAGGTCCACTTGCCCCAGCCCGAATCATTGAGCCAGCTGGCCACGCCCACCATGGTCACCATCATCGCGATGGAACCGATGAACGGCCATTTGCTGTGCGTGGGCACGAAGTACACGTTGGCATCGGGGCTTTGCTGGGCCATGGTCTTGGGGTCCGGTGCGTATCTAGGGAGCAGCGTGTGCGTTGGCTGTTGCCGCCACGGCGGCAGGCAGCTGCGCCGACAACGCGTCGTTCTTGTAGAAGGTGTAGGACAGCGTGATGGTCTTGATGTTGGCCGGCAGGTCCGGGTCGACGATGAAGCGCACGGGCATGTCGCGCTTTTCGCCGGCCTGCAGGGTCTGCGCGGTGAAGCAGAAGCATTCGGTCTTGCTGAAGTAACCCGACGCCTTGGCCGGTGCCACCGACGGCACCGCGCTGCCCACCAGCGCGCGGTCGCTGTCGTTGCGGGCGTAATACAGCGCTTCGTTGAGCTCGCCCGGTACCACGTCCATGGTCAGCTGTTCGGGATGGAACGCCCACGGCAGCTTGGAATTGACCCCGCCATCGAACTCCACCCGCACGGTGCGCTTGCCCGGCGTGGTGACGCCCGCCGCCGCCGCGCCGGGACCACGTTCCAGGCGCACGCCGAACACCTTCTCGCAGGCGATGCGGTACAGCGGCACCAGCGAGAAGGTCAGCACGAACACGGCCAACGCCACCCCGATCAGGCGGGGCAGGCCCGCCGTGCGTGCGGGAACGGCCGGGCCGGTGTCGCTCATCGCCCGATCACTCCGGTCAGGATGAAACCGACGTACACCGCCACCGCCACCAGCCCGATCTTCCAGGCGGTGCGGTGCGCGCGGCGGCGCTGCAGGTCTTGAACGTCCAGGTTGTCGGGTGCGTTGGCCATGGTCGCCTCAGTGGGTGATGTCGTCATGGGCCAGGTCGCCCGGGCGGATCACCGGCGGCGTGGTGAAGGTGTGCGCCGGTGCCGGCGACGGCAGCGTCCATTCCAGCCCGCGTGCGCCTTCCCAGACCCGGTCGGTGGCCTTTTCGCCGTGACGCAGCGAGTGCAGCAGGATCGCGGCCATCATGAAGGGCGTGGCGAACATGCCGAACGCACCGATCGAGCTGATCAGGTTCCAGTCGGCGAACGCCACGCTGTAATCGGGGATGCGGCGCGGCATGCCGGCCAGGCCCAGGAAGTGCTGCGGGAAGAACAGCAGGTTCACGAACACGATGGACCACCAGAAGTGGACCTTGGCCCACTTCTCGCTGTACATCCGCCCGGTCCACTTCGGCCACCAGTAGTACACCGCGGCGATCAGCGCGAACACCGCGCCGGTGACCAGCACGTAGTGGAAGTGCGCCACCACGAAGTAGGTGTCGTGGTACTGGAAGTCGGCGACCACGATGGCCAGCATCAGCCCGGAGAACCCGCCGATGGTGAACAGGATCACGAACGCCACCGCCCACAGCATCGGGGCCTCGAAGGTGAGCGAACCGCGCCACATGGTGCTCACCCAGTTGAACACCTTCACCCCGGTCGGGATGGAGATCAGCATGGTGGCGAACATGAAGTAGATTTCGCCGCCCAGCGGCATGCCCACGGTGAACATGTGGTGGGCCCAGACGATGAACGACAGGAAGGCAATCGCCGCCACCGCGTAGACCATGGCCTGGTAGCCGAACAGCGGCTTGCGGCTGAAGGTGGGGATGATTTCACTGACCACGCCGAACGCCGGCAGGATCATGATGTACACCTCCGGGTGCCCGAAGAACCAGAAGATGTGCTGGAACATCACCGGGTCGCCGCCGCCGGCCGCGTTGAAGAAGCTGGTGCCGAAGAACTTGTCGGTGAGCAGCATGGTCACCGCCCCGGCCAGCACCGGCATCACCGCGATCAGCAGGAAGGCGGTGATCAGCCAGGCCCAGCAGAAGATCGGCATTTTCAGCAGGTCGATGCCGGGCGCGCGCATGTTGAGCACGGTGGCGATGATGTTGATCGCGCCCATGATCGAACTGATGCCGGCCACGTGGATGGCGAACACGCTGAAGGCCACGTTGTAGCCGCCCTGCAGCGACAGCGGCGGGTACAGCGTCCAGCCACCGGCCGGCGCGCCACCGGGCAGGAACAGGGTGACCAGCAGCAGGCTGAAGGCCACCGGCAGCAGCCAGAACGACCAGTTGTTCATGCGTGGCAGCGCCATGTCCGGCGCGCCGATCTGCAGCGGGATCATCCAGTTGGCCAGGCCGACGAAGGCCGGCATGACGCCGCCGAAGATCATCACCAGCGCATGCACGGTGGTCATCTGGTTGAAGAACTCGGGCTTGACGAACTGCAGGCCCGGTTGCATCAGCTCGGCGCGGATCACCACGCTCATGGCCGCGCCGATGATGAACATGATGAAGCTGAAAAGCAGGTAGAGCGTGCCGATGTCCTTGTGGTTGGTCGAGAACAACCAACGCTCCACGAAGCTCTGCTGATGCCCGTGGTGCCCATCGTGGTCAACTGCGGAATGCGCCATCGCAACTACACCTCACTGGATCCGGTGGTACCCACGCCTGCCAGGTGGCAGGCGCAGCTCGATTTCAGGCGTTGCTGCCTGCTGCAGCCGGTGCCGGCGGCGGCGTGGCGTCCGGAGCGGCGGCCGGCGCGGCATCGGCAGGCGCCGGTGCTGCGGGCGTTGCTGCGGGTGCAGCCGCCGGTGCAGGTGCCGGTGCGGGCTTGCGTGAGGCCAGCCACTTCTGGAAGTCCTCCTTGGACACCGCTTCCACCACGATGGGCATGAAGCCATGGTCCTTGCCGCACAACTCGGCGCACTGGCCGCGGTAGATGCCGGGCTTTTCGATGTTGGTCCAGGCCTCGTTGATGAAGCCGGGAATGGCGTCCTGCTTCCAGCCCAGCGCCGGCACCCACCAGGCGTGGATGACGTCGTCGGAGGTGATCACAAAGCGCACCTTGGTATCCACCGGCAGCACCAGCCGGTTGTCCACTTCCAGCAGGTAGTGCGGGTGCGATGCCAGCGTGGGCACCGTGCCGCTCTGCCGCACGCGGTCGGACTCGCGGTCCAGGCGGCTGGTGAAGGTGACATCCTCACCCAGGTACTCGTACTTCCACATCCACTGGTAACCGGTGACCTTCACGGTCATTTCCGAATCCCGGGTGTCGTAGAACTTGATCAGGTTGGCCGTGGCCGGCCATGCCATCACCACCAGGATGATCACCGGGATCACCGTCCAGATGACCTCGGCCTTGGTGTTGTGGCTGAAGGTGGCGGCGACCGCGCCCTTGGATTTGCGGAACTTGAACATGGCGTAGAACATCGCGCCGAACACGATCACGCCGATCACGGTGCACACCCACAGCGAGAACAGGTTGGATTCCCACGCCAACCGCGCGCTCTGGGTAACCCCCTTGCCCATGTTCAACTGCCACGGTTTCGGGTCGGCCGCCTGGGCCCACGCCATTGCGGGCGCCAGCAGTGCTGCCCCGCTCATTGTTGCTGTTGCGAACGTCCTGCCCCACTTTCTGCGTTGCTTCATTGCCTAGACCCTTAGCGTCGTCGGTTGCAGCCATTGCGGGCCGCGAGCAAGCCTTCTGGTTTTCCGGGCCGTTGGTCTGGCCCCGAGCGGTCCTTCTCGCCGCCGGCGCGGCACCGTGCCCATTCAGGCTGGCGACGCAGTCCGGCAACTACCCGGCGGCGGGGATGACCTCGCGCTCCGGGACCTTCAACACAGCAAACAGCAGGACGAACAGCGGGGGCATGGAGCGCCTGTGGGGGACGCAATTCCTGCTGCGGGAAACGTCTCGATGGTAGCCCTGCACTCGCGACAGTAGCAAGGGTCCATTCACATTTTCGGAAATGGTGCAACACAGCATGACGTCCGGCGGGAGTTTTGACGAAGTCAGCATACTTTTCACGACACAACCCAATCCCGCCGAATCCCTTTGTATGAAAGGCTATGGCTGCAATCAGGCGGCGCCGTGAAAGTGCTTCCCAGCTCAAAAAAACGATTAAAATGGTCAAGTTCTCCACGAGCCAACCGGCATGACCGCACCTTCCGCACCGATTCCTGCCCCGGCCCCGGCCGGCGCGCCCCGCCCGCCGCTGCTCTCGCCCGAGCTGCCGACGCCTCCCGCTGCGTTCCGCCAGGCCATCACCGATGCCTGGATGAAGGACGAGGCCAGCCACGTGCGCGAGCTGCTGGCGCAGGCGCGCCTGCCGGCCGACGAACAGGCGCAGGTGCAGGCCACCGCCGCCGACCTGGTCAAGCGCGTGCGCGTGCGTGCCCAGGACCAGGGTGCGATCGAAGCCTTCATGCGCCAGTACGACCTGGGCAGCGAGGAAGGCGTGCTGCTGATGTGCGTGGCCGAGGCACTGCTGCGCATTCCCGACCAGGACACCGCCGACAAGCTGATCCGCGACAAGCTCGGCGATGCCGACTGGAAGAAGCACATGGGCGGCAGCGACTCGGTGCTGGTCAACGCCTCCACCTGGGGCCTGATGCTGACCGGCCGCCTGGTGCAGATCAACGACGCCACCCGCGCCGACGTGCCGGGCGCGTTCGCGCGCCTGATCGGCCGCGTGGGCGAGCCGGTGATCCGCCTGGCCGTGCGCCAGGCAATGAAGATCATGGGCCACCAGTTCGTCATGGGCCGCACCATCGACGAGGCGCTGTCGCGCTCGCACAAGGGCGACAACGCCAACTACCGCTATTCGTTCGACATGCTCGGCGAAGGCGCGCTGACCATGAAGGACGCCAAGCGTTACCTGGAAGACTACCGCCGCGCGATCCACTCCATCGGTGGCGACCACAAGGCCCGCGGCGGCCGCCCGGACGGTGACGTCAACGCGGCGCCGGGCATCTCGATCAAGCTGTCGGCGCTGTACCCGCGCTACGAGCATGCCAAGCGCGCACGCGTGATGGCCGACCTGGTCCCGGGCGTGCTGGAACTGGCGCAGCTGGCCAAGTCCTACGGCATCGGCTGCACCGTGGATGCCGAGGAAACCGACCGCCTGGAACTGTCGCTGGACATCATCGAAGCGGTGGTCAGCGATGCCTCGCTGAGCGGCTGGGAAGGCTTCGGCGTGGTCGTGCAGGCCTACCAGAAGCGCACCCCGTACACGATCGACTACCTGGCCGACCTGGCCCGTCGCATCGGCCGCCGCCTGCAGGTGCGCCTGGTCAAGGGCGCGTACTGGGACGCGGAAATCAAGCGTGCGCAGATCGACGGCCTGCCGGCCTACCCGGTGTTCACCCGCAAGCAGAACACCGACGTGTCCTACCTGGCGTGCACCAAGCGGCTGTTCTCGCATGCCGATGCGCTGTACCCGATGTTCGCCACCCACAACGCGCACACCATTGCCGCGGTGAAGGCGATCGCCAAGGGCGGCCAGTACGAGCACCAGAAGCTGCACGGCATGGGCGATGACCTGTATGCCGAAGTGGTGCCGGCCAATCGGTTGAACGTGCCGTGCCGCGTGTACGCACCGGTCGGTTCGCACGAAGACCTGCTGCCGTACCTGGTGCGCCGCCTGCTGGAAAACGGCGCCAACTCCAGCTTCGTCAACCGCATCACCGACGACGCGGTGGCCATCGACGACCTGATCCGCGATCCGGTCGAGGCGGTGTCCTCGTTCGCGTCCATTCCCCACCCGAAAATCCCGCTGCCGGTCGACCTGCTGCGCAGCCAGAACCATGACAGGACCAATTCCATGGGCGTCAATCTTGCCAACGACAACGACCTGCGCGCCCTGGCCGAGCAGCTCAACGCCGCCGTGAAGCCGTGGAAGGCCGCGCCGCTGGTGCCCGGTGCCACCCCGACCGGCGCCCTGTTGAACGTGACCAACCCGGCCGATACGCGCCAGGTGGTGGGCCAGTGGCAGCCGGCCGACAGCGCCACCGTCGAAAAGGCGCTGGCCAATGCCGTGGCCGCGCAGCCGGCCTGGAACCGCACCCCGGCCGCCAGCCGCGCGGCGATCCTGGAACATGCCGCCGACCAGCTGGAAGCACGCATGCCCGAGTTCATGGCGCTGTGCGTCAAGGAAGCCGGCAAGAGCCTGCCCGACGGCATCGCCGAAGTGCGCGAAGCGGTCGACTTCCTGCGCTACTACGCCAAGCAGGCGCGCGAGCAGTTCGGCCACGCCGAAAAGCTGCCCAGCCCCACCGGTGAATCCAACGAACTGCAGCTGCATGGCCGGGGCGTGTTCGTCTGCATCAGCCCGTGGAACTTCCCGCTGGCGATCTTCCTGGGCCAGGTGGCCGCCGCGCTTGCCGCCGGCAACAGCGTGATTGCCAAGCCGGCCGAACAGACCAACCTGATCGGCTACTACGCGGTGAAGCTGCTGCTCGACGCCGGCGTGCCCGAGGGCGTGGTGCAGTTCCTGCCGGGCGATGGCGCCACCGTCGGTGCCGCGCTCACCGCCGACCCGCGCGTGGCCGGCGTGGCCTTCACCGGCTCCACCGACACCGCCCGCGCGATCAACCGCGCGATGGCCGCACGCGATGCCGCCATCGGCGTGCTGATCGCCGAAACCGGCGGCCAGAACGCCTTCATCGCCGACTCCTCGGCGCTGCCGGAACAGCTGGTCAAGGACGCCATCGGGTCGGCCTTCACCTCGGCCGGCCAGCGTTGCTCGGCCGCGCGCGTGCTGTTCGTGCAGGACGACATCGCCGACAAGGTGATGACCATGCTGTCCGGTGCGATGGCCGAACTGAAGGTCGGCGACCCGGGCCTGCTGTCCACCGACGTGGGCCCGGTGATCGATGCCGACGCCCTGCAGATCCTGCAGGACCACGCGGTGCGCATGGAGAAGGAAGCGCGCCTGATCGCCGCGGCCGAGCTCAACGAAGCCGCCGCGCATGGCACCTTCTTCGCCCCGCGTGCGTACGAACTGAAGAACCTTGACCAGTTGCACAAGGAAATCTTCGGGCCGGTGCTGCACGTGATCCGCTGGAAGGGCGACCAGCTCGATGCGGTGATCGACCAGATCAACGCCACCGGCTACGGCCTCACCCTGGGCGTGCATTCGCGCATCGATGAAACCGTGGACCGCATTTCCTCGCGCATCAACGTGGGCAATGTGTACGTCAACCGCAACCAGATCGGCGCGGTGGTCGGCGTGCAGCCGTTCGGCGGCCAGGGCCTCTCCGGCACCGGTCCCAAGGCCGGCGGCCCGCACTACCTGCTGCGCTTTGCCACTGAAAAGACCGTCACCGTGAACACCACGGCCGCCGGTGGCAACGCCTCGCTGCTGACCCTGGGCGACTGATCCACGGCGCAAGGCAGCACGAAAAAGCCCCGCAAACGCGGGGCTTTTTTTTGCCATCATCCATAACCGGCGGTCGGAACAACACGTACGCTAGGGTCCCAGCCAACACTCATCAGGTGAACATGGACGTTTCAAAGAATTGTTATCTCTCCTCGGCAGCTGCCGTGCTTCTTGCCGCAGGGCTATTGACTGCCCCGTTGCCCACCTACGGAGCTGACGATCCTTATATGCGAGTTTCCAATGGACAACTCGTGATCAATGGTGCTCCGCCCGCACTGCCATCGGTCAACATGTTTGATCTGGTCCACCTTTACATCACCGATCCCGCAACGGGGAAAGCGAAGTTGACGCGGGCACGCGAATCGGGCTTCAAAGCTGTCCGGTTCTTCGCTGCCGGAAGCTACAGCGAATCAACTGCACTGTTTCCAGCAGTAGAGCTCTGGGAGAACCCGTCCACAACGGCCAATTTTTTCCTTGCCTTCGACCTTCTGGAGCAGAACGCGACGGCCTTGGGCATCAAGCTCATCCCTACCCTCATCACCGGCTACTCCGATCCTTCCGAACGGTTCAGAGCCACCGGCTCAAGCTGCGAGCTCGCTCCATTTTCACTTCCGATGTTACCAGGCAGTGAAAATCGGTCAACGATGATCCGATTTACCCAAGAGGTCGTAGCGCGGTACAAGGACTCTGCCACCATCCTGCTCTGGGAGATTTCAAATGAAGCAAATCTCAATGCCAAGCACCGGTACCCTTCGCAGCTCTGTGTAACTCGCGAGCAGATCGCCGACTATCTTTCTGAAGTCGCAGGCAAGATCAAAGCCATCGATCAAAACCACCTGGTAGCAGGCGGCGCCATGCAGGAGGACAACGCCTTGCCGTTAGGTAATGTTCCAGGATCTTTCAATGACGCCGCCGACTACTTTATCCACTACACCGCATTGCCCGGTATCGATGTAAGCACTGTGCATATGTATGACCAATACTCATATCGCAATGTAGCCGGAAAGCTCCTAAGCGCCGCAGAATTCCTGCAATATTTTAAGGAGATCTCGACTGCCATAGGGCGCCCGCTCTGGATCGGTGAATTTGGTGTTCCGGGGGATACGGGGTGGTCGGCCAACAATCTCAACGATACGCCCATGTCTATCCTGCTCGCGCAGCACCACTTGTCGATCGGATTGGCTACGGCTTGGAACTGGGAGTCAAAGCAGTACGGAAATCCCGACTATCACTTTGAGATGGTGCAGTACAGTATCGACCCGGGCGAGGACGATGACATCATCGGCGTGCTCACACGTGCCCCGGTTGCCATGGGCAAGAAAGACGAGGCTTTCAGCTGGACAACAATGGCCGCCGACGTCAATGGCGATGGTAGGGATGATTTTCTCGCGGCTTCCAACAGGGGAACCTGGCAGGTATCGGCGGGAGGAGATGGACCGACCGCTCCAGCGCAATGGCTTTCTGCGTTCGCCGATGCTGTTCGAGATCCGGGCGGTGCGCCGTTCCAGCGGCTGACGGGTGACTTGAATGGGGATGGCAAGGCAGACGTCATTGCAAAGAGTCGCGATGGTCGATGGTTTGCGGCATTGAGCACCGGACAAGGATTTGCTCATCCGGCGCTTTGGATGAGTGGCTTTGGGGACGATAACAGCGACGGCGGGTCTCCTTTCATCGCCTTCAGTGGAGACTGGAATGGGGACGGAAAGACTGACATTGGTGTCAGAAGCAGAGACGGTCGTTGGTACATCGCCCTCAGCAATGGAAGCGGCTTCGTGGCTCCGCGCCTGGCATTGAGTGGATTTGCAGATGAAAACCTCGATCCAGGTGGTGGGGGCTACACTGTTCTGGTCGGAGACTGGGACGGGGACGGACGATCCGACATCGGCGTGAAGAGCAACGATGGCCGTTGGTTTACCGCCTCCAGCAATGGACAGTCGTTTGTAAACGGGCGAGAAGCCCTGTCAGGATTTGGAAACAACAGCCTTGACCCTGCCGGAAATCCCTTCCGCCCATTCGTCGGCGACTGGAACGGTGATGGGAAGGCTGACATTGGCGTAAAGTCGCGCGATGGCCGCTGGTACATCGCACTGGGCGACGGAACGCGGTTTGCAGGTACGCGACTTGCCCTCACAGGATTTGGCAACGATCTTGCCGATGCCGGATCACCGTTTACGCCGTTCAGTGGTGATTGGAATGGAGATGGGCTGACCGACATCGGGGTGAAGTCCGATGACGGTCGCTGGTATGTGGCTTACGCGGCTGCGACGGGTTTTGTCTATCCTCGTTTCTGGCATTAGACCTACGCCTCCCACACTTGAAGGGTCATTGTTCAGCGCTGGAAGGGGAGTATCGGGTTACGCCGTGCTGCCGAAGCGGCAGGCGAGAGCAATCAGGTGAGCCTTCAGGAGAGTATCGCCTCTAGGCCGCGGGCCTTGATGGTAGATCCAGGCGCCAACGAAGAGCCCCGCATCCGCGGGGTTTTTTGTTGCAACCGCCCGATAGCCAACCCGTTGGTGGCTGCACGCCTTGCCTCATTGCAGCGGCCGCCACGCATGCCGTGACGCCACCGCTGGATGTGCAGGGCCTGTGCCATCGCCGCATGCGCCCCTCTCTCTACCTGCTCCTGCTGGTGCTCGCGCTCTTGCCCGGCGCGGATCGCACCGTCGCCGCCGCACCGGACCGCGTCTTCGTACTCACGCGCACCGCGTAGTTCCGCCACGATTCCATTCCCGCGGCCTTGGCCGCGCTGCAGCACCTCGCGTCGCGCGAAGCCGTGCCTGCCGATCATAGCGAGAACGCCACCGACTTCATCGCTGCCAACCTCGCCCGCTACCGCGTGGTGGTGTTCGCCAGCACCACCGGCGACGTGCTCGACGCCAACCAGCAGGCCGCGCTGGAAGGCTTCATCGGCAACGGCGGCGGCTTCGTCGGCGTGCATGCGGCCGCCGATACCGAATACGGCTGGCCGTGGTATGGCCAACTGGTGGGGGCGTGGTTCAAGGCGCACCCGCCCGGCCTGCAGGACACGCAGGTGCAGCCCGAGCGCGATGGCCGCCCACGCGGCATGCCGTGGCCGATCCGCGACGAGCTCTACAACTACCGCGAGAACCCCCGCGGGCGCGTGCAGGTGGTGGCTACCGTGGACGAACGACGCTATGCAGGCGGCAGCATGGGCGCGGACCATCCCATCACCTGGTGCCATCGTTTCGGGGGCGGGCGCAGCTGGTACACCGGCCTTGGGCATGACGAAGCGGTGTACCGCAACCCGCATTTCCTGGCGCAGCTGCGGCAGGGACTGCGTTACGCGGCCGGCCGCTCGCCGCTCTGTTGAGTCGCTGATCGCCCGTGCAGTCCCGCCCGGGACCGCCGCGCGGCAGGCAAACAAAAAGCCCCGCTTTCGCGGGGCTTTCTGCAGTCAGACACGCCGTACTGCTACGGCGATCAGAACTTGTAGTTGAACGACGCAGCAATCACGTCGCCGCCCACATCGTACTTGCCCACCAGCTTGTTGCCGGTTTCCGAGGTCACGTTGACGCTCGGATCCTTGGTGAACAGGTGGGTGTAACCGAAGTTGTATTCCATGTTGGCCGACGGGGTCCAGCCCACGCCCAGCGACAGCCACTTGCGGGTGGTGTCCGGCACGCGGACGTCACGGTGCGCGTCGGTGGTCGGGGTCTGGTCGTATGCCACGCCGCCGCGCAGGGTGACGGTGTCGCTCAGCTTGAAGTCCGTACCCAGCGACACGAAGGTGGTGTCGCGGTAGGCGAAGTTGAGGTTCGAGTCGGCCTGGTTGGAGGCGTAATCGATGGTCACCTTGTCGAACGAGGTCGACCACGCGGTACGGGTCACATCGCCCATGACGGTCCAGCGGTCATTGACGTTGTGGGTGACGCTGAAGGTCGCCGAGGCCGGCATGGTGACCGTGGCGCGACCGCTGGTGTCCACGAACCAGCCCGGACGCACGGTCGGGCGGGCCAGCACGGCGCGGGCGCGTTCACCGCCGTTGAAGGTGGCTTCGCCGTTGGTGATCTTGTGTTCCACCTTCGAGCGGTAGCTGATACCGATGTGGGTGTTCTCATCCGGGCTGAACAGGCCGCCGACGGTCCAGCCGACAGCGTTGTTGTCGCCTTCGACCTTCAGGGTGCCGTCATCGCTGCCCGGCGCGAAGCTCGGCACACGCGACTGGGCCAGGATGGCGCCGTAGTCGATGGCGTTGGTCAGTTCGATGGTCAGGTGTTCGACGAACACGGACGCGCCGAAGGACACGTACGGGTTGACGTCATAGGACGCCGCGAAGCCCAGGTCGATGGCCTTCAGGTCGGTCTTGATGCCGCTGTAACGGCCAACCCAGTTGCTGTCGTATTCGGTCTTGAAGCCGAACGGAGCGGTCAGCGAGACGCCGAAGTGGGCCTTTTCGCCGATCGGCATGTGGAAGTAGGCAGCCGGGACCGGGGCGATCATGCCGGCGTCGCCGCCGTCACCGCCCGAGATCGGGGTGCCGGTGCCGGCACCGGTCGGGCCGGCGTTGCGGCCGCTGCCCTTGAAATCGGCCGAGAAGCTGATGGCGCTCAGGTCACCCTGGATCTGCATGCCTTCCAGCTGGCGCATGCCGGCCGGGTTGACGGCGATGATCGAAGCGTCGCCCTGGGCGCTGCCCGAACCGGCGAAGGCGCGGCCAAGACCCTTGGCGCTGTTTTCCTTCAGCTGGAAGGCGGCGGCGTGGACGTGGCCAGCGGCCAGGGCACCGGCGATGCCGACGGCCAGGGCGGTGACGCGGGCAAGCGAGGAAGCGGTATGCATGTTTGGTTCTCTCCGGAATTGCGGTGATGTTGGGCAACGCGCGCCTGCGTTCTTCCCTGCCCTGGGGCGGGAACAACGCGCCGGATTCCCCTCCCGACATACGACGCCGTATTGGAGTATACCCAGACCGGTTAATGAAACAATAACGGGCGTCGCCCTTGTGGCTATTCAGGCTGAACCCGTCAATCCCCCGTCGGGAGCGCCACCGCGCTAGGCTAACGCACGCATGTTCGTGTCGATCCCCTCCCGCAAGAAGTCTGCCGTCCGCTGGGCTACCCCGCTGCTGTTCGCCGCGCTGTGGGTGGCATTCCTGTGGTCGATCTCGCGGCCCGGCGACGCCCGGCGCAGCCTGTGGCTGGACTGGGGCGCACTGTCGACCGGGCTGACCCACCCGCTGGACTGGTGGGCCACCCTGCAGGACGGCAGCGTGCTGCGCCTGTTCACCGCCCTGTTCCTGCATGCCGACTGGTCACACCTGCTGGGCAACCTGGTGTTCCTGCTGATCTTCGGGCTGCCGGCCGAGCGCGTGCTGGGGCCGTGGCGGCTGATGCTGCTGTTCCTGGTGGGCGGGGCGATCTCGAACCTGACCGCGATCTACACCATGGGCAGCCCCGACCAGATCATCATCGGTGCCAGCGGCGCGGTGTCGGCGTTGATCGGGGCCTACCTGGCACTGTTCCCGGGCGCGCGGCTGGGCGTGGTGATTCCGCTGGGCCTGTTCCTGGAATTCGTGCGCGCCCCGGCCTACCTGCTCATCGGGGTCTGGGCGGCGCTGCAGGTGGTGTTTGCCTACATCGGCCCCAGCTTCGGCATGGTGGCCTGGTGGGCACACATCGCCGGCTTCGCCTTCGGGCTCGGCTACGGGGTCTACGTGCGCGCGGCGATCGCCCGACGCCTGCGCAAGCGGCACGGCTTCTAGGTAACGCCGACCGCTGACCGGCTGCCGCTACGCCCGGATTCGCCCGGTAGTGCCGGCCGCTGGCCGGCTCCTCGTACGGTTGGATTCGCCCGGTAGTGCCGGCCGCTGGCCGGCTCTTCGTACGGTTGGATGACTGCGGAGCCGGCCAACGGCCGGCATTACCGGTCAGGGTTTGGTTGGCACATCCGCCGGCTTTGCTTCCTGCTTTGCTTCCTGCTTCGCGTCAGTCGGCTTCACCGCTGCCGCCGCCGGCTTGGCCGCCGGCTTCTTCGCCGCTTCCGCCTTCTGCCTGGCCACTACCGAACCCGGGTTCTTCAGCTCGGCCAGCGCGTCGTTGATCGGACCATCGCCAGAGAGCACGTCACCGGCCTTGTAGCCTTCGCTGCCCTCCTCATCACCACGCAGGTGACCGGGCAGGGTCGCTTCGCTGTAGTCGGCCAGGCTGGCCGGCAGGTCGTCCTCGCCCTCGCGCTTTTCCGGCTGCAGCACCACGTCGGGCACGATGCCGGTGGCCTGGATCGACTTGCCACTGGGGGTGAAGTAGCGCGCGGTGGTGAGCTTGACCGAATCGCCGTTGTCCAGCGGCAGCACGGTCTGCACCGAGCCCTTGCCGAAGGTGCGGCTGCCCACCACGCGGGCCCGACCGTTGTCGCGCAGCGCGCCGGCCAGCACTTCGGAGGCGCTGGCAGAGCCTGCGTCGGCCAGCACCACCACCGGGGCGCCCTTGAGCAGGTCGCCGGGGGTGGCGTCGAAGCGGGCATCGCTGATTGAGATGCGGCCGCGGGTGCTCACGATGTTGCCCTTCTCAAGCAGGTCATCGGCCACCTGCACCGCTGCGGTGAGCAGGCCGCCGGGGTTGCTGCGCAGATCCAGCACCAGGCCCTTGAGCTTGCCGCCGGCCTGCTGCTGCAACTGGCCCACGTGTTTCTGGAAATCGGCGCCGGTGTCGGCCTGGAACGTGCTCAGGCGGATGTACCCGTAGCCCGGTTCCAGCATGCGGCTGCGCACGCTGGTTACGCGGATGGTCTGGCGGGTCACGGTGACATCGAACGGCTTGGGCTTGCCCTCGCGCACCAGGGTGAGGACCACCTTGCTGCCCGCCTTGCCGCGCAGCGGTTCGGTCGCTTCGATGGCGCTGATCGGCTTGCCGTCGATGGCGATGATCAGGTCGCCGGCCAGGATGCCGGCCTTGGCGGCCGGGGTGTCGTCGATCGGCGAGATCACCTTCAGGCTGCTGTTGTCGGGCTGCTGCTGCAGCTCCACGCCGATGCCGTCGTAGGCGCCGGTGGCCTGCTCGTCGAAGGCTTCGGCATCTTCCTTGTCGAAATAGGTGCTGTGCGGGTCCAGGTCCAGCAGCAGGCCACGGATGGCCGACTGCATCAGCTTCTTGTCGTCCACCGGGTCCACATAGGCGGCGCGCACCGCGTTGTAGACCGCCACGTAACGCCGGATCTCTTCCAGCGGCACCCGCGATGTCACCGCTTCTTCGTTGCTGGCGGCGTCGCTGGTACTGCTGGCGGCCTCGCGGGTCTGCTGCGCCCATGACACGGCGGGCAACAGGGCCAGCAGCAAGGTGGCGGTACGGGCTACGCGCATGAAGCACTCCAGGTCGGCGGGGGACGGTAAACACGCACCAGGTGCGTCGCCCGATTATGCGCGAAGCGACGATAAATTCCCGTTGAACCCGGCGTGCAACAGGTGCCCGCCGTTGGGCTGGCTGTCAGCGACGCTGCAGCCAGCTGCCCGGATCCACCGGCTGGCCATTGCGGCGCAGCTCGAAGTACAGCGCGGTCACGCCCTGCCCACCCGAGTTGCCCACCTTGGCCACCGGATCGCCCTTTTTCACCGTCGCACCCGCGTCGCGCAGCAGGGTGTCGTTGTGCGCGTACAGGCTCATGTAGCCATTGCCGTGGTCGACGATCAGGATCATGCCGTAACCGGTCATCCAGTCGGAGAACACCACGGTGCCATCGGCCACGGCGGTGATGGTGCTGCCGGCCGCGGCGCCGATCAGGACGCCGCTGCTGGTGCGACCGTCGGGCAGCTTGCCGCCATAGCGCGCCAGCAGGTTGCCCGACAACGGCCAGCCCAGCCCGCCCACCTTGGGCGGCGGCGCCGAGGCCACCGCCGGCGGGGTCTTGCCCGGTCGCGGCGGTGGACGGGTGCCGTTGGCGGCAGCGGCCTTCTCCGCTTTCTCGGCAGCGGCCTTCTCGGCGGCTGCGCGGCGGGCCGCGGCCCGGCGCTCGGCCTCGGCACGCGCGGCGGCGGCACGCAGGTTGGCCAGCAGCGTTTCCAGCGCCTTGGCATCCTGGCCAAGCGCCTTTTCGCGCTCGCTGCGGTCCTTGTAGCGCTCTTCCAGGCTGGCCACCGTTGCCGCGCGGGTGCGGCGGTCGTCGGCCAGGGTGGCCACCTGCTGCTTCTGCTGCTGGCGGGTGCCTTCCAGCGCCTGCCGGCGTTCGACGATCTGTGCTTCCACCGCCTGCAGTTCGGCCAGGTCGTGGGTGAGCAGCTGGATGCGGCGGGCACGTTCGCGCTGCAGGTAGCGGTGATAGGCCAGGCTGCGGTTGGCGTCGGCCACGCGGTCCTGCGACAGCAGCAGTTTCAACGGCGCGTTGTTGCCAATGCGGTAGGCCGAGCGCAGCAGCGAGGCCAGCTCTTCGCGCTGCTTGGTCATGCCGGCCTGCAGCTCGCTGCGCTTGCGCTGCAGCTCCTCCATGGCGCGGGTTTCGCGCTGCAGGGCGGTTTCGGTCTGGGCCAGCACGCGGCCAGTACGGGCGACTTTCTCGTCGGCGTCGCGCAACTGGCGCGAGGCCTGGCCGCGCTGGCCTTCCAGCGTGCGGCGCTCCTGGGCCACGCCCTTCAACTCCGAGCGCAGCTTCTGCAGCTTGCGCTCGGCTTCCTTCGAACTCTGTGCCGACACCGGCCCCATTGCCAGGACCGCCAGCGCCAGGACCAGCCCGTGCGCCCACGCGCGCAGGACGACGGCCCCGCGGCGACCGGGCGTCGGTTTGTTATTCCGGCGTGAGGACAAAGCGTTGTGGCGCAAGGGCTTTCCAGTGACTTCAGGCAGATGCGGATTGTAGCGATGCATGGTGACATCCCAACAGGCGGCCTGCCAGCCGCACACCGGACATGAGGTCACCATGAAACATATTCCACTCGCGCTGCTGTTGGCCCTGGTGCTGCCGTGCGCACCCGCCTTCGCCAGCGAAGACATCAGCAAGGTCAACGGCAGCATCCGCGCGTCCGCCGGCCAGACCTACGGCGACCTGGAGACCGTCAATGGCGGTGTGACGGTCGAAGAGGGCGTGGTCACCCGCGAGATCGAAACCGTCAACGGCAGCATCCGGATCGACGACCGCGCCCATACCACCGGCGTGTCCACCGTCAACGGCAACGTGCGGATCGGCCGCGAAGTGGTCGCCGCCGGCAACGTGGAAACGGTGAACGGCAGCATCTTCGTCGACCGTGGCAGCGTGGTGGAAGGCAACATGGAAACGGTCAATGGCGGCATCGGGCTGGTGGAGACGCGCTTGAACGGCAACATCGAAACGGTCAACGGCGACATCACCGTCGGTGTCGGCTCGGAGGTCCAGGGCGGCATCCGGGTCAAGAAGCCCAACTTCAGCCTGTCCCTGACCGGCAGCCGCAAGCCGCGCGTGATCATCGGCCCCAACGCCAGTGTCAGCGGCAGCCTGCAGTTCGACCGTGACGTCACCCTGTATGTCCACCGCAGCGCGCACATCGGCCCGGTCAGCGGCGCCCAGCCGCAGACGTTCGATACCGACGCCGCGCCCCAGGATTGATACCCTCTTCCGGTGCCTGTCGGCACCGGCCCCTTGTACCCAGGAATCGATGATGCCCCGCAAACTTCTGTTGTGCCTTGCTGCCACCGCCGCGTTGACCGCGTGCAAGGGCGAAGCCACCGCACCTGTCGACACGGCCGCCGCGCCGGCGCCGGTGGCCGCCACCGGCCACGCGTTCTCGCCCGACATCAACGCCGCCGACTTCGGCGAGCTGGTCAAAACCCTTGCCTCCGATGAGTTCGAGGGTCGTGCCCCGGGCAGCAAGGGCGAAGAACTGACCGTCAACTACATCCGCGACCAGATGCAGCGCATCGGCCTGCAGCCGGGCAACGGCGACAGCTGGTTCCAGGACGTGGCCATGACCGAAACCAGCGCCGACGAATCGACGGTGCTGAAGCTGGACCAGGCGGGCAAGCAGCGCGACCTGAAGTTCGGCACCGACATGGTGATCGGCACCCGCAGCGGCCAGCCGGAAGTGAAGGTCGAGAACAGCGAACTGGTGTTCGTCGGCTATGGCGTGGATGCGCCGGAGCAGAAGTGGAACGACTACGCCGGGCAGGACTGGAAGGGCAAGACGGTGGTGATGTTCGTCAACGACCCGGGCTTCCACGTCAACGATGCCAAGCTGTTCGACGGCAAGCGCATGACCTATTACGGGCGCTGGACCTACAAGTTCGAAGAAGCCGCCCGCAAGGGCGCCGCCGCGGCGCTGATCGTGCACGACACCGCCGGTGCTTCCTACGGCTGGGACGTGGTGAAGAATTCCTGGGCGGGCCCGCAGTACGATCTGCCGGCCAAGGATGACCCGGAAGCCCGCATTCCCGCGCAGGGCTGGTTGAGCGCCGAGGCTGCCCGCCAGCTGTTCGCCGATGCCGGGCTGGACCTGGACAAGGCCTACAAGGACGCCAGCAAGCGCGGTTTCAAGCCGGTGTCGCTGAAGGCCAAGGTGTCCTTCGACCTGAAGAGCACCATTGCCGAGAAGAAGTCGCGCAACGTGGTCGGCGTGCTGCCGGGCAGCAAGCGGGCCGACGAGGCGGTGCTGTACATGGCCCATTGGGACCACCTGGGCAAGCACGAGGGTGAGCAGGGCGACAACATCTACAACGGTGCGGTGGACAACGCCACCGGCGTGGCCGGCATCCTGGAAGTCGCCGATGCGATGGCACACCAGCAGCCGCCGCCGGAGCGTTCGGTGGTGTTCCTGGCGGTGACGCTGGAAGAGTCGGGCCTGCTGGGGTCCAAGTACTACGTGAGCCACCCGACCTTCCCGCTGGACAAGATTGCCGGGGTGATCAACATCGACGCGATGTCGGTGGCTGGCCGTGCCAAGGACCTCACGGTGACCGGCTTCGGCAGCTCGGAGCTGGAAGACATCCTCAAGCCGCTGGCTGCCAACCAGGGCCGTACCCTGCATGGCGAGACCTCGGTGCAGAGCGGCTTCTACTTCCGTTCGGACCACTTCAACTTCGCCAAGGCCGGTGTGCCTGCCTTGTATGCCGACGGCGGCGAAGACCTGCGCGACGGTGGCGTCGAGGCCGGCCGCAAGGCCGCCGAAGCCTACGGCCGCGACCGGTACCACGGACCGAAGGATGAGTTCGACGTGGCCACCTGGAAGCTGGACGGCACGGTGGAGGACCTGCAGCTGCTGTACGGCGTAGGCAAGGAGCTTGCCGGCGGCGACCGCTGGCCGAACTGGTATGAGGGCAACCCGTTCAAGGCAGCCCGCGATGCGATGATGGCGCCGAAGTCTTCGGCACCGGCACCGGCACCGGCACCGACGGGCAAGTAAGCCTGCGTCAGTGCTTGAGCCAGAAACGGCGCCCTACGGGGCGCCGTTTTTTTATGGGTAGATGTGGAAGGTGGCGCGTCGGACTTGCGGCCTGGGAGGGGCGCATCCCAATCGACTGCCGTTGCAGCTATCGCGCCCGGTAGGGCGTGACCATGATCGGCGAGATGCTCGCGTGGTCTGGCGCGCGTCATCAGGCGTCCATGCGCCAATGCGGTCGGCGACAAGGTCGGCTGTCGTTTGGGAACCGACCCTACCGATGGCAGCAGTGGTGCGTGCATGTTCCGGGTGGCTATGCATCCCGGTGTGGCGATGCGCGGTCAGGTGTTTCGATAGCCCGCCTGGGTAACGCCTGCAATCGCCCAACGCAGAAATGAGGGCTGGTAGGGTCGCATCCCAATCGACTGCCGTTGCAGCCACCGCGCCCGGTTGGGCATGGCCATGATCGGCGAGATGCTCGCGTGGTCTGGCGCGCGTCATCAGGCGTCCATGCGCCAATGCGGTCGCCGACAAGGTCGGCAGTCGTTTGGGAACCGACCCTACCGATGGCAGCAATGGTGCGTGCATGTTCCGGGTGGCTATGCATCCCGGTGTGGCGATGCGCGGTCAGGTGTTTCGATAGCCCGCCGGGGTAACGCCTGCAATCGCCCAACGCAGATATAAGGGCTGGTAGGGTCGCATCCCAATCGACTGCCGTTGCAGCCACCGCGCCCGGTTGGGCATGACCATGATCGGCGAGATGCTCGCGTGGTCTGGCGCGCGTCATCAGGCGTGCATGCGCCAATGCGGTCGCCGACAAGGTCGGCAGTCGTTTGGGAACCGACCCTACCGATGGCAGCAATGGTACGTGCATGTTCCGGGTGGCTATGCATCCCGGTGTGGCGATGCGCGGTCAGGTGCTTCGATAGGCCGGTTGGGTAACGCCTGCAATCGCTCAACGCAGAAATGAGGTCTGGTAGGGTCGCATCCCAATCGACTGCCGTTGCAGCCACCGCGCCCGGTTGGGCATGACCATGATCGGCAAGATGCTCGCGTGGTCTGGCGCGCGTCATCAGGCGTCCATGCGCCAATGCGGTCGCCGACAAGGTCGGCAGTCGTTTGGGAACCGACCCTACCTTGATTGGCCCTGCGCAGCGGGTGCCGGTTCTGCCGCCATTGGCCAACGTGACCAGGCGTAGGGGTACTCGCCTACGCTGGCGGCCAGGCCTGCGCGGACAGGATTCTCGATCAGATATCGCGCCTGCTTTTCCAGGGATTCGTCCGACCGTATGCAGTGATCGTAGAAGCCGCGCTGCCAGACGCTCCCTTGCGCACCGGTGAGCAGGTTGAAGGCACGCGACGCGCGGGACTTGAATGACTGCATGCAGCGGCTGATGTTGCCGTCCCGCAACTGCATCAGCCAGTGCACGTGGTCGGGCATCACCACCCAGGCGAGTGTTCGTGAGCGGGCCTCACGATCGGCGCAGCGAAGGGCTTCGACAACACATTCAACGCGGGCGGCGTCGACGAACAGCTTTTGTCGATCTGCGACGTTGGACGTGAGCATGTAATAGGCGCCTCGGACAGAGCGGCGACCGATAAGAAGGCGTGGGCTGGACATGCCATCAGGTTCGCGCCGGCGGGGTCTGTCTGGTATCCGGTATCGCATGCAGGCCCCGTCGGAAGGAGGCCGTATGGCATGTCAGGAACACGGAACCCTGACATGAAAAAACCCCGCTGCGTGAGCAGCGGGGTTTTGGGTATAAACCCTGGCGATGACCTACTCTCGCATGGCTTGAGCCACACTACCATCGGCGCAGCTGCGTTTCACTTCCGAGTTCGGGATGGGATCGGGTGGTTCCACAGCGCTAATTTCACCAGGGAGACGGTTGGAGCAGCGCGTTGCGCCAGCTCGGCATGGGTCTCTTCCGAGAAACAGACACCTTCGAAAACCGGGTGCCTGCAAAAAAAGAAAAACCCCGCTGCGTGAGCAACGGGGTTTTTGGGTATAAACCCTGGCGATGACCTACTCTCGCATGGCTTGAGCCACACTACCATCGGCGCAGCTGCGTTTCACTTCCGAGTTCGGGATGGGATCGGGTGGTTCCACAGCGCTAATTTCACCAGGGAGGCTTTTGGAGTGTCGCCGCAGGTCGTGTCTTTGCAGGGAGCGGGCACGGATGTGCCGGCTTTACAAAGAGACGCGCCTGAGCGCCTGCCTCTCGTTTGGTCTTGTGACGTAGCGTGCACTTGGTATCTATCGACATGTCATGTCGGCCAAGGCAACTTGAGGTTATATGGTCAAGCCACACGGATCATTAGTATCAGTTAGCTCAATACATTGCTGTAC